>CAYRXQ010000342.1:0-3223 GCA_964428115.1 uncultured Ilumatobacteraceae bacterium
CTGGCGCAGCGCGGTCAGCTCCCCGACCATCGCGATGCCCTCGGCCCGCCGCGCGGCGCGGCTGCTGGGTGGCAGGCGGTCCCAGCGCTCGTCGCCGATGAGCCGGCGCATGAAGCGCTCGGCGGCCTCGTCGGGTTCACCTTCGGTGGCCAGGGCCCGCGCGCCTGCCGTCGTTCCCGGCCACCAGTCGAACCACGACAGCGGGGTCTCGAACACGACCACCCCCACGACCTGCTCGGGCACCCGGGCCGCGGCGGCGAGCACGACGTTGCCCCCGTAGCTGTGCCCGAACAGGAGCGCTCGGCGCCCGTCGACCAGCGCGAGGAGATCGTCGACCTGATCGGCCACGGCGTACGGCCCGTCGTGCGGTGACGACCGTCCGTAGCCCCGCCGGTCGTAGCGCAGGACCCGGTACCCGGCGTCGAGCCGACGGCTGAGCTTGAGCAACCCGGCCGACCGATCCATCGAACCGTGCACCAGCACCACGAGCGGTGCCTCCTCGGGACCGGCCTCCTCGGCCCAGGGCACCCAGGGGTCGACCGGGCTCATGCGACCGTGACGATCCGCAGCACGTCGGCCGCGGCCGAGCTCGGCCGGTCGGGTGCGCCGGCCAGCACGAGCGCCGTCTGGCCCGCCGCGAGGCGGCCCTGGAGCACGGCGGTCTCGACGGCGAACCAGACCATCTCGTCGGTCGTGTGGTACGTGTCGACCTGGATCGGGTCGATGCCCCAGGAGAGCGCCATCGACCGCACCGTGCGCGGGTCGGGTGACAGCCCGATGAGCTGCGCCCCGGGACGGAACCGGGCCATCGCCCGGGCGGTGCGTCCCGAGCGGGTACAGCACAGGATGGCGTCGGCCTCGACGTCGATGGCCGCCTGCGACGCGGCGTGGGTCATCGCTGCGGTGATCCGGTCGATGTGGGGCTCGAGGTCGTGGTGCATCGACTGCGCGAGCCGCTCCGCCCAGCGGCGGTAGCTGGACTGCGACTCGGCGGTCTCGGCGATCCGCGCCATGTGCTCGACGACGGCGACCGGGTCGTGACCGATGGCCGTCTCCCCCGACAGCATGAGGGCGTCGGTGCCGTCGAACACCGCGTTCGCCACATCGCTCACCTCGGCCCGGGTCGGCGCTGGTGCCGACACCATCGACTCGAGCATCTGGGTCGCGGTGATGACCGGGACGCCGAGCTCGACGCATCGGCGGATGATCCGCTTCTGCAGGTGCGGCACGTCCTCGAGCGGGCAGTCGATGCCGAGGTCGCCGCGGGCCACCATGATCGCGTCCGAGGCGGCGATGAGCCCGTCGAGGTTCGAGATCGATGCCGCCGTCTCGATCTTGGCGACCAGGGCCGCGCGGTCGCCGACCACGGCGCGCACCTCGTCGACGTCGCTGCCCTCCCGGACGAAGGACACGGCGATGAACTCCACCCCGGCATCCGCGACCGCCTCGGCGAGCACCAGGTCCTCTGCGGTTGGCGACGTCAGCCGGAGCCGCTCCGAGGACAGGTGGACCCCGGGACGGCCCTGCGTCCGACCGCCGGTCTCCACCAGCGCGAGGACCGCCCCCTCGAGCTGCTCGGTGACCCGCATCGAGATCGCGCCGTCGCCGAGGATGATCCGGTCGCCGACGGTGAGGTCGGTCGCCAGCGGGGGGTAGTCGACCGTGATCGCCCCCGAGTTGCTGCCGCCCGAGCCCGAACTGAGTCGCACGAGGCTGCCCGCGTCGATCGCCACGCCACCGTCGGGGAACCGTCCGGCGCGGACCTTGGGGCCGGGGAGATCCGCGAGGACTGCGACATGACGCCCGATCCGCTCCGCCGAGCGACGAACGCGATCGAGCCGCTCGAGGTGCTCGGGCAACGGCCCGTGGCTGAGGTTGAGGCGCACCACGTCGACACCCGCAGCGAGCAGCGCGTCGAGCGCACCGCCCTCGTCGCAGGCCGGTCCGAGCGTCGCCACGATCTTCGTCCGTCGGGTCACGCCTGCTTATCTAGTCGATCGTGGAGCTGCTCCTCATCCGACACGCCCTCCCGGTCCGGCGCGAGCTGGCCGTGGGCCCCGCCGATCCGGAGCTGTCCGAGGTGGGCCGAGCCCAGGCCGACCGCCTCGCCGACTACCTCGCGACCGAGCACCTCGACGCGCTCTACACCAGCCCGCTGCGGCGCGCCGTCGAGACCGGGGCGCCGCTGGCGGTCACCCACGACCTCACCCCGGCCGTCGTCGACGACGTCGCGGAGTTCGATCGGCACTCCTCGGAGTACGTGCCCGTGGAGGAGCTCAAGGCGGCCGACGATCCGCGCTGGCGCGACCTGCTGCTCGGCACCTGGGACGGATCGGGCGAGTCGCCCGCCGAGTTCACCGCCCGCGTCGTGACGGCCCTCGAACGACTCGTCGAGACCCACCCGGGCGACCGGGTGGCCGTGGTGTGCCACGGTGGGGTGATCAACGCCTACCTCGCGCACGTGCTCCACCTGGCCGACCCGACCTCGAGCTTCTTCTACCCGAACTACACCTCCATCCATCGGGTCGCCGCGGCCCGCAGCGGGGAGCGATCGGTCGTCACCATCAACGAGACCGTGCACCTGCGCGGGACCGGGCTCCCGATGGGCCTGTTCCAGCAGGGCTGACCGACCCGGTCGACCCGGCCACACGACCCGCGCACGACCCGACCGACGACCTGCCTTCTGGAGCCGCACCCGTGACCAACCCGACCGCACCCACGCTCGACGACCTGCGCGCCCACCTCGACGCGGCCGTCTCACCGTTCCACGCCGTGGCGCACGGCGCCGCGCTGCTCGGCGCCGCCGGATTCGTCGAGCTCGACGAGCTGGCCGCCTGGGCCGAGGTGCCCGACCGCGGCTACGTCATCCGCGACGGGGCGCTGATCGCCTGGCGGCTCCCCGCCGACCGTCCAGCGCAGGGCGCGGTCCGGGGTCTGCGGATCGTGGGAGCGCACACCGACTCGCCCGGCCTGCGGGTCAAGCCCCGCCCCGACGTCGGCACCCTCGGGTGGAAGCAGCTCGGAGTGGAGGTGTACGGCGGCATCCTCGCCAACTCGTGGCTCGACCGCGACCTCGGCGTCGCCGGCCGACTGGTGTTCGCCGACGGCTCCCGGGCCCTCGTGGACGTCGCGACCCCGATCGCCCGGGTGCCCCAGCTGGCCATCCACCTCGACCGGGAGATCACCGATCGGGGCCTCCAGCTCGACCGCCAGCAGCACCTCA
>CAYRXQ010000343.1:0-3209 GCA_964428115.1 uncultured Ilumatobacteraceae bacterium
GGGGCGAAGGCCGCAGCCTCCCGCATCGCGACGCTCGGGCCGCGGCCGACTTCGCGCTCCGCGAGTTCGAGGTCCTCACGGTGCCGAGCCTGCCGCGCCGCTCACCCGCCGAGTCGATGATCGCCCAGGCGCTCGTCGGTGTCGCAGGTGTTGCCGGCGGTCCCTACGCCTCGATGTCGGTCGACCGGGACGGGCTCGATCCCGAGGCGCCGGTGACGACCGACCTGGCCGCGGACCCGTTCCTCGGGTTCCGGGTCTTCCTCGAGGTCGCTCGCGCCCGCGGGCTCGCCGGCTCGCCCGTCAAGTGGCAGTTCGTCGGCCCGGTGTCGCTCGGCGTCGCGCTGACCCGCGCCGGGGCACCCGTCGACCTCGCGTTCCGGGTGGCCGCCAACGTGGTCGACGAGCACGTCCGCTCGCTCGGCGACGCCGTCGCCGAGGCGCTCCCGGGTTCCCCGCAGCTGGTGGTCTTCGACGAGCCCTGGCTGGCCGACCTGATGTCGAACGACTTCCCGATCGCTCCCGACACGGCCGTCGACCTGCTGTCGGCCGCCCTGGCCACGGTGGGCGACCGGGCCACGGTCGGGGTGCACTGCTGTGCTCCCACCGACTGGGCCTCGGTGCTCGCGGCCGGCCCGCAACTGGTGTCGCTGCCCGCCACGAAGGACCTGCGGTCCGTCGGCGGGTACCTGCACGACTTCCTCGAGCGTGGCGGCTGGATCGCCTGGGGGGCCATCGCCACCGACGGCCCGATCGGGGTCACGGCCGGTCGCGCCTGGCACCAGCTCAGCGGGCTGTGGTGCGACCTGGTGCAGTCGGGCGCCGATCCGGTGGCCCTGCGCCGCCAGAGCCTCATCACCCCGCACTGCGGTCTCGGCACGCACTCCCCGCAGGTCGCGGAGCGCATCTCGCGCATGGTCCGTGACATCTCGCGGCGGGTGCGCGATCAGGCGACGGCCACCCGCTTCGTCCTCGGCGCGTGAGATGACGCCCGCCGATCGCGTGGCCGAGCTGCGCGAGCTCATCGCCCACCACGATCGGCAGTACCACGAGCTCGACCAGCCCGAGCTCCCCGACGCCGACTACGACCTGCTCGTGCGCGAGCTGCGCCGCCTCGAGGCCGAGCACCCCGATCTGGCGTCGCCCGTGTCGCCCACGGGCCGCGTCGGGGGCGCGCCGAGTGCCACGTTCTCGCCGGTGGTGCACACCGTGCCGATGACGAGCCTCGACAACGCGATGGACGCCGACGAGCTGCGCGCCTGGGGCGACCGGGTGCTGCGCGGGCTCGACGGCGAGATCCCCACCTTCGTCTGCGAGCTCAAGATCGACGGCCTCGCGATGAGCCTGCGCTACGAGCAGGGTCGCTTCGTGCAGGCGGCGACCCGCGGTGACGGCCGCGTCGGCGAGGACGTGACCGCGAACGTGGCGACGATCGCAGCGATCCCGGATCGTCTCGCGACGTCCGCCGATGTCGGTGTGCCCGCCGTGCTCGAGGTCCGCGGCGAGGTGTACATGCCCGTCGCCAGCTTCGACGGGCTGAACGCGGCGGCCGACGAGCGCGGCGACCGGCGCTTCGTCAACCCGCGCAATGCGGCCGCCGGCAGCCTGCGTCAGAAGGATCCTGCGATCACCGCCGCACGCGAGCTCGCGTTCTGGTCGTACCAGCTCGGGCATCTCGAGGGTGCCGAGATGCCGACCTCGCACCTCGCCTCGCTCGAGCTACTCGCCACCTGGGGCTTCCCGGTCAACCCCGAGGTGCGGTCGTTCGCGACCCTCGAGGAGGTGGCGGCGCACTGCCTCCACTGGCAGGAGCATCGCCACGACCTGGGCTACGAGATCGACGGCGTGGTCGTCAAGCTCGACGCCACCGCCCAGCGGGAGCGGCTCGGGTTCACCTCGCGGGCGCCCCGATGGGCGATCGCGTACAAGTTCCCGCCCGAGGAGCGCTCGACGCTGCTGCGCGACATCCAGATCTCGATCGGGCGCACCGGTCGAGCGACGCCCTTCGCCGTGCTGGAACCGGTCTTCGTCGGCGGGTCGACGGTGAGCATGGCCACGCTCCACAACCAGGACCAGGTGGCCCTCAAGGATGTCCGGCCCGGCGACACGGTGATCGTGCGCAAGGCCGGCGACGTGATCCCCGAGGTGGTCGGGCCGATCGTGGCGCTGCGCCCCGAGGGGACCCCGCCCTGGGTGTTCCCCGAGCGATGCCCCTGTCCGTTGTCGACGCTGCTCGTGCGCCCCGAGGGCGAGGCCGACACCCGATGCGTCGAGGTGGCCTGCCCGTTCCAGCGCGACCAGCGCCTGGTTCACTGGGGCTCGCGCGGCGCGCTCGACATCGAGGGCCTCGGTGAGCGGACGGTGGTGCAGCTCACCGGAGCCGGGCTGGTGGCCGACCCGGCCGACCTCTACCGGCTCACCGTCGAACAGGTCGCCGGCCTCGAGGGCTTCGCGCAGGTGAGCGCACAGAAGCTCGTCGACGCCGTCGACGCGTCGCGCCGCCAGCCGCTCGCCCGGCTGCTCATCGCGTTCGGGGTCCGGCACCTCGGCCCGGCGGCCGCCCAGGCCCTGGCCGCGCGCTTCGTCACGCTCGACCGTCTGCTCGCCGCGTCGGCCGAGGAGCTCGCCGCGGTCGACGGGGTAGGGGAGGTCATCGCCGGCTCGATCGTGGAATGGGCCGCCCGGCCGCCGACGGTCGACTTCGTCGCGCGGCTCCGCTCCGCGGGGGTCGACTTCGGCAGCGAGGAGGCGGCCGCAGCCGCCGCCGCCGAGCGCGCCGCGATCCCCGAGGTGTTGGCCGGCAAGACCGTGGTGGTCACCGGCACGCTCGGGGGCTTCACCCGGGAGGAGGCCGAGCAGGCGGTGATCCTGCGCGGCGGCAAGAGCCCCGGCAGCGTGAGCGCCAAGACCTTCGCCGTGGTCGTGGGTGCCTCGCCGGGAGCGAGCAAGCTCACCAAGGCCGAGCAGCTCGGCATCCCGATCCTCGACGAGGCCGGGTTCCTGGTGCTCCTCGAGACCGGCGAGCTCCCGCCGGTCTGACGCGGCCGGACGGGCACACTGGGTGTGGCCATCAGGTCCCGGAGGACAAGGTGCGAGGACGCTTCGCGAGCGTGTGGGGCACTGAGCAGGCGCAACTGTCGGCCGGATCGCGGCGGTTCCTAGACGACGTTGAAGACCCAGGTGTAGCTCGACGCGCTCCGGCGGTCCTGGTC
>CAYRXQ010000344.1:0-3203 GCA_964428115.1 uncultured Ilumatobacteraceae bacterium
GCTCGCCGCCGGGGCCGATTGCGTGATGCTCGGCTCGCTGCTGGCCGGCACCGAGGAGAGCCCCGGTGAGACCGAGCTGTTCGAGGGGCGGCGGTTCAAGAGCTACCGCGGCATGGGATCGCTCGGAGCGATGCAGGGGCTCGGCGCCGACCGCTACGCCACCGGCCAATCTGCGAGCGCCGTCGGTGCGGCCACCCGCAAGCTGGTCCCCGAGGGCATCGAGGGCCGTGTCCCGTACGCCGGGCCACTCAGCGACACCGTGTACCAGCTCGTGGGCGGCCTGCGCAGCGGCATGGGCTACGCCGGGGCCGCCGACCTCGAGGCCCTGCGGACCACCTCCCGCTTCGTGCGGGTGACGACCGCGGGACGCGCCGAGAGCCACCCCCACGACGTGACGATCACCAAGGAAGCACCGAACTACCAGCGCGGGGGGTGACCGGGCGGGGGTGACCGGGTCGGGGCGACCGGACGAACCGCCCGCCCCGACCCCAGTGCATCAGCCGGCGAGGCCGATCGAGTCGTCGATGAACTCGTTCGTCACGAGGTCGGCGGCGGTCAAGCCCTCGGGGACGCCCATGCCCGCGGCGGTCATCTGGTCGATGACGCCCTGGACCCGCTCGTCGACGAAGTCGCCCAGCGTGGCGTTGGGCCCGTTGGCGATCAGACCCAGGTCGAGCATCGTGGCCACCGAGAACTCGGCCAGCTCGGCGGGATAGACCCAGAAGTCGGCGAAGGTCTCGACGGTCTCGACGATGAGGGCGTTCGTGGCCGACGGATCGGTCACGAAGTCGACGGCGGCCTGCTGCACCGCCGGCACCAGCAGCTCGAGGCAGGGGCTGAGCTCCTCGAGATCCCCGGCGCGCACGGCGAGCGGCTGCGAGTAGACCTCGAGACCGGCGTCGTGGATGAGCTCGAAGGCGACCGGACGGGCCCACTCCTCGTACACCTGCTCGTAGCTGAACGGGCTCTCCGAGGCGAAGCCCTGCTGGGCGATCGCGCCGCCCTCGGCGATGAAGCGGGCCGGCGAGCCGTCGTAGGACGGGTCGATCTGGTCCTGGGTGACCACGCCCTCGTTCACGAACACGTCGATGAAGGTGCCGCCTGAGAAGACGTTGATGGTGACGCCGAGCTCGCCCAGATCGGCGATCGAGGTCACGTCGGGGTACGTCTCGGGGTCCCACATGATGATCTGCGGGTTCTTCTCGAGCGGTGCGACCACGGCCACGGTCGGCAGGTCCTCGGCGTTGAGGGTCGCCTCGTCGGTCGAGACGTACCCGATCGTGATGTCGGTGTCGGCGTAGAGCTGCGCGCTCACGGGCTGGAACCCGATCGCGGGTCCGCCCGAGCGGATCTCGACGCCCACGCCGGCCGGCACCCCGCCGCTGAGCACCATCGGACCGCTGACGATCTTGGCGTTCGCGTCGATCTCGGCCCCGTCGCCCACGAGCTGGTACAGCGCGCCGTGCTCCGACTCGGGGAACCAGTCGGTCTGGATGACGACCGGGTCGGGGCACACGCCGGCGAGCGGCCCGGAGGCGGCCCCGCCGTCGGTGGACTCGGGCTCGGTCCCGGCGGGCTCCGTCCCGGCCGGCTCGGTGCCGGTGGGCTCGGTGCCGGCGGGCGCGGTGGTGGCTGCGGAGTCGGACGACTCGTCGTCACCGCAGGCCGCGAGCACCAGGCTCGCGGCGAGCGCGACGCCGACGACGGCGCGGCGACGACCCGTGCGACGGGCAGGAGGGGTGGTGGTCATGGTGTGGGTCTCCTCGGGTGTTCGGTGGGGTGTTCGGTGGGGTGTGTCGATCAGGCCCTGCGGGGTGGACCGCGGCCGGGTCAGGCGTCGTCGCCGACGGCCAGGGCGTCCATCATCCGGGCCAGGTGCTCGCCCGCGACCACCGGCTCGTACCGCGGCGGGTGGTCGGGGCCGCAGCAGCCGTCGAGCGGGGCGATGACGGCGTCGTGATCGGGGTCGTGGAACAGCACGAGCGAGATGAGCTCCTCGTCGGGATCCTCGGCCGGCGGCGGTGCGACCCGGTGGACGTTGGGGCTCCAGCGGTCGTTCGACCAGCGCCCCATGAGCAGGCCGGTGTTCACCACGAGCCCGCCCTCGACCCAGGGCGCGGTGATCCACTCCCCGTCGGCGAGCACCTCCAGCCCGCCGGCGCCGGCCTGGCGGTCGAGCACCGTGAGCGTGCCGTAGTCGGTGTGCGGGCCGATGCGGTACTGGCCGGGGAGCACCTCGGTGGCCAGCGCGGTTCGGGGCAGGTACCAGTTGAAGCTCGCGCTCAGCGACGGGGTCGTGCAGAACGAGCGCATCGTGTCGATCGGCATCCCGAGCGCCACCGACAGCAGGTCGAGGAGCTCGTCGACGAGCCCACGCGCCTCGCAGATGAACCGGTCGACCGCCGGGCGGAACTCGGGGACGGTGTCGTCGGGATAGATGTTGGGGGCGAACCAGCGCGGCGCGCGGGCCAGCAACTCCTCGCTGACGTCGGGCGTCCCGACCGCGTACGTCTCCTTGAGGTCGGGCGGCGAGTCGACGCCGTACGCGCCGGCGTTCGACTCCTCGCCCAGGCCCACCCAACCCCGGTAGGCGCCGTCGCGCTGGTGGTAGCGCTGCTTGACCTCGAGCGGCAGCCGCGAGAACGAACGGACCGCCTCACGCGCGTCGCTGAATACCTCGGGAGCGATCCCATGGCCGGTCACGAGCAGGAAGCCGACGGCCTGGAGGTGGCGGTCGACCTCCTCGGCGAGCCGCTGGCGATCATCGGCGTCGCCACGGAACCACGGGTCGAGATCCACGAGCGGGATGTGCACGGCACCCGACGCTATGGCCGTTGCGACACCGCCGTGCTCCGTTCACAGTGCGTTCACGGAGTCGACCAACTCCGGCCCGAGGGCCGGGCGGGGTGACGGCGACGCGATCAGGCGAGCTTCTCGACGAAGCCCTCGAGCTGCCGCAGGTTGCGGCACTCGTAGACCCCGTCGGTGTGGGTGCCGTACTCGCCCACGATCGAGTCGCCCGTGTTCCAGTACGACTTCGGCTCGGGGTTGAGCCAGTAGACGTGGCGCGCCTTGGACCGGATCTCCTTGACCACCCAGGCCTGGCTGGAGTGGTAGTTGTTCCGGGCGTCGCCGAGCAGGAGCACGGTCGTCTTGGGGCCGACGTCCTTGCCGTAGCGCTCCCAGAAGACCTCGAAGGCATG
>CAYRXQ010000345.1:0-3184 GCA_964428115.1 uncultured Ilumatobacteraceae bacterium
GGTCCCCGGTGGCGGAGCGGGGTGCTGCGGCGCGCTGCACGCGCACGCCGGACTGGTCGACGAGGCCCGCGCGCTGCTCGAGCGGTGCCGTCGGACGATGCCGGGCGACGCGCCGATCCTGGTCGACTCCGCGGGCTGCGGTGCGGCGCTGAAGGATGCCGGGCACCTCGTCGGCACGGCGGAGGCAGCGGACTTCGCGGCCAGGGTGTACGACGTCCACGAGTGGATCGACGCGAACGCGTCACGGCTGCCCGAGCTGACGCGGCGCACCGGTCCGATCCTCGTCCAGGATCCCTGCCACCTGCGTCACGTCCAGCGGGCTCACCTGCCGGTTCGCCGTGTGCTCGGGCTGTTCGCGACCCTGGTCGAGCTCGACGACGAGGGGCTGTGCTGCGGCGCCGGTGGTGCGTACTCGGCGCTCGAACCCGAGCTGGCCGGCGCGGTGCGCGACCGCAAGCTCGCGGCCATCGAACGTGCCGGGGGCACCGGTGGGGAGCGGGTCCTGGCGAGCGCGAACCCCGGCTGTGCGATGCACCTCGCGGCGGCCGGGGTCACCGTCCGTCACCCGATCGAGCTGCTCGCGGCGGCGTTGCCGTGAGTCGGGCCGGGGAGCTCGCCGAGCGCCTGGCGCAGATCGGCGAAGATCTCGACGAGCTGGCGTTCGACCTGCTGCGCGAGGCGGTGGCCGAGGGCGCTACCGAGCGCCCGGCGGCGGACCGGACCCTGACCCAGGCTCGCCGGGCTGTGGAGAAGGCGACGAACCTGCTGCGGACGCTCGACTGAGCCGGCGCGCTCCGCGCCGGTGACGGCGGGCCGGTCGCGCCGGCGGTCAGTCCAGTTCGACCGTGTCGCCGGCGGTGATGCGCCCCGGCGTGCGCACCCGTGCGTAGATCCCGACCGCCTGGCCGAGATCGCGCACGATGTGGCGTAGCACGGCCCGGTCGGCGGGGATGTCCGGGGTGACCTCGCGGGTCACCATCACGCAGCGCGGGCACGGATCGAGCAGCTCGAGCTCGACGGACCCGACGCGCAGACCCCGGTGGACCCACTCGAACTCGGGGTGACCGGGCAGGTCGCCGGAGTCGACCAGGACGGAGGGTCGGAAGCGGAGCACGTCGACCACCGAGGCAGGCAGCGCCTCGGCCAGCGATCGCAACGCCGAGGTGGTCATGACCAGCAGCGGCCAGGCGTCGTGGTGCGTGCCGGGCGGCGACTCGAACTCGAAGATCTCGGGCGGGAACACCGAGGGGTCGGGGAGCGGCTCATCGGCGTCGCGCCCCATGACCGCTCGGAACTCCTCGATCGGATCCTCGTGGTCGGGCACGCCACGCCGGAAGTGGTCGAGGTCGCCGGCGTCGGGCAGCGACTCGAGGCGGACCGCTCGCCCGAGGAAGTCCGACAGCACGGCGTCGACCTCGGGATCGTCGGAGCGGACGCGTCGCCCGTCGGGCAGCTCGATCTCGACCTGACCTGCTCCGGTGGTCTCGTCGGGCGCGAGGTCGACCGCCCGGCACTGCATGAGCGGGCCGAGTTGCTTGGCGCCGCGGATCCCATCGCGCTCGAGATCGCGGGTGGCCCAGCGTCGGTCGCCGAGGATCCCGAGCGGGCCGATCTCCACGGTGTCGACCTGTTGGCCGATCATCGACTTGACCGGATAGCGCCAGAGCTGGGCGACGTGCACGGTGGTCAGTCGCCCACGACGTAGCCGTTGAGCAGGTCGATCATGGCCCGCAGGTCGCTGTAGCCGTGCTTGGCGAAGGTGAACGCGATCCGCGGCAGGTCGACACGGTCGGCCTGCCGCCGCTCGACGCCGTAGGCCTCGGTCCGTCGGATCTGCCCAGCCGCCACCAGATGGCCGAAGCGCTGGTTGAGCTCCTCGAGCTGCTCGTCGGTCGGTGCCCGTCGGAGACGGACGATGAGGTCGTCGCCCACGAATCGGATCGAGTCGTAGTTCGCGTAGAAGCGCTCGATCTCGGCAACGGCCTCGGCGCACGAGTCGGTGATCTTGTACAGGCGCGTGTCGCCCTCGGACACGAATCCGCGGGCGATGAGCTGATGCTGGACGAACTCGTCGACGGTCTCCCAGTACCGGTCGCCCGGGGTGTCGAGGAACACGATCGGCACGGGGAGCCCCTTGCCGGTCTGGGTGAGGGTGAGCAGCTCGAAGGTCTCGTCGAGGGTGCCGAACCCGCCGGGCAGGCAGACGAACGCCGCGCTCTCCTTCACGAGCATCAGCTTGCGGGTGAAGAAGTACTTCATGCTGACGTACTTGGCGTCGCCGGCGATCACCGAGTTGGCACCCTGCTCGAAGGGCAACCGGATCGAGACGCCGATGCTGCGCTCCCGCCCCGCCCCCTCCATGCCGGCCTGCATGATCCCGGGACCGGCGCCCGTGATGACCATCCAGCCGCGAGCCGCCAGCTCGGCGGCGATCCGACGGGTGTGGTCGTAGAGCGGGTCGTGGGCGCGGGTGCGCGCCGAGCCGAAGATCGTGACCTTCGGTTCGTCGCGGTAGCCCGAGAACATCGCGAACGCGTCGCGCATCTCGGTCATCGCTGCGCTCGCGATCTTGAGGTCGAGCGGGCTCGGACGGTCGAGGAGCAGTCCGATCGTCTCGGCCAGTGTCTCGACGGCGATCCGTCCCTCTGCGTCGAGGCCGAGCTCGTCCACGATGCGGCGCGCCACCTCGAGCGCCCGTTCGTCGGGGTGCGGGGGCACCGGGGTCGTCGCCGGGTCGGCCGGCCGCTCAGCGGACACGCAGTTGCTCCGCGCGCTCGGCGAGCGCCGCGAGGAGCTCGTCGAAGCTGGCCTGGAAGCTGGCGACGCCCTCGCGCTCGAGCGTCTCGGCGACATCGTCCATGTCGACGCCGACCGCGGCGAGCTCGGCCCAGACACGATCGGCCTCGTCGAGGTCCGCGTCGACGGTGCGCGCCACGACCCCGTGGTCGTCGAAGGCCTCGAGGGTCGGTTCGGGCAACGTGTTGACGGTGTCGGGCCCGATCAACCCGTCGACGTAGGCGACGTCGGAGTAGGCCGGGTTCTTGGTGCCCGTGCTGGCCCACAACGGTCGTTGGACCCGGGCACCGCGCGCTGCGAGGGCCTCCCACCGCGGCCCGCTGAAGGTCTCGGTGAAGGCGCGGTAGGCCAGCCGACCCTGTGCGAGCGCCGCACGACCGCGCAGCGC
>CAYRXQ010000346.1:0-3178 GCA_964428115.1 uncultured Ilumatobacteraceae bacterium
CATGGTGATCGTCGACGCCCCCTGCTGTGGGGCGTCGGAGGCGAAGTTCGACAGCGTCGCCCGCACGAGGCTGCGGACGTTCACCCCGTCGTGCACGAAGAACTCGTCGTCCTCCACGGCCAGGAACGCGTCGATCACCTGGTCGGGCACGTCGGCCAGCGAGATCGGTTGGCTGTTCTCGAGCTCGAACACCGCGATCTCGTTGCCCTCGGTGTCGTAGACGTAGGTGCGCTGGGCCAGCGGCTGGAACTCGGGCAACCCGATCGGGATCTGCTCGTGCGCGTTCGCGATCCGCCAGACCCTGGGCGCGACCGCGACGACGGTGCCGGTGAGCAGCAGCGCACCGGCACCGATGACCAGTGCGAGACGGACGAGCCAGACGAGACGACCCACGACGCCGACGACACTAGTGAGCAGGTGCGCGCTCCGGGCGGCGGCCCGCAACGGTCAGGGCTACGGTCGCAGCCATGTCCAGCGCGCCTCGTCCGTTCCGATTCGGTGTCCAGCTGCGCGGCGCCCCGACCCGGACCGCATGGGTCGAGATGACCCGACGGATCGAGTCGCTCGGCTACGCGACGGCCACCATGCCCGACCACTTCGACGACCAGCTGGCACCGGTGCCGGCGCTCCAGGCGATGGCCGACGCCACCACCACATTGCGCCTCGGCGCACTGGTGTTCGACAACGACTACAAGCATCCGCTCGTGCTGGCCAAGGAGCTCGCCACGATGGACGTCCTCAGCGACGGACGCGTCGAGATCGGGTTGGGCGCGGGCTGGATGCGGACCGACTACGAGCAGTCGGGCATCACCTACGACCGGCCCAGCGTGCGCATCGATCGATTCGAGGAGGGGCTCGCCGTCATCAAGGGCCTGCTCGGACCCGACCCGTTCAGCTTCGAGGGCGAGCACTACCGCATCAGCGGGCACGATGGCCGCCCCAAGCCGATCCAGCAGCCGCGACCCCCGATCCTCATCGGCGGTGGCGGCCCCAGGGTGCTCGGCATCGCGGCACGCGAGGCCGACATCGTGGGCATCAACGCGACGATCACCGCCGGCGCGGTCGGCCCCGACGTGATCGCCACCATGAGCGCCGACGCCGTCGACACCAAGATCGACCGCGTGCGAGCGGCGGGCGCCCATCGCCTCGACGACATCGAGCTGAACGTGCGGGCGTTCATGGTCAACGTCACCGAGGACGCCGACGCCGCGATCGAGGGACTCTCCTCGATGTTGGCGGTAGACCCGTCGCTCATCCGCGAGTCGCCGTTCGCGCTCATCGGACCACCGTCGAAGCTCATCGACGACCTGCTCGCCCGACGCGAGCGCTGGGGGTTCAGCTACGTGATCGTCGGACCCGACGAGCTCGACGCGTTCGCGCCGGTGGTCGCCCAGCTCCACGGTCGATGACCGCGCCGACCGTGGTGCTGTGGGGCGTCGGAGCCGACGCCGTGGCCCACGGGCTCGGCGCCGTCGCCGCGGGGTGGGCGGTGGTCGGCGTGGCCGACGCCCAGGCCGACCGAGCGCAGCTGGCCGCCGAGGCCTTCGGTTGTGCGTCGGTGCCGCTCGACGAGCTCCGTCGGCACGGCCCTGCCGCACTCGGGCTCACCCGACCGCCGCACGTGGTGGTGCTCGGGGCCGACGACCCGACGGCGTCCGACGATCTCGTGACGCTCCTCGAGGCCGGGGCGACGGTCGTGGTGACCACGGCGATCGCGGTCGACCGCGCCGGGCTCGAGGCGCTCGCCGCCCGGCTCGTAGGCGTGTCGGGGCAGGTCGTCCACGGTGACCCGACGCCGTACGCGCCGGCGGTCAGCGTGGCGATGCGCCTCCTCGAGGGGCGTCCGCCTCGGCAGTTGGTGGAGGTCCGCCACGTTCGGCCGGATTCCGCCACGGGTGAGCGCACCGGCGACGGCGTGGATCCGCTCGTGCGGGGCATCGGTCTGGCGATGGTGCTCGCCCGGGTGGCTGGCGCAGGCACCCTGCAGCCCGGTGCCGGTGCCGCCGCCAACGACCCCGGCCGTCGCCGGTGGCGGACCGACCGCGGGGTCGAGGTGGTGGTCCGCACGGGCCCGCCGGCGGGCGGCACGCTCGTCATCGATGCGCAGGTGGCTGGCGCCCATCACGTGGTGCGGGTCGAGGTGGCGCCGAGCACCGTGGTCGAACAGGACGGCGCCGACGTCGCGGTCACCGTCCCGATCACGAACCCGCCGACCGTCGGATCACTCGGCTACCGCGCCCAGTGGGCGTCGTTGGCGCTCGGTCTCGGGTTGGTGCTCGGCGCGCACCAGTTGGCGCTCGGGCCCGACTGACGGGTCAGCGTCGTCCGCTCGGCCCGCGGGTCAGGCGAGCCGGTGGTCCTTCTCGACAACGGCGATGCCCTCGGGGCTGAGCACGCTGTGCAGCGCGTCGACCTCGGGATCACGACCCATCCGGAAGCCGTCGGGGATGATCACGTTCTTGTCGATGATGCACCGGTGCAGCCGGGCGCCCGGACCGATGTGGACGCCGGGGAAGATGATCGACTCGGTCACGTGGGCGTCGTGGTCGACGTACACGCTGGGTCCGATGATCGATCGCTCCACGTGGGCGCCCGACACGATCGAGCCCTGGCACAGCAGGCTGCCGTCGACGTAGGAGGGCTCGCCGCCCGGCCCGCGTGACACCTTGGCCGGCGGGAGCGACTTGCGGTGCGTGTACACCGGCCACCGGTCGTTGTAGAGGTTGAACACCGGCACCGGGGTGATGAGGTCCATGTTGGCGTGGTAGAAGGCGTCGAGGGTCCCGACGTCGCGCCAGTAGCCACGCTCACGTTCGTCCTGGCCGGGGATGATGTTGGTCGAGAAGTCGTAGACGTGGGCGACGCCGGCATCGGTGAGCGCGGGGATCACGTGGCTGCCCAGGTCGGTGTACTGGTTCTCCCGGGGGGTGACCACGTCGATCAGGGTCTGGGTGTCGAACACGTAGTTGCCCATGCTCGCGAGGCACCGCGTGTCGTCGCCGGGCATGGTCGGCGCGTCCGGTGACTTCTCGTGGAACTTCTTGATGACGCCACCCTCGCCCACCTCGATGACGCCGAAGTCGAACGCCTCGTGCTTGGGCACCGGGATCGCGGCGACGGTCACGCCGGCCCCGCTCTCGAGGTGCTGGTCGACCATCTGGCGCGGGTCCATCCGGTA
>CAYRXQ010000347.1:0-3166 GCA_964428115.1 uncultured Ilumatobacteraceae bacterium
CGGTCGGCGTGACGACCTTCGATGCGTCAGTTCAGGACGAGCTGCCGGCCCGGGTCATCGACCTGGTGCACCGCTCGGGGGTCAAAGCGGCGCAGCTCCACGGCAACGAGACAGCCGCCCAGTCGACCGAGGTGGCCGCCGCGGTGCGGTGGGTGATCAAGGCGTTCCCGGCCGGGTCGCCGCGGCTGGCCCGGGCGCTCGACCACGGCACCGACATGGTGCTGCTCGACGCGCCGAGCCCGGGCTCGGGCAAGGTCTTCGACTGGGGCCTCGCCGCCGAGGTACCCGAGGGTGCTCGTCTGATCCTGGCCGGCGGGCTGACGCCCGACAACGTCGCCGACGCCGTGCGGGCCATCGAGCCGTGGGGCGTCGATGTGTCATCGGGCGTGGAACAGCGTCCAGGTCGCAAAGACGCGCTCAAGGTGAAACGCTTCATCGATGCCGCACGAGCGGCTGCGCCGACGCCCTACCTGGGCCCCGACGACCTCCCCTACGACTGGGCTGACGAATGACCCTCCACCTGGATCCCCCCACCACCCCCGACGGCGAGCGCATGCCGCCACCCGACGAGACGGGCCGCTTCGGCGAGTTCGGCGGCCGCTTCGTGCCCGAGACCCTGGTCCCGGCCTGCGAGGAGCTCGAGGCCGGCTTCAAGGAGGCCTGGGCCGATCCGATGTTCCGCAGCGAGCTCGACTCGGTGCTGGGCGAGTACGCCGGGCGGCCGTCGATCCTGACCGAGTGCCGCAACCTCGGTGGCCAGCTCGGCATCCGCTTGGTGCTCAAGCGCGAAGACCTGAACCACACCGGCGCGCACAAGATCAACAACGTGTTGGGCCAGGCCCTGCTCGCCAAGCGCATGGGCAAGACCCGGCTCGTGGCCGAGACCGGCGCCGGTCAGCACGGGGTGGCCAGCGCCACCGCAGCTGCGCTCCTCGGCCTGGAGTGCAAGGTGTACATGGGTGCCGTCGACGTGGAGCGCCAGGCGCTCAACGTGTTCCGGATGCGCCTCCTGGGCGCCGAGGTCGAGGCCGTCCACAGCGGCAGCCGGACCCTCAAGGACGCCGTCAACGAGGCGATGCGCGACTGGGTCGCCACGGTCGGCGACACGCACTACTGCCTCGGCTCGGTCATGGGCCCGCACCCGTACCCCTGGATGGTCCGCCAGTTCCATCGGGTCATCGGTGACGAGGCACGCCAGCAGTGCCAGGAGCGTTACGGCGCCCACCCCGACTACGTCGTGGCCTGCGTGGGTGGTGGCTCGAACGCGATCGGCATCTTCTCGGGCTTCATCGACACCGAGTCCCGGCTGATCGGGGTCGAGCCCGCGGGCGGTGCGGCGGTCTCGCGCGGCATGCCCGGGGTGGTGCACGGGATGCGCAGCTTCCTCATGCAGGACGAGTACGGCCAGGTCGAGGAGGCCCACTCGGTGTCGGCGGGGCTCGACTATCCGGGCGTCGGCCCCGAGCACTCGTACCTCGCATCGATCGGCCGGGCCGAGTACCCGACGGTCACCGACGACGAGGTCCTCGCCGGGTTCGAGCTCCTCGCTCGGACCGAGGGGATCATCCCGGCGCTCGAGTGCGCGCACGCCGTGGCCTGGATCGCCCGCGAGGCGCCGAACATGCAGGGTGCCACCGTGCTCATGAACCTGTCGGGCCGCGGCGACAAGGACGTCGCCCAGGTCATGGAACTGCTGGGCTGATGGCCCGCCTCGAGGCCCACCTGCGCGACGCGCGCGCCCACGGTCGCAAGCTGCTGGTGCCGTACATCACCGGGGGGTACCCGGGCTGGCAGGACGCCATCCGGGCCGCCGCCGCGGCCGGCGCCGACGCGATCGAGATCGGGATCCCGTTCTCCGATCCGGTCATGGACGGCCCCGTGATCCAGCAGGCCTCGCAGGTCGCCCTCGATGCTGGGATCACCCCACCCGAGATCCTCGACGCAGTGCCCGACCTCGACGTCGACATCCCGCTGATCGTCATGACCTACTACAACCTCGTGCACCACGAGGGCGAGGAGCGGTTCGCCGCCCGACTCGCGCGGGTCGGCATCGACGGCTGCATCCTCCCCGATCTGCCCCTCGAGGAGGTCGGCCCCTGGGCCGCGGCGGCCGATGCCCACGGCATCGAGACGATCATGCTGGCCGCGCCCACCGCACCCGATGTGCGGCTGCCCCGCATCGCGGCGCGCACCCGCGGGTTCGTCTACTCGGGCGGCCTGCTGGGGGTCACGGGCGAACGGAGCTCACTGGCGACCACCGCCACCGAGCTCGCCGCGAGGGTCATGCGCATCACCGACATCCCGGTCCTCGTGGGCGTCGGCGTGTCCGATGCCGCGCAGGCCTACGAGGCGACCCGGGTGGCCGACGGGGTGATCCAGGGCGCCTCGGTCATGCGACGCCTGATGGAGGGCGGCCCCGACGCGGTGGGCGCCTACGTGGCCGAGGTGCGCGCCGCGATCGACGCACCCTGAGCGTCGGTCACCGCGGGTTCGACCGAAGTTCGCCGCACCGTCATCCGGATCGCCCGGAGCTCCGTACACCTGTCAGCCGTTCGACTTGCGGCGTGAACAGACGGAACCCCCCGATCCGAAAGGTCCCCCCTCATGAAGATCCGTACCCTCGGCGCACTTGCCGCCGTTGCAGCCCTGACCCTCTCGGCCTGTGGCGATGACGCCAACGACGCCGCCCCCACCACCCAGGCCCCGGCCGCCACCGAGGCGCCCGCCGCCACCGAGGCACCCGACGCGATGGCGCCCGGCGACATCGTCGAGGTCGCGTCCTCCACCGAGGGCTTCTCCACCCTGGTCGCCGCCGTGTCGGCCGCCGGTCTGGTCGAGACGCTCCAGGGCCCCGGCCCGTTCACGGTGTTCGCCCCCACCGACGAGGCCTTCGCCGCCCTGCCCGAGGGCGTGCTCGACGCGCTGCTCCTGCCCGAGAACCAGGACGTCCTCGTCAAGATCCTCACCTACCACGTGGTGTCGGGCGCAGTGACCTCCGACATGGTGACCCCCGGTGACGTCGCCACCGTCGAGGAACACCGCGACTCCCAGCTTGTAGCCGAACGGCTTCACCGTCGAGCGCAATTCGATCCCCGTCTCGAACGAGGCGGCGCCTCCGACCACGACGGTGAACGGGAACCCGGTCACGCCGTACGCGTCGGCGGCG
>CAYRXQ010000348.1:0-3108 GCA_964428115.1 uncultured Ilumatobacteraceae bacterium
CCCCGGGGGGAGGGCACTGGCACGCGGCGGCCGGATCGCACGGTGACGTGACGCCACCGCTCGGAGGATCACTCGGTGGCGATCGCTTCGAGGACGTTCATCTTCGAGGCCTTGCGGGCCGGGTACCAGGCGGCGAGCACGCCGGCCAGCACCGCGGCGACCAGCACGGTCACCACGATCGAGGTGGGGAAGGTGATCCCGTCGATGACGGTCTCGGGCACGGCGAGCGAGAGGGCCACGCCGAGGCCGAGCCCGACCACCACGCCGACCACGGCGCCGAACACCGACACGATGACGGCCTCCCAGCGGACGGCACGCCGGAGCTGGCGGCGGGTCATCCCGACGGCTCGCAGGAGCCCGATCTCGCGGGTCCGCTCGAACACCGAGAGGGCGAGCGTGATGGCGATGCCGACCACGGCGATGAGCATCGCCATGCTGAGCAGCCCCGTGATCACGGCGAGCAGCTGGTTGATCTGGGCCTCCTGCTGGGCACGGAACTCGGCGTTGTCCTGCAGCTCGGCCTGTGGGAAGGCGTCGAGGGCCTCCTGGATGATCGGCCGCGCCTGGTTCGGGTCGACACCCTCGGCCAGACGGGCGAGCACGAACGCGTCGCGCGGCGGGGTCTGGACGATCCGCTCGAGGGTCGAGATCGCCACGTACCAGTTGCCGCCGAGCGAGGCGTCGGCGAACACGCCGTCGACGCGCAGGGTCTCGACCACACCGTTCTGGAAGGTGACGTCGATGGAGTCGCCGACCGCGAGGTCGAGGTCCGACGCCGGGTCGCGGTGCACGAGGATGCCCCCGTCGTCGAGGGTGTCGTAGCCGCCCTCGGTGACGTCGAGGTCCGCGAGCAGCGGGAACGAGGTCGGGTCGACCGCGGTCAGCGGCTTCTGGCTCTCGTCGATCTCCACGACGCCGAACCGGAACGGTGAGACGGCGTCGAAGACCTCGAGCTCGGCGAGGTCGGCCGTGAGCTGCGGGGGCAGCCCCTGGAACGACTCGTCGTTGACGATGTAGTCGGCGGTGATCGCCCGGTCGAGCACCCGCACGAACGTGTCGCGCAGCGACGAGGCGAAGACCGCGGCCGCGCTCACGAGCGCCACGCCGATCATCAGGGCCGAGGCCGTGCGGGCGGTGCGACGCGGCGCACGAGCAGCGTTCTCCCGTGCGAGGCGACCGGGGACCCCGAAGACCCGCTGGATGGGCAGCCCGAGCGCCCGGCTCACCGGCCGGGCGACCGTGGTCGACAGGCTAGCCACGCCGAGGAAGATCGCCAGGCCACCACCGCCGGCCAGCGCGATGAGGCCGGGGGTGCCGCCGGGGGAGACGAAGAGCCCGACGAGGAACATCACCACGCCGAGCGAGGTGGCCACGATGCCGCCGATGAGGCGACGGCTGGCGGCGAGCGCGGCGAACCCGAGCTCGGGCCGCATCGCCGCGACCGGCGGGATCCGCCCGGCGCGCCGCGCCGGGACGAGGACCGAGACCAGCGTGATCCCGACGCCGACCAGGAGCGAGATGACGACCGTCCTGGGCGCCATGATCAGCGAGGTCGGCGGGAAGCCGGCCCCGGCGGCGTCGAAGAGGAAGATCAGCCCACGGGCCACGGCGAGGCCACCGAAGATGCCGATCACCGTGCCGGTCACCGAGATGATCAGCGCCTCGACCAGGATCATGCGCCGGACCTGCCGGGTGCTCGCACCGATGGCCCGCAGCAGCGCGAGCTCGCGCAGCCGCTGACCGATGGTGATGCCGAACACGTTGTTGATGATGAACGAGCTGACGAAGGCGGTGATGAAGGCGAACGTGAGGAGCCCGTTGCCGAAGATCGAGATGAACTGGTTGATCTGGTCGGAGGCCTCCTCGGCGACCTGCTCACCGGTCACCACCTCGGTGCGCGGCGGCAGGATCTCCTCGATGGCCGCTGCCACCGTGGCGGGGTCGACGCCCTCGGCCACGGCGAGGTCGATCGCGTCGTAGCCGTCGCCGGCGTCGAGCACCTCGCGGGCCGTGACCGGGTCGAACGCCGCGATCGTGGCGCCGCCGAACCCGTCGGCGGCGGCGAGGCCGACGAGGCCGACGATGGTGAACTCGCGCTGGCCGGAGTCGAACACGACGGTGATCGGGTCACCGACCTCGAACCCGACGCGGTCGGCGGTGGCCTTGTCGATGGCGACCTGCCCGATGCCCTCGGGCACCCCGCCCTCCTTGACCGTCACACCCGACAGACCGCTCGGGCCGCTCCACGCGGTCCCGATGGCGGGGGCGCCCTGGGTGCTGACGGCGTCGCCGTCGGCGTCGAGGAGCTGTGCGAAGCGTTGCAGGACGGGCTCGACCTGGGCGACGCCCTCGATCGCGGCGATCTCGTCGGCGAGCGAGGCGGGGACCGGATCGCGCTGGATCGCGCCGTCGATCGCGAGGGTCGAACGGACCTCGAGGTCGACGTCCTGGTTGAGGTCGGAGAACAGCGAGTCGAAGGTCGAGCGCAGGCTGTCGGCGAGGACGAACGAGCCGGCGACGAACGACACGCCGAGGGTGATGGCGAGCGCGATGAAGGTGCTGCGACCCCAGCGCGAGCGCATGCTGCGGCGGGTGACGAGGCCGATCATGACGCCGACCCCAGTTGCTTCATCCGGTCGATGACGGCGTCGGCCGTGGGAGCGTCCATCTCGTGGACGATGCGACCGTCGGCGAGGAACACGACGTGGTCGGCGTAGGCAGCGGCGTAGGGGTCGTGGGTCACCATCACGATGGTCTGGCCGAACTCGTTCACCGCGCGGCGCATGAACGAGAGGATCTCGGCACCGGTCGTGCTGTCGAGGTTGCCGGTCGGTTCGTCGGCGAAGATGATCGTCGGGCGGCTGGCAAGGGCGCGGGCCACGGCGACGCGCTGCTGCTGGCCGCCTGAGAGCTCGCTGGGTCGGTGGTCGAGTCGGTTGCGCAGCCCGACGGTGTCGATGACCTGGTCGATCCAGGCCCGATCGCCGTCGCGGCCGCCGAGCATCAGCGGCAGCCGGATGTTCTCGTCCGCGGTCAGGGTCGGCACCAGGTTGAACGCCTGGAAGACGAAGCCGACCTGGTCGCGCCGCAGCTCGGTGAGGTCCTTGT
>CAYRXQ010000349.1:0-3062 GCA_964428115.1 uncultured Ilumatobacteraceae bacterium
CGCGGCGGCGCTGCGAGCCGCCGAGATCGGGGCGCAGGCGCTCATCAAGGGCACGCACTCGGGCGTCGACGGCGTCTACACCGCCGACCCGCGCACCGACTCCTCGGCCACCAAGTACGACGAGGTCGGGTACCTCGAGGTCATGACCAAGAACCTCAAGGTCATGGACGCCACCGCAATCGCGTTCTGCCGCGACAACGACCTGCCGATCGTGGTGTTCGACATGTCGACCCGCGGCGCGCTGCGCAAGATCCTGCTCGGCGAACACCTCGGCACGATGGTCCACGACGTCTAGTCGGTGTCCGATGCGCCGTAGCTCGGCGCGCTGCAGCGCTGCAGCGCGGGCACCTGCAGCCGTGAACCTGCAGCGGTGTCTGACACCGGTGGTCCCGGTCCGCAGTCGTGGCTGGGTACGCTGGCCCGGTGATCGAAGAGACCCTGCTCGAGGCCATCGACAAGATGGACAAGGCCGTGGAGCACGTGCAGCTCCAGTTCCAGACGATCCGGACCGGCCGTGCCGCTCCGGCGCTCGTCGAGCGTCTCGTCGTCGACTACTACGGGTCGCCCGTCCCGCTCCAGCAGCTCGCCGGCATGCAGGTGCCCGAGGCTCGTCAGCTGCTGATCAAGCCACACGACCGGGGCTCCCTGGGCGCGATCGAGAAGGCCATCCGCGACAGCGACCTGGGCGTCTCGCCCTCCAACGACGGGGTGGTCATCCGACTCAACTTCCCGCCGCTCACCGAGGAGCGCCGCAAGGAGTACGTCAAGGTCGTCAAGCACATGGCCGAGGACGGCCGGGTCGCCGTGCGCAACGTCCGGCGTGACGCGCGCAAGCAGCTCGAGGCCGCCGAGAAGGAAGGCACGATCTCGGCCGACGATCTCGAGCGCGCCGAGAAGGAGCTCGAGAAGATCACCCACGACCACGTCGAGCGCATCGACACCGCGGTCGGACGCAAGGAGCACGAGCTCCTCGAGGTCTGATCACCTGGCGAACGCCGAGGTGACACGATCGGGGACCACGGCCGGCACGTCCGGTCAGAAGGGGAGGAACACCGGGGATGAGTGACGACAGCTGGCGACGTGACCGCGACGACGAACCCCGTCGGCCGCTCTTCGCGGAGGACGAGGACGACGACCGCGCGCCGCTGTTCGGCGATCCGGTCGAGCGCTCCCCGCTCTTCGGCGACGAGCAGCCGACGCGCAACGTGGAGCAGGTCGAGGGCGGACTGAGCTTCGGCGACTCCGACACCGGATCGCTCCCACACTGGACCGAGCCGCCGACCGGGGAGCTGCCCTCCATCGAGCCCGGCCGTGCCGCTGCCGAGGACGAGCCGCTCGACGAGCTCGACGTGTGGTCGTCGTTCACCTCGGAGTCACCGGTGTGGAGCGACGATCTGGCCGAGCGCGGTGCCGATCCGAGCGGTGAGCTCCCAGTGGCGGCCCGTCGCACGGGCCAGCACGATGTCGTCGACGACGTGACGTCCCGAGGTCCGGCGCGCATCACCATCGGCACCGATCCGTCGGGCATCCCGCGTCGCCCCCCGGTCCAGACCGGTCGTCGACGCAGCGGCAAGCCCGGTGCCCCATCGGCCGGCGGCCGCTCGGCCGAGGCTCCCTCGGGCCGCGACCTGCCCACCGCCATCGCCGTCGGCGTGCTGATCGCCGCGATCTTCCTCGGCGCGGTCCTGTGGCGTCCTGCGGCCGTCGTGGCGTTCGTGGTCGTGCTGCTCGGCCTGGCCGCGGTCGAGTTCTACGGCAAGGTCTCCGAGCGCGGCTATCGGCCGGCGGTCCTGCCCGGTGTGCTGGCCTGCGTGGCCGCGCCGCTGGCGGCCTACTGGCTGGGTGAGGGCGCGCTGCCGCTCGTCTTCGCGTTCGCCTTCATGGCGGTCGCCGGTGGGTTCATCGGAGCCCGCTCGGTCGATGCCGGGCCGCTGCCCAACGTCTCGATCACCATGCTCGGCGTCATCTGGATCGGCCTGCTCGGCTCCTACGCCGCGCTGCTCGTGGGGCTCTCGGCGCTGCCCGGCTCACCCACCTGGGGCACCGACACCTTCGTGCTGCTGGCGATCGGTGTCGTGGCCAACGACATCGGTGCCTACTTCGTGGGATCGGCGGCGGGTCGCACCCCGCTGCGACCGTGGATCAGCCCGCACAAGTCGGTCGAGGGGCTCATCGGCGGTGCGCTGTTCACCATCGTGGCGCTCGTGGTGGTCGGCCTGACCGGCCGCAGCGACACGTGGACCAGCACCCCGCACCTGCTCGCGCTCGCCGTCGTCATCTCGGTGATGGCGCCGATGGGCGACCTGGTCGAGAGCATGTTCAAGCGGAACCTCGACGTGAAGGACTTCGGCACGATCGTCAAGGGCCACGGCGGCATCCTCGACCGGTTCGACGGCTTCCTGTTCGCCCTGCCGGCCGCCTACTACCTCACGCTCGTGCTCGAGCCGTGGGCCGCCGGCTGACCGCCGGCTGACCGCCAGCGCGTGGGCCGCATCCGGGTCGCCGTCGCCGGATCCTCCGGGTCGATCGGCACGCAGACGCTCGACGTCGTGCGCGCCGAGCCCGACGCGTACGAGGTCGTCGCGCTCGGGGTGGGCCGTTCGGCCGACGCCGTGATCGCGCAGGCCCTCGAGTTCCGCCCGTCCCTCGTGGCGGTCGCCGACCCCGACCAGCGCGCCCGCGTCGCTGCCGCGCTGCCCTTCGCCGAGATCGTCGACGATCTCGCAGCACTCGCCGGGGTGGCCGACGTCGTGGTGAACGGCGTGGTGGGGTTCGCCGGGTTGTCGGTCACCATCGCCACGCTGCGAGCAGGTCGGCGCCTGGCGCTGGCCAACAAGGAGAGCCTGATCGCAGCTGGCCCGGTGGTGCAGCCGTTGCGCGCCACGCCGGGCGCCGAGCTGGTCCCCGTCGACAGCGAGCACGGGGCGATCCACCAGTGCCTGCGTTCCTCGATCGACGTCGAGCGAGAGGTCGCCCGACTCGTGCTGACGGCCAGCGGCGGCCCCTTCCGCGGTCGTTCGGCCGACGACCTGGCCGCCGTCACCGTCGAGGACGCGCTCGCC
>CAYRXQ010000350.1:0-3058 GCA_964428115.1 uncultured Ilumatobacteraceae bacterium
AGCGGCGACCGTGCGCGTCCGCGGAAGCCCAGGGACTCAGCGTCGCGCCGGGTCCATCGTTGGGTCCGCTGCTGAGGTCGGTCGCCGGCGGAAGTCGCTCGATCATGTCGTGGGGTGATGGTGCAACTCATCCCTCCGACACGAAGTGACCAGGGCAAATGCCCTGGTCATTGCCGTTTTCGGGAGCCGATCCAGTCGTATCGGATCTGGTGTAGTGTGCCAATCAGATGCGGGGTGTTCGACGTCGTACTTCGGCGATGCTCGTGGTCGGTGTGGCCGGACTGATCGGGACGACCGCGGCGGTGCACGCGATCCCCGAACCGACGCCCGGCAAGCTCCCGATCGGGAAGTGGTCCGCAGTCGGTGTCGCACAGGGCGAGGCGAGCGCCGTCCTGCCGCAAGGCCGTCTCGAACTCATCGCACGGTTCCAGTTCGATTTCCGACTGATCGTGGACAGCGACCTGGCCGTCACGGGCGACTGGGTCTCCAACGGCGCAGCCAACCTCTACCTGGACGGCACAGACGGCGTGCTCGAGCAGAGCTACCTCGGCGACGGAATCGCGTTCACGATCGGTGACGAAGTGGTCTTCGACGGCACCTACGACTGGACGTCCACATTCATCTCGCAGGGGCTCGCGTTCGAGGTGCCCGCTGGCGAACTGATCCCCAAGGTGACCCTGATCGTCGAGGGATCGACGTGTGAGGAGGCCTGGGGTCAGGTGGCCGTCCGCTGGGAGGACGAGTACGAGGGTGTCGGCTGGACGCCGTCGTTCGCTGGCAACTGGAACGGTGTCGCCCAGGATGTGCCCGACAGCCGGAGCGACTTCCTTCCAGGGCTCAACCAGTTGATCGCCGATCACAACGAGCAGATGGCGCCGTTCCGAGCCGGCCAGCCGAGCCAGGTCGACGTGGCCTCGGTGTGGGGCCTGATCCAGCGCTCGATCCCGCTCATCAACGAGATCCGCAATCTTGGCGAGTGCGCCGAGAAGTTCTTCGGCCCCGAGAACCTCGAGCACTGGACATCGGTGCTGTCGTCGGTTGTCAGCAACTCGATCATCGGCATCGCCATGTTCCAGCAGCCGCCGATCACCGGCCAAGAGTTGCTCGGGCTGGTGGACGCCGGTCTGGCGGCCGGTGCGTTCAGCTCCGGTCAGTACGCGACCGAGAACGCGGCGCTCGCCGAGCGACTGTTGCAGGAGCGGGCCCAGGAGATCTTCGACGAGGCCTGGGTCCCAGAGGGTGCTCCCGTGGAGGACGGGAACACGTGCCAGGCACAGAGTGGCTGCATCTATGCGAACTACGAACAGGCGGCAGCGGTCCTCTCGGGCCGCCTCATGGGCTGGGACTTCGCGTTGCCCGATGGGTCGACGATCAGCGCGGCCGAGATCGGTCAGTACTGGACCGACGCAGGCATCGACGTCGATGGCACGGTCCGCGGGATCGAGGCGGGCTGAGGATGGGACGCTCTCCGGCGCTCGCCGCGCTCGCGCTGACGCTCGCCGCCCTCACGGCGTGCGGTGGGGATGACGTCGCCGAGGATGACGCGGCGGCCTCGGCGACCAGCGTCGCAGGGGCGGAGGCTGACGCCGACCAGGGCCCCAGCGTGACCGAGAACCAAGCCGACGCTGACTCCATCCCAGCCACGACGACGACGACCACCACGACCACCGCCGAGCCGCCGCCCACCCAGCCGGCGCGCCCGGCGCTCGGGTTGCCCGAGATGGCACTGCTCACCGAGCCGTCGGAGGATCAGCGTCCGTTGCTCGAGTGGGAGCCGGTGGAGGGTGCGGCGCAGTACTCGGTCAGCGTGTTCGCTCCGTCGGGCGAGGGCTACTGGGCATGGCGTACCGAGGGCACCAGCGTGCCCCTGGGCGGCGAGCCCCGCCTGCGCGATGAGGTGAGCGGACCCTCGACGGCGCCGGGCATGACGTGGTCGGTGCTGGCGCTCGACGCCGACGGTCGCCCGATCGCTGCGAGCGTCGAATCGTTGCTACGACCATGATCTGACACCGAGATGCTCGCCGGTCGTCGGAGCACCAGCACGGACGATCCGGAGGTGGAGGCCAGCCCATGAGCGAGATCCGAGCCCGTTTCGAGGCTGCAAGGGAGGCTGCGCGTCGGCTGCGCGAAGCGCAGCGCGAGCTCAACGCCGCGACCGACGATGCCGCCGGTGAGCGGGCGGCCGACTCGGTGAACGCTGCCCAGGGCGAGCTGAACCGGCTCAACGTCGAGCTCCACCGCGTCGACGGGCGCACCGTGACGGTCGACGGCCGCATCGTCGAGGGCTTCCCCGATCAGCTCGACGTCGAGGGCCGCCTGGCGACGGACGATCCTCCGGGCGTCGAGGACCGACGGTTGTTGCGCGAACAGGGGACCGAGACGGCCGATCTGAGCCCCGCGGACGTCGCGGCGAAGGCCGCCGAGCTCAGAGCGCGACAGCAGCAGGAGGCAGTGGAGGAACTGGTCGAGCAGCAGACCGGGAAGTCGGCCGCATCGCTGACCCAGGACGAGGTCGTGAAGGCCGTGCGCGACGCCACCTTGGAGCAGTCGGGCATCGCCGAACGGTTGCGCGAGGCAACGCGGCCTGGCCTCCCCGACCCGTTGGAGCTCGACGACGCCGACATCCGCGACGATCTCGACGCGCTTGCAGACCGCGAACTCGTGGGCGGAGCGGTGGGGAAGGACCCGAGCTCGGTCACCCCGGCCGACTTCGCCGAGCTCGAGAAGTTGAAGGTCGACGCCGCCCTGGAGCTCGCCGGGATCGACCCGGCGGCGGCGACGCGGTTGGAGCGGATGCAAGCCGCGTCGAAGGTGCGCAACGATGCATTCGACCGTCAGGTGGCCGAGCGGCTCCGTGCCGAGGCACAGCCCCCCGCCGCTGGGACTGGATCGGGTGGTGGAGCAGCCGGAGGTTCTGGTGGTGGTGGCACCACCCCGCCGCCGCCGCCGGACGGTCAGACCGCTCCGCCCCCGCCCCCACCACCGGGGGCCGCGCCCGGCGCCGGCGGTGGGAGCGGAGATCTCGCGGGTGCTGTCGGTGGCGGCGGGGCGGTCTGAC
>CAYRXQ010000351.1:0-3049 GCA_964428115.1 uncultured Ilumatobacteraceae bacterium
GGTGACGCCTTCCTTGGCCTCGACGGCCTGGTGGAGCCCGTCGGACCAGCGGCGTCCGGGCATTTTGCGGCCGGTGTTTTCATCGACGATGACGACCTTGCCCTCCTCGACGACATACTGGACGTCTTTTTCAAACACGCAGTAGGCCTTCAGCAGCTGGGAGATGTTGTGCATCTTCTCGGCCTGCCGGTCCATCTGGTCCTGGGCCTGCTCCTTGCGGATCGCGCGCTGCTCGTCGGTCAGCTCGGGATCGGCGTCGATCTCGGCGAGCATGGTGCCGAGATCGGGCAGGACGAAGGAATCGGGCTCGTCGGGTGACAGGTAGGCGCGGCCCTGCTCCATGAGATCGGCGTCGTTGGCCTTCTCGTCGATGGTGAAGTAGAGTTCCTCCTTGAGGGCGAAGAGTTCCCGCTTCTGGGCGTCCTGATAGAAGGAGAGTTCGGTCTTCTCGATGAGGCGCCGGACATCCGGCTCCTGCATCAGGCGCATCAGCTGGCGGTTGCGCGGCTGGCCGAGCTTGACCTTGAAGAGCTTGCGCCCGGCGGTCTCGGGGTCGCTGTCGAGCAACTCCTTCGCCTCGCTGACCAGTTCGTTGCAGAGCAGCGTCTGGCGTTTCACGAGCTGATCGACCAGCGGCTTGTAGCGGTCGAACTGGTGCGAGGAGACCGTCGAGGGCCCCGAGATGATCAGCGGGGTCCGGGCCTCGTCGATGAGGATCGAGTCGACCTCGTCGACGATGCAGTAGTTGTGGCCCCGCTGCACCTTGTCGGCGAGCTTGGGCGCCATGTTGTCGCGCAGGTAGTCGAAGCCGAACTCGTTGTTGGTGCCGTAGGTGATGTCGGCGCCGTAGCTCAACCGCTTCTCGGCCGGCGAGTTCTTGGTGCCGGGCACCACGAGCCCGACCTCGAGGCCGAGCCACTTGTGGATCCGACCCATCCACTCGGCGTCGCGCCGGGCGAGGTAGTCGTTCACCGTGACCAGGTGGACGCCCTTGCCCGACAGCCCGTTGAGGTAGGCGGGGAGCGTCGACACGAGGGTCTTGCCCTCACCGGTCTTCATCTCGGCAACCATGCCGAAGTGCAGCGCGGCACCGCCCACGAGCTGCACGTCGTAGTGGCGCTGGCCGATGACCCGCTTCGAGGCCTCGCGCGTGACGGCGAAGGCCTCGAGGGCGAGATCGTCGAGGTCGGCGCCGTTGGCCAGCCGCTCACGGAACTGGCCGGTCTTGGCGCGCAACTCGTCGTCGCTGAGCCGCTGCATCTCGGGCTCGAACGCGTTGATGTCGGGCACCATGTTCTGGAGGGCCTTGAGCTTCTTGCCCTCTCCGGCGCGGAGGATGCGATCGAGGAGTCCCATGCGGTGGGAAATCCTACCGGGCACACCCCGTGGCCACGGGGCGGCCCGATACGCAGGTACCGACCACTCAGGCCGAACGGCGGTCGTGCACCGCACCCCACGGGCCGACCAGGACCGTGCCGAGGGTCGTATCCGGGCGCGAACGGCGCGCCGAGCGCACCGGCGTGGTGGCCACCGCCGCGAGCACCACCGACCGTGCACCCACCTCGCGCAGCGCCCGCTCGGCCGCCGTCAGGGTGGCGCCGGTGGTGACCACGTCGTCGATCAGCAGCACCCGCTGACTGGGCCGCCCGGGTCGGGCCCGGAAGGTGGGGCCGGCGAGCCGCTCGGCCCGGGTCCGTCCGGTCTGCGGGCCGGCGCCGGGCTCGCGCAGGAGCAGCCGTCGACAGGGCACGCCCAGCTGACGGGCGACGCGCCGAGCCACGAGCTCGGCCTGGTCGTACCCGCGGGCGTGGCGACGACCGGCGCCGGTGGGCGCCCAGGTGACGACGTCGAGCTGATCGGGGCGCAGGCCGGCGGCGAGCAGCCGGCGGGTGAGCAGCCCGGCCAGGTGGGCCGCGACCGCACGCCGGTTGCGGTACTTGAGGCCGAGCACCACGTCGCGGGCGCGACCGGTGAACTCGACGGCGGCGACGACGCCGACCGGCCCCGGCGTCGGTGACGACGCACCGACGAGCGCGAACCGGCAGACACGACAGAGGGTGGCACCGGGGCGGTCGCAGCCGGCGCAGCGGGACTCGAGGAACATGCCTCCAGTCGTACGCCGGGGGTGTGACAGTGGGTCGATAGCGTCACCGCCCGTGCCCCTCGTCCCCCGCGACCGCTTCGCCCAGCGCCTGGCACGATGCGTCGGCGGGCTGGCGCTGTTCGGCGTCGGGATCTCCCTCATCATCCGCGGCGACCTCGGGCTCGCCCCCTGGGACGTGTTCCACCAGGGCGTCAGCGATCTCATCGGGGTGCCCATCGGCACCGTGATCATCGCCACGGGCGTGCTGCTGCTCCTGTTGTGGATCCCGCTGCACGAGCGGCCCGGCCTCGGCACGGTGCTCAACGCCCTCGAGATCGGCCTGGTCGTCGACCTGGTGCTCCCCCGGCTGCCCGAGGTCGACCATCTCGTCGCACGGTTCGCGCTGATGGCCGGTGGGATCGTCGTGATCGCGATCGGCTCGGGCCTCTACATCGGCTCGGGCCTCGGCCCCGGCCCACGCGACGGCCTGATGACCGGGCTGGCCCGTCGCGGCCTGACGATCCGTCGGGCGCGCACGCTGGTGGAACTCACCGTCGTCGTGGCCGGCCTGGCGCTCGGCGGCTCGGCCGGCATCGGCACGGCGGCCTTCGCGCTCGGCATCGGCCCGCTGGTCCAGCTCGTGCTGCCACGGCTGACGATGACACCGCCAGCCGTGGTCGCCAACCCTGTGATCAGTACCGGTAGTGCTCGGGCTTGAACGGCCCGCTCGGCTCGATGCCGAGGTACTCCGACTGCTCGTCGGTGAGCTTGGTGAGGCGCACGCCGAGGGCCTCGAGGTGCAGCAGGGCGACCTTCTCGTCGAGGTGCTTGGGGAGCACGTAGACACCGATCGGGTACTGCTCGGTCTTGGTGTACAGCTCGATCTGGGCGATCACCTGGTTGGAGAACGAGCAGCTCATCACGAAGCTCGGGTGCCCGGTCGCGCAGCCGAGGTTCACGAGTCGG
>CAYRXQ010000352.1:0-3048 GCA_964428115.1 uncultured Ilumatobacteraceae bacterium
GTCAAGGACCGCCGCACCGGCGAGCGGGTCGACCTCCCCGTCGCGGACGCCATCGCGCACCTCGTCGCCCTCACCCTCTGAGTCCTCGCGGTCCGGGGGACTGGACGGCGACGACGGCGCTCGGCGATCCTGGCGGGGTGATCGACCGCGACCGACTCGCCGACCTCCACGCCGCCGAAGAGGCCCGCTTCGTCGAGCAGCACCCACGCTCGGCCGAGCTGGCCGCGGAGGCCCGCGAGCACCTCCTGGCCGGCGTGCCGATGCCGTGGATGACCCGCTGGCCCGGCGCATTCCCCCTCTTCGTGACCGAGGCCCACGGCGCCCGGTTCACCGACGCCGACGGGCACGAGTTCGTCGACTTCTGCCTCGGCGACACCGGCGCCATGACCGGCCACGGCCTGCCGCAGGTGGCCGAGGCCCTCGAACGCCAGGCGCGGCGCGGCATCACCACCATGCTCCCGAGCACCGACGCGGCCTGGGTGGCCGGGGAACTGGCGCAGCGCTTCGGGCTCCCGCACTGGCAGATGGCCATGACCGCCACCGACGCCAACCGGTTCGTGCTCCGCTTCGCACGCGGGCTCACCGGCCGCCCGAAGATCTGCGTGATGGACTGGTGCTACCACGGCACCGTCGACGAGACCCTCGTCGTCCTCGACGAGTCGGGCCACGTCGTGAGCCGCCCCGGCGCGATCGGCCCGCAGGTCGACCCGGCGCTGACCACCCGGGTCGTGCCGTTCAACGATCTGGCGGCGCTCGAGGCGGCGCTCGCCCACGGCGACGTCGCCGCGCTGCTCATGGAACCCGCGCTGACCAACATCGGCATCGTGCTGCCCGAGCCCGGGTACCTCGAGGGCGTGCGGGAGATCACCCGCCGGCACGGCGTCCTGCTGGTGATCGACGAGACCCACACCATCTGTGCCGGCCCGGGCGGGGCGACGCGGGCCTGGGGCCTCGACCCCGACATGTTCGTGATCGGCAAGCCGATCGGGGGTGGGGTCCCGGCCGCGGCCTACGGGATGTCGGCCGAGGTCGGCGCCCGCCTCGCGGCGATGATCGCCGACGACGACGTCGACGTATCGGGGGTCGGTGGCACGCTCACCGGCAACGCGCTCGCCCTCGCGGCGGTGCGCGCCACGCTGTCGAGCACGCTGCGCGACGAGGACTTCGAGCGCATGATCCCCCTCGCCGAGCGGTGGGCCGCCGGGGTGGCCGGGGTGATCGAGCGGCACGGGCTGCCCTGGCACGTCCAGCGGCTCGGCTGCCGGGCCGAGTACTGGTTCTGCCCGCCACCACGCGACGGTGCCGCAGCGGCAGCCGCCGTCGACCACCAACTGGACGCGTTCATGCACCTGTGGGCGATCAACCGCCAGGTCCTGCTGACCCCGTTCCACAACATGGCGCTGCTGTCGCCCTCGCACACCGCCGACGACGTCGACCGCCACACCGAGGTGTTCGCGTCGGCGGTCGAGGCCCTGGTCGACTGACGCCCCCGCCCGCGACCCCGCCCGCGAGCCGTCCACTCCGGTGACGCCGGTCACGGGCCGACCTGCCAAGCTCGCGGCCATGTTCCGCGTCAGCATCCACTACCCCAAGACCGAAGGCGCGACCTTCGATCACGAGTACTACAAGAGCACCCACATGCCCCTCGTGGCCTCCAAGCTGGGCGACAACTGCACCAGCTGGGGCATCGACAAGGTCATCGACGGCCCGCTCGAGGCCATCGGCTACCTGGTGGTGAACGACCTGGGCGAGTTCGGAGCGGCGATGGCCGCGTCCGGCGCCGAGATCATGGGCGACGTGCCCAACTACACCTCGATCACCCCGCAGCTCGTCGTGGCCGAGATCGCGGTCTGAGTCGCCTCGCTCCGAGCGCGACACGGCCCGGGCACCATCCCCCTCGGGGTGGGTGCCCGGGCCGTGTCGCGTCCGGGGTCGGCGCCCCCGGGTCGGGACGCGCTCAGGAGTGGCGCAGGAGACCCTGGTCGATGACGACCCGGTCGTCGACCGAGGTGGTGAACACGGCCTCGGTGGGCGAGAGGTCCCACATGCGCACCGTCAGTGCCTCGCCGGGGAACACCGGTGACGCGAACCGGGCCTCGACGTGGTGGAACCGCACCGGATCGCTGTTGCACAGGGTGTGGAGCAGGGCCCGCCCGGTGAACCCGTAGCTGCACAGACCGTGCAGGATCGGCCGATCGAAGCCGCCCATCGCCGCGAACGACGGATCGGAGTGCAGCGGGTTGCGGTCACCCGAGAGCCGGTACACCAGCGCCTGGTCGGGTGAGGTCTGGTAGGTCACCACGTGGTCGGGATCGCGCTCGGGCGCCTCGTTGACCGGGCCGGACGGACCGCGCTCACCGCCCCAGCCACCCTCGCCGCGGATGAACGCCGAGGAGCGGGTGGTGTAGAGCGGCATGCCGTCCATCGTGGCCGTCGACTCGGTGACCACCACGGCGGCCTTGCCCTTGTCGTACATGGCCACGAGCGTGCCGACCACGCTGGCCGTGCCCTCGACCGGGATCTGCCGGTGCAGGGTGACGGCCTGCTGACCGTGCACCAGCATCGCGGGGTTGAAGGTGCCGATGTCGCGCATGACCGAGCCGCCACCGCCCAGCACGACCGGATACGTGGGGAACACCAGCTGGTCGACGCCTGCGGTGTTCTCGGTGGTGAAGGCCAGCTCGTCGACGCCGGCACCGATGCCGACCGCGTACAGCAGCGTGTCCTTGCTGGTCCAGCTGACTTCGGTGGGCTCGCTCGTCGTGCCGACGGCATCGGGGTTCAGGGGCATGGTGTGCTCACTCTCGGTTCGGTCGAACGGTGGGGATCGGCTGGCGGGGTCGGATCGATCACTGCTGGGGCTGCGGCCACGAGCCGGTCCGGCCGTCCATGCCGCTGTTGCGACGGGCCGAGGCCAGCAGCTCGGCCACGATCGGTCCGAGCGCGGTGGGATCGTCGACGGGTGCGTGCACCGGGCCGCGCACCCAACCCTCGGCCACCGCGAGGACCTGCCCGGAGGCCTCGAAGACCCGGCCGCTGACCCCGGCG
>CAYRXQ010000353.1:0-3048 GCA_964428115.1 uncultured Ilumatobacteraceae bacterium
CGCGGCGAGGATGCCTATCTCGGCGAAGACCGCCATCAGGACGAGTCCGACCTCGAGGCCGGGCACGCCCGGGATGGCGAGCAACAGCGCATAGACGACACAGAGGATGACGAAGGTCCCAGGGGTGCGGGCCTTCTCGGCGACGCCCTGGACCCACTCGACGGCCGAATGACCGCCCACGACCATCCCGACGCCGACGGCGACGATGAGGGTCAGGACGATGATGAGCTTCCAGGGAATGCGCTTCGCCGGGGCCCCCGCGGAGGGGAGGTCGCCCATGGTGGGAGCGGCCGGAGCGGCGGGAGCGGCCGAGGCTGCCGGAGGCACCGAGGTTGCCGGGGCGGGGGTCGGCTCGGCATCGCGGTCGGAACGCATCCAGGCGGGTCGCACGTCGAGGTCGTCGAGGCTGAAGCCGAGCTCGTCCTCGACCGGCTGACGACGGCGGGGCAGCGGCGTGGCTGGCGATCCGCCGAAGATCAGCGAGGGCGAGGCCGTGGGCGTGGGCGAGGCGGCCGGCGTGGCGACGATCGGCTCGGTTGCGACCGGGTCGGGGCTGACCGTCTCGAGGCCCCGCGTGATCCGCCAGACGGTGTCGTTCTCGTCGGTGATCGGCGTGGGGGAGATCGGCGTCGGCGCTCCGTGGGGGTCGTCGCCGGAGCGTGCCGCTGCGGGGTCGACGGCTCGGACCGGCGCGGCCGCGATGCGCAGCGGTGTGTCCTCGCGCCGCGTCAGGCCACCGAAGCCGGCCTGTTCGAGGCTGGGCGGCGGATCGGCCGGGGGCCGACGGTCGAAGGTGGGTGTCGCCGCGAGCGTCGGGACCGTGGGGACCGTGCTGTGCGCGTCGCGGCCCGGGAGCGTCGGCGATGCCGGGGAGGCCGGGGAGGCCGTGGCGGTGGCCCAGTGGACGAGCTCGTCGATCGTCTGCTCGACGGCCGGCTCCGAGGGGGAGGAGGTCGAGGAGGTCGGGGAGGACGGCGAGGACAGCGAGTCAGCGGCGGGCAGGGCCACGCCGTCGAGCGCGAGGGCCGGGACCGGGTGGTCGTCGAGGAGCATCCCGGGCGAGCGGGTCGCCATCGTCGCCGGCTGCGCAACGGCGGCCGGCTGCGACTCGAGGGAGGGGGCGTCGTCGAGCTCGGCGGCCGGCGGCGCTGCCACCGGGGCCGGCTCGATGCGGCGCTCGTCGGGGCCGAACACCGAGACGGGGAGGGTGACCTCGACGATCGTGCCGGGCCCGCCGTCGCGCATCGCCACGTGCAGGCCGTGCTTGGCGGCGAGCAGCGACACCACCTGCAGCCCGAGGCTCACGTCGACCGAGAGGCCGACGATCGGCGGATGCCCGAGCAGGTGGTTGAGCTGGTCGAGGCGCTCGGCGGGGATGCCGATGCCGTGGTCGGCGACCGACAGGCGGTAGCCGTCGTCGGAGCGGGTGCCGGTGACCACGACGGTGCTGTCGGGGGGCGAGAAGGCAGCGGCGTTGTCGAGGAGCTCGGCCAGCACGTGGGCCACGTCGGCCACGACCTCGCCGTGCACCTGGAGGGCGTCGAGGCGCTCGATCTCGATGCGCTGGTAGTCCTCGACCTCGCCGACCGCGGCCCGCACCACGTCGTCGATGGGTGAGTGCTTGGCGCGGCGCCGCTTGGGCTCGGCGCTGGCGAGCACCAGGAGGCTCTCGCTGTTGCGGCGCATGCGGGTGGCGAGGTGATCGAGCCGGTAGTAGTCGGCGAGCAGCTCGGGGTCCTCCACGTCGGCTTCGAGCTCGTCGAGCAGGGTCAGCTGACGGTCGACGAGGCTCCGGTTGCGGCGGGCCATCGTCACGAAGATGTCGGACACGCCACGGCGGAGCACCTCGACCTGCTCGTGGGCGACGTCGACGAGGGTCTGCTGCATGGTGTCGAAGGCGCCGGCCAGCTCGGCGATCTCGTCGCGGCCGGTGTCGCCGATCGGTCGGGCCGGGGGGATGGCCCCGTCGGCGGCCGGGTCGCGCAGGGCGGCGACCAGCGCGGGGAGCTGGGTCTCGGTCACCTCGTGGGCGGCGGTCGACACCCGCCGCACCCGCCGGGTGATCGAGCGGGTCACGAGGAGGGCGAGCAGGCCGCCGAGGGCCACGACGGCCACGGTGATGGCGGTGCGGATGAGGGCATCACGCTGGATCTGGTCGGCGGCGGCGTCGGCACGGGCGACGGTGTCGGTGGCGAGCTGGTCGCGGAACGCTGCGACCTCTGCGACGGGCCCGACCAGTGCGTCGAGGTCGAGCTGCGCGGGATCCTCGCCGGCGAACAGGGCGGTCAGCTGGCGGCGGCCGTCGTCGAGCGCACGGGGGAAGCGGGCGTCGCGGAAGGCGGCGAGCCAGTCTTCGGGGGCGATGGCCTGGAACAGGTTCACCGACTCGAGCAGCCGGGACGACTCGAACCGGGCCCGGTCGAAGTCGACGGCCTCGGGGTCGGTGGCGGCGAGCGCCAGGTTGGCGGTCACCTGGTCGATGAGGTTGCCGGCCGACTGCTCCACCTCGGCGAGCGCCGCGATGGCGGTGAGCTCACGGCCGAGGGTGATGTCGGCGGCCTCGGCGGGCAGCAGCCGGCCGAGGGCGATCAGGTCGGTCTCCGCCTCGTCGTAGGACTCCGATGCGGTGGTGCCGCGGGCGGCGCCCATCTCCGGGGCGTCGACCGCCTCGCGGGCGAGGCCGATCGTGCTGTTGGCCTGGCCGACCTGGAGCGTGAGCGGCCGGCTGTTCTCGACGGTGTCGAGGGCGGTGTTGAGCACCACCATGGCCTCGTTAGTCACCCGCCGGGCGGCGTCATTGGCGGCCGGGTCGGTGGCTCCGGCACCCTCGGCCACGTCCTGCTCGGCCTCGATGGCCACGATGACCTCGAGCAGCGGGGCCCACAGGCCGCCGAGCTCGGCACCGCGGCGGGCCTCACGGACGTCGTCGAGGTCGTCGAGTGCCGTCACGGTGACGAAGGCCCCGATCGCGAGGAGCAACGGCAGCGCGGCCACGAACAACGTGGCGGAGAGCGACAGACGACGCATGAGCAGGGACCTCCCGTGGGC
>CAYRXQ010000354.1:0-3044 GCA_964428115.1 uncultured Ilumatobacteraceae bacterium
CAATTATCGCGCGCAATTGTGGGACGCATGGGACAGCGATCCGGCGGCGATCTTGCGCGAGTTGGTCGGCGATGCGACGATCCTGATCGGCAATCACCGCGACATCTCGCTGCTGCTGGGGCGGGACTTTTCGGGCGAAGGGGAAGCGCGGCGGCGCGAAGCGGCGGAGGCTGCATTTGCGGCCTTCCCCAACCTCGAACTGATCGCCTCGACCGCGCGGCATCTGGTGACCAGCGATCACCACCGCATTTCCGCGCGGGTCGATAGCCGCGCTGGCGGATACCAGACCGAGGAAATCGACGTCACCGGGATCATTGACCGGATCGGCACCGGCGATGCCTTTGCCGCAGGCGTGCTCGATGGCTGGCTGGCCAATAATGACAAAGGAGACGGCGATCTGGCGCTCATGGCCCATCGCGGGCTGGCGCTGGCCGCGCTCAAGCACACCATCCTAGGTGATATGTGCCCGGTCAGCCGGGGGATGCTCGACAGCTTCAGCATCGGTGCGGGCGATGTCCGCCGCTGAGGGCTGGAGCCGCCGCGCGGTATTGGCAGGCGGGGCGGCGATGGGCGTATTGGCGACTCCCGCGCTTGCGACCACGGTCCGCCTGCCCGAGGTGCGAGCCCCCTCCGGGCATTACATTGGCACTTATGTCGATGACCCCGCTAATCCGGTGACGGTGTGCGCACACCGCTTTGCCGGAATCCGCTATGCCCGGGCCGCGCGGTTCATGCCCCCGGTGCCGGTGACCTCGACCGCGCCGATGGCCGAACAGGCCTTCGCATTCGGCCCCGCCTGTCCGCAGCCCGGTGGCGCCTATCAACCACAGTCGGAAGATTGTCTCTTCCTGAATGTCTGGGTTCCTGCAGCAGGGGGAGCGGGCCTTCCGGTGATGGTCTATTTTCACGGCGGGGCATACGCGACCGGCTCGGTCACCGATCCGCTCAATGATGGCGCGGCGCTGGCGGCGCGGGGCGAGGTGGTGGTGGTGACGGTCAACCACCGGCTCAATGTGCTGGGCTATCTTTATTGGCCCGAACGCTTCCCCGACAGCGGGAATGCCGGGCAGCTCGATCTGATCTGCGCACTGGAATGGGTGCAGCGCAACGTTGCCGCGTTCGGCGGCGATCCGGGCAATGTCACTGTGTTCGGCCAGTCGGGCGGGGGCGCGAAGATTGCCACGCTTATGGCAATGCCAGCCGCAGCCGGATTGTATCACAAGGCCATCACCATGAGCGGGCAACAGGTCACCGCCTCCGGGCCGATCAACGCAAGCAAGCGCGCCGATGCGTTCATGACGCGGCTGGGAGAGGGCGTCGATCCGGCTACCGCGCCGGTCGAGGCCCTGATGAATGCGCTTGATGTGCCGGATCCGGTGCTGGGCGGGCGGGTCTATTTCGGCCCGGTGCTGGATATGCGCAGCTTGCCGCGCCACCCGTTCTGGCCCGATGCCCCACCCCAATCGGCGCAAACCCCGCTGCTGCTGGGCAATACCGTGGCCGAGACACGGGCATTCTATCCGGCAGATGGCCGGGTGTTGCAGCGGCTGACCTTCGACAATCTCGCCGCCCGGATTGCCCCGGAAATGAAGGTCGATATTGCGCCCGATTGGGTGGTGGCGCAGTTCCGGGCGCGCTATCCGCAAGCGACCCCGCTCGATCTGTTCCACCGCATCGTGACGCCTGCGCGCAGCTGGCGCGGGCAGGTGGAGGAGGCCGAGGCACGGGCGCGTGCTGGCGGGGCCAACACCTTTGTCTATCAGCTCGATTTCGAGAACGCGAAGCACACCGATGATATCGGTCTGGCGTTCGGCACCGTGCCCGATCCCAAGCCTGCTCAGGCGGCAATGAGTGCGCGCCTGATGGATGCCTTTGTCCGCTTTGCCCGGACAGGCGATCCCGGCTGGCCCGCCTATGACCTCACCCGGCGCACAACGATGGTGTTCGATACGGATAGCCGGGTGGTCGATAACCCCCGCGCATGGGAGCGCGAGCTGTTCGCCCGCGTGCCCTACGTGCAACCGGGCACCTGACTTAGGGGGTCGGCGGGTTGGGGTAGCTGACGATCAGATCGAGCGGGGCATCGCCGACCTGCACAATCCCCACCACCGCGCCGCGATGGAGGTAGGCCGCCATGCCGGGTTCGAGCACCGCCCTGACCCCGTCCGACACCACTTCGCCGCGTCCGGACAGGACGTAGTAAACCTCGTCATGATTGATCGGGTGTTCGCCGATCGCGGCTCCGACATGCAGCACGCGGCGGCGGAATTCCATCGCCCGCGGGGCTGGTACAGCGTCGGAGATGCGGAAGGCGGTGCTCATGCCAATTGCGCCGTGGGGCGGCGGTTCCTCGCGCCGGGTATCGGATTCGCGGATCACCACCATTGGCGGAACTGGCATCGGCGGGGCGGCAGGAGGCGTTCCGGCAGCCTGCGACCCTGCGCCCAGCAATAGCGCGGTCGCCGCCGAAACGATCACTGGCCGCCTGTCCGCATCGCCCGGTCGCGCGGCGAAAGGTGCTCCTGCGCTCCCGGCTTCTGGCCCGGATAGATACCCGATTTCGGGGTCATGGTTGCTACATTCCATTCCGCCTCGACAAAGGGCGCAGCGGAGGGTTCGATCACCGGATAGCCCCCGACTTCGCTTTCATCGTCGATCACCTCGCCGCGCCCTTCGGCGATGAAGAACAATACTCGCAATTCTTCGCTGCCGCGATCCCACGGCCGCGCGCCGGCAGTCGCGAGCAGCGTGGTTTCCACCTCTTCGGTCGGCATGATTCTGTAGCCCTCAAGGCTGGCAAGCGGAGCATCAACCTCGATCAGCTTCGCCTCGGTTTTGCCATAGCGGCCGAACATCGGCAGCGGATTGCCCATACGGTCCACCGCGATGTTGTCGCGCCCGTAATAGGCCAGATCGCCCACTCCGCCGAGCATCAGGAAGGGGAGGCCCGGATCAGTATCATTGCCGCCGCGCATCATGTTGCCCACGGCGGTGATTTCCCCGGTGACATGCGGCTTTCCGGCCCATTCGAGATCCATCAGGTT
>CAYRXQ010000355.1:0-3027 GCA_964428115.1 uncultured Ilumatobacteraceae bacterium
CGGCTGCCCCGCGCAGCGAGCACGCCGGCCCGGCCGACCTCGGCGCAGCACTCGCCCGGGTCGGCGTGGTCGCGCGGCGTCGTGGCTTCGTCGCGGTGATCGGTGAGCTCGCCGGCGACGAGTGGCACGACCCGCTGGCCCGGATCGGCGTGCGCCACGACGTCCTCGCGATCGCGATCAGCGATCCCCGGGAGCTCGACATCCCACCGGTCGGTCTGGTCGCGTTCGTCGACCCGGCCACCGGACGCCAGCGGGAGGTCCGCGTCACCGCAGCCGTGCAACGCCGGTTCGCCGAGGAGGCACAGCGGACCCTCGAGGTGCGCCGGGCAGCGGTGCGCCGCTCGGGTGCCGAGCTGCTCGAGCTGTCCACCGACGCCGACTGGCTGGCGGTGATCGTCGACCACGTCCGACGGCGGCGCGCACAGGTGGCGCACGGCGGGGTCGGCCGACGGCCGGCGGGGGTCGGGCGATGACCACCGACTTCCTCGCACCCGGGCGCCTGTGGCTGCTGCTGGTGCCGGCATTCCTGCTCGGGGTCCACCTCGCGACGACGGTCTGGCGGCGCCGCGCCGCGGTCCGCTTCACGCGGATCGAGCTGCTCGACGAGGTGGCACCGGCCCGACCGGCCTGGCGGCGTCACGTGGTAGCAGCGATCCAGCTCCTCGGTCTGGCGCTTGCCGTGGTGGCCGTCGCCCGCCCCGTGGACCGCGACGTGGAACGGCTCCGGACCGAGGGGCGCATCCTGCTGCTCATCGACGTCTCGCTGTCGATGATGGCCGAGGACGTCCCGCCCGACCGCCTCACCGCTGCGCAGGTGGCGGCCCGTGACTTCGTCGCCGAGGTCGACGAGGGCGTCGAGATCGGGGTGCTGTCGTTCAGCGGCGTCGTCACCACCGAGGCCCAGCCGACCCTCGATCGCGAGCGGGTGATCCGGGCGATCGACGGGCTGGAGCTGGCCGAGTCGACGGCGATCGGCGAGGCCCTCGCGGCGGGCACGGCGCTGCTCGTCGACCGGGCCGACGTGGATGCCGCCGACGGACCGGCACCGGAACCCGACGACGATCGGCCGATCGGCGTGCTCGTGCTGCTCTCCGATGGCGAGACCACGGTGGGCCGCCCCACCGAGGAGGGCGCGGCCGTCGCCGCCGAGGCCGGGGTGCCCGCCTACACGATCTCGTTCGGCACGCTGAGCGGCTCCATCGCCGATCCCGAGACCGGCGAGCTCATCCCGGTGCCCGTGCGACCGGCACCGCTCGCGGACGTCGCCGAGGTCACCGGTGGCGCGGCGTTCGTGGCGCAGTCGGGCTCGGAACTGGCCGAGGCCTACGACGAGATCCGCACCTCGCTCGGCGAGACGCTCGGCGAGGAGATCGAGGTCATCACGGAGCTCACCTGGCGGTGGGCGTTGGCCTCGTTGCTGACGCTCTCGGTCGCCTGGCTCCTCGGTGCCTGGTGGCTCCGCGGGATGATCTGAATGGCACGGCAGCATGACCCCCCGACCCGGGTCGTTCGGCCCTGGGCGTCACCCGCGCCGGCCGGCACTGTCGACACCATGATCCGTCTCCGTTCCGGTTCCCGCACCCTCCTCACGGCCGCCGCCCTGGGCGCGTTCGGCGTCCTCGTCGTGGGCGGATGCGGTGCGGATGCTCCCGACGGCGCCGGACCGACGCGATCGATCGAGGTGAACACGTTCGAGTACTCGTTCTCGACCGTCGGCCCGGCCGACATCACGGTCGGCGAGACCATCCGCTTCGTCGTCACCAACACCGGCGGCCTGCCGCACCAGATGGAGGTCCTCGACGGGGGTGGCACCCGCCAGGGACGCACCGAGGTGATCGCGCCCGGGGCGACCGACGAGGTGGTCGTCACCTTCGAGGAGGCCGGGCTCTACCAGGCCATCTGCGACGTCGACGACCACCTGTCGCGTGGCCAACGGGTCTCGATCGCGGTCGACGGCTGATCACCGGCCGACCGCGATCCGCAACCGGTGCTCAGTCGATGAGCGAGCGGAGCTGCTCGATCGCGCCGACCGGGTCCTTGCCGACCGGGCTCACCTGGAGGTGCGTCACACCCGCCTCCTTGTAGGCGGCGATGCGCTCCTTCACGGAGCCGACCGGACCGACCAGGTTGGTCTTCTCGAGCATCTCGGCGGGCACCTTGGCGGCCGCCTCGTCCTTCTTGCCGGCCAGGTACAGGTCCTGAATCTCGATCGCCTCGTCGACGTAGCCGTACTTCTGGCAGATCGAGTTGTAGAAGTTCTTGTCGCGCGCCCCCATGCCGCCGACGTACAGCGCGACGTTGGGCCGGGCCATGTCGAGGACGCGGGTCTGGGCCTCACCGGCGAACTCGTCGCCGATCGCGAGCATGCCGCCCGCCGAGATCTGCAGCTGCCCGAGCGCCGGGTCGCGCTCGGCGAGGCCGGCCTTGAGGTCGTCGCCCCACACGTTGTGGAACTTCTCGGGGTCGAAGAAGATCGGCAGCCAGCCGTCGGCGTACTGGGCGGTGTTGGTGACGCTCTTGCCCATCAGGCTCGCCCAGAAGATCGGGATGTCCGCGCGCACCGGGTGGTTGATGAGCTTGAGCGGCTTGGCCAGGCCCGTGCCCTCGCCCTCGGGCAGCGGCACCTTCACCGTGGGGCCGTCGTACTCCACCTTCTCGCGGCGCCACACCATCCGGCAGACGTTGATGTAGTCGCGGATGCGGGGCATCGGCTTGTCGTAGGGCACGCCGTGGAACCCCTCGATCACCTGCGGGCCCGACGCGCCCAGCCCGAGGATGAACCGTCCCTCGCTCACGTAGTCGAGGCCGGCGGCGGTCTGCGCCATGCACGAGGCGGTGCGCGAGAACACGTTGAGGATGCCCGAGCCGATCTCGATGCGGTCGGTCTTGGCAGCGAGGTAGCCCATCTGACTGACGGCGTCGAAGCTGTAGGCCTCGGGGACCCACACGACGTCGAGTCCGGCCGACTCGAGCTCCTGGACGCGCTTGACGTCGGCGTGGAAATCGCCGGAGTAGTTGATCATCATC
>CAYRXQ010000356.1:0-2995 GCA_964428115.1 uncultured Ilumatobacteraceae bacterium
CCGCCCTCGGCGGGGTCGATGCCGGTGCGATCGAAGATCGCCCGCTGGCCGGGGGCGAGCACCTCGGCCGGGTGCATGGGGGACAGGCCGCCGCCGCGACGCCCGATGGGCGTCCGGACGGCATCGACGATCACGACGTTGCTGGACATGCGCGTGAGCTTAGAGAGCGGTGGTCCGCCGCAGAGAAGCGGCGAGATGGTGGGTGAGCGGCACCCCGACCGCCGCCATGCGCAGCGTGTACTGGAGCACGTCGGGCTCCTCGTCGCCGCTCAGGTCGACCCGGATGCTGCGGCCGAGCGCGGCGACCTCCTTGGCGGTCGACGTCAGGCCGATCGAGGTGCTCACGAGCTCGATGTCGAGCTCGCCGTCGCCGACGGTGAACGTGCCCTCGGCGATCTCGGTGACGCCGGTGGGATGCGAGAGCACCACCTCGAGGCGCCCGGGGGCGGGAACCCGCCAGTACCCGGTCTCCACGTGCAGTGGGCGGTCGTCGTCGAGGGCCCAGGTCCGCTGGGTGTAGACGAGGAACGGCTTGCCGCCGTGGGTGAACGACACCTGCTCGCGGTACTCGAAGGGCTCGATGGTGGGGTACTCGCCCGCACCCTGCCCGTCCCAGGTGCCGAGCAGCGGGGCGAGGGGGACGAGGAGCTCGTGGAGGGCAGCAGTGGTCATGGTTCGGTGGCCGTGAGTCGCAGACCCGAGCGCTGGCCGGCGCTCCAGTCGGAGACGAACGCGAAGCGATCGCCTCGGATGGTGGTGATGCGCCGCTCGACGGCCACGTCGTCGATCATGCCGAGACGCACGAGCCGGAAGACGGCCTGGTCGTCGGGGACCTGGAGCAGGCGGCGTTCGTCGGCGTCGCCGATGGCCGGGCAGATGCGCTCCCACCCGTGGTTCGGTCGTCGGCCGTGGACGCGCTCGAGCTCGTCGTACAGCGCGGTGCGACGGAAGTCGACGGCGAGCAGTGGTGCGGCGATCGCAGCGGGCAGCCACACCCGGTCGACGGCGAGGGGTTCGTCGTCGGCCAGGCGGAGCCGAGCGAGGTGGACCAGGGATGCGTCGGCGGGCAGCCCGAGCTCGGTGGCCGCGGCGTCGTCGGTGCAGGTCTCGAGCGTCAGGACCTCGCTGCGCTGGACGGCGCCCGAGCGCTCGACCACGTCGAAGAGGCTGTAGACGGATCCGAGGAGCTGGACGAACCGGCCGCGGTCGACGGAGGTCCCGACGCCTCGGGCCCGCCGGACGAGCCCGTCGGCGCCGAGGCGGGCCACGGCGTGGCGGGCGGTGTGCCGGCTCACCGAGTAGATCTCGATGAGCTCGCGGTCGGTGGGGAAGCGCTCGTCGAAGTGGCCGAGGTCGAGTCGACGGCGCAGCTCGCCCTCGAGCTGCGCCCACAGCGGCTCGGCGGCATCACGATCGAGCGGTGTCGCCGAGTGGGCGAAGTCCACGTCCATGGTCACGTCGTCCCCCCTCCCTCGTGGTCCGGACAAACCTACGTCCGGATCGTCGACGACCCGTGCATCCGGCCCGTGCATCCGACCCGTGCATCCACGGCGCCGTCGGGTGAGGAAGCACCCGACGGCACCGCCGATGGGGGATCAGGCCGACTGGACCGTCTCGGTCCAGGCGCCGTAGCCGCCGAGGAGATCGGAGACGTCGGCGAAGCCGGCGCGACGCAGCACGCTCGCGGCCACCGACGACCGGTAGCCGCCGGCGCAGTAGACGACGGTCGGCCGGTTCGGATCGAGCTCGCCGGTGCGGTCGGGGAGCTGGCCCACCGGGATGTTGATCGCACCGGGCACGGTGCCCGCCTCGACCTCACCCGGGTTGCGGACGTCGACGATCTGGAGGTCGTCGAGCTCGCGCTGGCGCTCGGTGAGCGCCACCGGGGTCAGACGGGAGGCCGGCTGCACCTGGTCCTGGTGCTCGAGGAGCACGCGGAACGGTTCGGCGACGTAGCCGATCACCCGGTCGAAGCCGATGCGGGCGAGCCGGTTCTTGGCCTCGAGCTCGAAGCCCTCGTCGACGAAGAGCACCAGATCGACGTCGGGCTTGACGACCGAGCCGGCGAACTCCGCGTAGCGGCCGGCCAGGCCGATGTTGAGTGCGTCGCGCAGGTGGCCGTGGGCGAAGTCGTCGGGCGTGCGCCCGTCGACGAGCACGGCGCCGGCGGCGATCGCGGTCAGGACCTCGTCGTAGGACATCGGCGTGGGCATGAGGGTCTCGTCGAGCAGGTCACGGTCCTGGCGGTTGAGGATCGCGTTGTAGACGAAGTAGCTGGGTGCCGGCGGCTGGCCCTCGGTCACGAGCGAGACGAAGGTCTCCTTGTCGGGTGCCACGAGCGCGTAGTTCGAGGTGCGCTGATCGCCCATCGTCGACCACAGATCGGTCGACAGGTTCTTGCCGCAGGCCGAGCCGGCGCCGTGGGCCGGGTAGACCCGGGTCCGATCGGGGAGCGGCAGCAACTTGGTGTGCAGGCTGGTGTAGAGCATGTCGGCCAGCTCGTCGCGGCTGAAGCCGATCGAGGCGAGCAGGTCGGGACGGCCCACGTCGCCGATGAACAGGGTGTCACCGGTCAGCACGGCCCAGGGCTCGGCGTCGGCGGCGTGCTCCCAGACGACGATGCTCATCGACTCGGGCGTGTGGCCGGGGGTGTGGCGGAACTCGAGCACGACGTCGCCGAGCTCGACCCGCTCACCGTCGGCCATCTTGCGGTGCGGGAACTCGGGGTTGGCCACGGCCGAGTACGCGATCTCGGCGCCGGTGGCCGCGGCGAGCTCGAGGTGTCCCGACAGGAAGTCGGCGTGGAAGTGGGTCTCGATGACGAGCTCGATGGTCATGCCGGCCGCCTCGGCGTCGGCGACGTACTCGCTGATGTCGCGCTGGGGGTCGACGACCACGGCACGGCCGGTGGTCTCGTCGCCGATCAGGTACGACGCGTGCGAGAGGCACTCCAAGTAGTACTGGTTGAACTTCATCGTCGGATCCTCGTGTCCTT
>CAYRXQ010000357.1:0-2992 GCA_964428115.1 uncultured Ilumatobacteraceae bacterium
GTCGGAGTAGGCCGAGTTCTTGGTGCCCGTGCTGGCCCACAACGGTCGTTGGACCCGGGCCCCACGCGCTGCGAGGGCCTCCCACCGCGGCCCGCTGAAGGTCTCGGTGAAGGCCCGGTATGCCAGCCGACCCTGTGCGAGCGCGGCACGACCGCGCAGCGCGAGCGCCGCATCGGTGCCGATCGCCTCGAGCCGTCGGTCGACCTCGCTGTCGACTCGGCTGATGAAGAAGCTGGCGACGCTGGCCACCTGGGACAGATCGGCTGCGGGGTCGCCGGCCAGCGCCTCGAGCCCGTCGAGGTAGGCGTCCATCACGGCCTGGTACCGCGGCAGCGCGAAGATCAGCGTCACGTTGACGTTGCGGCCCTCGGCGATCATGGCGCGTACGGCGGGGATGCCCTCGAGCGTGGCCGGGATCTTGACCATCAGGTTGCGGCGCCGAAGGCGTTGGTGCAGCGCTCGGGCCGCCGACTCGGTTCCCGGCCCGTCGTGCGCGAGCCCGGGGTCGACCTCGAGGCTGACGTAGCCGTCGACCCCGTCGGACTCGTCGTAGACGCGGGAGAACACGTCGCACGCGCCGTGGATGTCGTCGATGACCAGCGACCAGTAGTGGTCGGTGACCGAGCCGCCGGCCGTGACGAGGGTTGAGAACTGCTCGTCGTAGTCGGCCGACCCCTGGATGGCCTTCTGGAAGATCGTCGGGTTCGAGGTGAGCCCGCGGACGCCCCGGGCCCGATAGGCGTGGAGCCCGCCGGTCCCGAGGTGGTGACGACTCAGGTTGTCGAGCCAGGGGCTCTGGCCCTGCTCGACGGAGAGACGGGTGAGTGGGTTCACGAGAGTGCCTCCGGGTTGGTGCCGACGATGGCGCGGACGCGCTCGACGACGTGGTCGGCCGAGATGCCGAGGCGCTCGAGCACCTCGGCGCCCGGCGCGCTGGCGCCGAAGCGGTCGATGCCGATGTGGTGGGTGGCGTGGCGGGCCCAGCCGAACGTCGTGGCGGCCTCGACCGAGAGGACGGGACGGTCGGCCGGGATCACGGCGCGACGTGCCGGTTCGGGGAGCGCCTCGAAGCGGTCCCAGCTCGGCATGCTCACGACCCGAGCGGGGATGCCGCCGTCGGCGAGGATGCGGGCGGCGTCGAGGCAGACCGTGACCTCGCTCCCGGTGCCGACCAGGACGATCGACGGCGTCGTGTCGGGCTCGTGGACGATGCCCGCCCCGGTGGCGACCGCCGAACCGTCGGTGATGACCGGGAGGGCCTGTCGACTGAGCACCAGCGCCGTGGGGCCGTCGTGGTCCACCGCGGCCCGCCAGGCGGCCGCGGTCTCGTTCGCGTCGGCGGGCCGGATCACCTGGAGCCCGGGCACCGCTCGCAGGGTCGCGAGGTGCTCCACCGGCTGGTGCGTCGGCCCGTCCTCGCCGACGCCGACCGAGTCGTGGGTGAACACGAAGCAGACCTTCGCTCCCGACAGCGCGGCGAGGCGGACGGCCGGGCGCATGTAGTCGAGGAACACGAAGAACGTGCCGCCGACGGGCAGGATCCCGCCGTGGCAGGCCATGCCGACCATGCTCGCGCCCATGGCGTGCTCGCGGATGCCGAAGTGGATCTGGCGTCCGGCGGGGTCGTCGCTCGTGTGGGGCGACTGGCCGGCCAGCTGGGTGCCGGTGTTGCCGGTGAGGTCGGCTGCACCCGAGATCAGGCCGGGGATCATCGGCAGGGTCGCGTCGAGCACCTGCTTGATCGCCACCCGGGTCGCCACCTTGGCACCGGGCTCGAACTGCGGCAGCGATGCCTCCCAGCCGGCGATGCCGGTGGCAGCCCACGCAGCTCGCCACTCGGGGGTCTCGGTCACCGCCGATGCTCGCTCGGCCCAGGCGGCGCGAGCATCGGCACCGCGTCGTGCGGCCGACTCCCGGTAGGCGGTGACGAGGTCGTCGGGTGCCCAGAAGGGCTCGTCGGGGATCCCCATGACCGCCTTGGTGCGGCTGATGTCGTCGGCCGAGAAGGCCAGGCCGTGTGCCTCGTGGTCGTCGGTGTGGTCGGGGGAGGGGTGGCCGATGTGCGACCGCAGCACGAGCAGGCTCGGTCGGTCCTCCACGGCCTTCGCGGCCAGCAGTGCCTCCTCGAGCGCGTCGAGGTCGTCGGCGACCTCGCCGAGGTACTCGACGTGCCACCCGTAGGCCGTGAAGCGAGCCGCGACGTCCTCACTGGTGGACAGCGTGGTGGGACCGTCGATGGTGATCCGGTTGTCGTCGAACACGCAGATCAGGCGCCCGAGGCCCAGGTGCCCGGCGAGGGCGCCGGCCTCGTGGCTGATGCCCTCCATGAAGCAGCCGTCACCGGCGATCACGAAGGTGTGGTGGTCGACGGCTTCGCTGCCGAACCGTGCGCGCAGGTGACGCTCGGCGATCGCCATGCCGACGGCGTTGGCGAAGCCCTGTCCGAGCGGTCCGGTGGTCACCTCGACGCCGGCGGTGTGACCGACCTCGGGGTGGCCCGGGGTGGCCGAGCCCCACTGGCGGAAGGCACGCAGGTCGTCGAGCTCGAGCCCGTAGCCGCTGAGGTAGAGCATGGCGTACTGGAGGATCGAGGCGTGGCCGTTGGAGAGGATGAAGCGGTCGCGGTCGGCCCAGTGGGGATCGGCCGGATCGTGCTTCATCACCCGGCTGTAGAGCACGTGGGCGAGCGGCGCGAGCGCCATGGCGGTGCCCTGGTGGCCACTGTTGGCGGCGGCCGGGGCGTCCATGGCGAGGCCGCGGACGAGCGAGATCGCCTGCTGTTCGCGGTCGAGGGGAAGGATCTGGGGCATCGCTTCCGACTGTACCCGCCATGCGTCACGGGTAACCCGGGCCGGGTTCACCCGATGAGCGGGAGCCAGATGGTGACGGTCGTGCCGGTACCGACCTCGCTGTCGATCGTCGCCGTCCCACCCGATTGCGCGGCGAACCCGAGGACCATCGGCAGGCCGAGCCCGGTGCCGTAGCCCGGTGC
>CAYRXQ010000358.1:0-2213 GCA_964428115.1 uncultured Ilumatobacteraceae bacterium
TGTCGAGGTGCTCGTCGACGGTGTTGACGGTGTGCGGCCGCGTCGGGTTGGTCGACGACGGCAGCACGTTGGGGTGCGAGGCCACCGTCACGATGTCGGGGGCGTGCCCGCCGCCGGCTCCTTCGGTGTGGAAGGTATGGATCGAGCGACCGGCGATCGCGGCCAGGGTGCTCTCGACGTACCCCGCCTCGTTGAGGGTGTCGGTGTGGATCGCCACCTGGATGCCCGACTCGTCGGCCACTCGGAGGCAGGCGTCGATCGCGGCCGGGGTGGTCCCCCAGTCCTCGTGCAGCTTGAAGCCGGCCGCGCCGGCGAGCACCTGCTCCCACAGCGCCTCGTGCGAGACCGTGTTGCCCTTGGCGAGGAGCGCCACGTTGATCGGCCAGTCGTCGAGGGCCTGCAGCATCTGGGTCAGGTGCCACGAACCGGGTGTGACCGTGGTGGCCTTGGTGCCCTCGGCCGGGCCGGTGCCGCCACCGATGATCGTGGTGATGCCGGCGCCCAGCGCCTCGGGCAGCTGCGACGGGGTGATGAGGTGCACGTGGCAGTCGATCGCGCCGGCGGTGAGGATCTTGCCGTTGCCGGCGATGATCTCGGTCGACGGCCCGATCACCATCGCCGGGTCGACGCCGTCCATGGTGTCGGGGTTCCCGGCCCGGCCGATGCCGACCACCCGCCCATCGCGTACCGCCACGTCGGCCTTCACGACGCCCCAGTGGTCGAGGACCACGGCCCCGGTGATCACCAGGTCGGCCGCCCCCTCCGCTCGGCTCGCCCGCGACTGGCCCATCGACTCGCGGATGACCTTGCCGCCGCCGAACACGGCCTCGTCGCCACCCACGCAATGATCTGCGGTGACCTCGATCCACAGGTCGGTGTCGGCGAGGCGGATCCGGTCGCCGGTGGTCGGCCCGAACAGGGCCCGATAGCGGGACCGCTCGATCTCATGCATCGGTCGGCCCTTCCCCGGGATCGCTCCCCGCACCGTCCTCGGCCGCCGACGACGCGTCGTCCTCGGTCGACGCACGGTCCGCGGTCGACGCGTCGTCCTCGGTCGACGCCGTGTCGAGCGGGCCACCGACCGCGCCACGCAGGCCCGCGATCACCCGCCGCCCGCCGATCGCGACCAGGTCGACCTCGGTGACGATCCCCGGCTCGAAGCGCACCGCGGTCCCGGCCGGGATGTCGAGGCGCATCCCGTGGGCCGCCGTGCGGTCGAACGAGAGCGCCGGGTTCGCCTCGGCGAGGTGGTAGTGGGAGCCGACCTGGATCGGGCGGTCGCCGGTGTTCTCCACCCGGAGACGCAGCGCCGCACGGTCTGCGTTCACGACCACCGGTGTGTCGGGGCCCACCACCTCGCCGGGCACCAGATCGTCGGCGGGCGCCGGAATCGGGTCGTGCAGGGTGACGAGCTTGGTCCCGTCGGGGAACGTCGCCTCGACCTGGACCTCGGGGATCAGCGCCGCGACGCCGGGGAGCACGTCGGCCGCGGTCAGGACCTGGCGCCCGGCCTGCATCAGGTCGGCCACCGATCGACCGTCGCGGGCTCCCTCGAGCACCCAGGCCGAGAGCACGGCGATCGCCTCGGGATGGTTGAGGCGCAGCCCGCGCTCCCGTCGGCGCCAGGCCAGGTCGGCGGCAGCCGTGAGGAGCAGACGCTCCTGTTCGTGCGGCGTGAGGCGCACCCTCAGCCACCTCCGCCGGAGGTGGCACTGCGCACGACCCGCGATCCGAGCGTGCCGGCGGGGTCGAGGATCGACGCGGGGATCGCTGCGTGACAGCCGACCGTGCCGTCGACCACCTGGGTGACGCCGAGGTCCATCGCCACCGAGGCCAGCGAGTACGCCTCGTCCATCGAGAACCCGCTGTGGTCGACGAGGAGCTCGAGCATCAGCTCGGCCGCCATCCGCATCGCGTCGCCGAGCCCGTCGACGCCCTCGCCGAAGCCGTGCGTGTACCACCGGCCCTCGTGGAACAACAGCGGCGAGTGGATGGTGAGCCCCTCGACCACGTCGAGGCGCAGGGTCACGTCGAGGGAGGCCTCGATCGCGGTCCCGCAGATCTCGCCGTCGCCCTGGGCGAAGTGCGGGTCGCCCACGAAGAACCGGGCACCCTCGACGAACACCGGGTAGAAGACGGTTGCACCGGGGCCGAAGCGCCAGTTGTCGACGTTGCCGCCGAACACCCCGGGCGGGATGCTGCTGCGCACCCCG
>CAYRXQ010000358.1:2223-2942 GCA_964428115.1 uncultured Ilumatobacteraceae bacterium
CCCGGGCTCGCCGGGTGCGACGCCCATCACGCCGAGGTGTGGGCGCACCGGCACGTCGACCGGCCGACTGAACGGCTGGCGTGCCGACCGATCGGGGGGCGTGATCACCCCGGGTAGGTCGTAGAGGGGACGGGTCGTGAAGTCGAAGCCGAACAGCGGGTGCGCGGTGGCCGGGAACTCGGCCGGCACTCCCGAGCCCGGGGCGGCGCCCTCGAGCTCGTAGATGGTGATGCGTTCCTTGGCGAAGGTTCCGTGCAACAGCCCCCAGTTCGCGGCGCAGTTCGCGCCGTAGGCCAGGCGGGGCGTCATGGTCAGCAGGTCGACCCGCAGCGCGGTGCCGGGCACCGCACCCTCCACCGCCACCGGCCCGGTCATCACGTGGACGCCGGGCGCGCGCTGGTCCTCGGGGATCCCGGCCCAGATGGCGTCGATGCCGGCGTCCATCATCAGGTCGGGGGCGTCCCCGGCGTGGTGGGTGACGGCTTCGATCGTGAGGGTGGTGCCGGCCGCGACCTTCATCACGGGTGGCTCGTCGGGCGACAGATAGCCCCAGTAACAAGTGTCGGGCGTGGCGGCGAGGCGTTCGTTTGGTCCGACCATCAGACCGAAGCTAGGCAGCCTCTGTCACGGCCATGTTTCCGACCGATGACGCCTCGGTTCGCAGGCCGCCGGCCGCCAGCTGCACCCGGCGCCGTGATCACGTCTGGTCGAGGATTCGT
>CAYRXQ010000359.1:0-2933 GCA_964428115.1 uncultured Ilumatobacteraceae bacterium
GCCTTCCCTAGCGCCTGCGGCAAGACCAACTTCGCGATGCTGATCCCGCCCAAGAGCTACCACGGCTGGAAGGTGACCACCGTCGGCGACGACATCGCCTGGATCAAGCCGGGCGCCGACGGCCGCCTGTACGCGATCAACCCCGAGGCCGGCTACTTCGGGGTTGCGCCCGGAACGGCGACCTCGACCAACCCTGCCGCGATGGAGTCCATCCGGGCCAACACGATCTTCACCAACGTCGCACTCACCGACGACGGCGACGTGTGGTGGGAGGGCCTCGACGGCGATCCCCCGGCCCACGCGATCGACTGGAAGGGCAACGACTGGACCCCGGGAACCGACGCCAAGGCGGCCCACCCGAACGCCCGGTTCACCGCGCCGGCGAATCAGAACCCGGTCATCGACCCGGCGTGGGACGACCCGAACGGCGTGCCGATCGGCGCCTTCGTGTTCGGCGGCCGCCGCTCGGGCACGATCCCGCTCGTCGTCCAGTCGTTCAACTGGGCCTACGGCGTGTTCATGGCGGCGACCATGGGCTCCGAGACCACCGCCGCGGCATTCGGCCAGCAGGGTGTCGTGCGCCGAGACCCATTCGCCATGCTGCCGTTCGCCGGCTATCACATGGGCGGCTACATCAACCACTGGCTCGCGATCGGCCGTCAGATCCCCAACCCGCCACGGATCTTCTCGGTCAACTGGTTCCGGCGCAACGCCGACGGGGGCTTCGCCTGGCCTGGGTTCGGCGAGAACATGCGCGTGCTGCAGTGGATCGTCGAGCGGTCGCACGGGCATGCGGTCGGCATCGAGAGCCCGCTCGGGTGGATGCCGCGCCACTCCGACCTCAACTGGCAGGGCCTGGAGAGCTTCACCGAGGCGCAGTTCCTCGAGTGCATGTCGATCGACCGGTCGGACTGGCACACCGAACTGATCGAGTGCGAGGACCTGTTCATGAAGCTGCACGAGCGGCTCCCCAACGAGATGCGTTCGATTCGCGACCTCGTCATCTCCGGCCTGTGGCGTTCCCCCGACCACTGGGAGATGAACGCCGACCCGACCTGAGGTCGTCGGACGTCACCCCGTCGGCTGCACGACGAAGAACGCGTACGAGTAGCAGTCCGAGAAGCGTCGGAAATGCTCGATCTCGACCTCGGCCCCAGCTGCGACCTCGTCGGCCACCGGGTCGTCGGGCAGGCGCGACCTCAGGGCGGCGATGCGGTCCTGCATCGGCTCGTAGTACTCGTCCCACCACGCCGAGGCCGGGAGGACGAACGATGCGACGACCCGATACGACGCCGCCTCGATCCTCGACCGGACGCGCTCGACATCGGCGATGGCCGGGTACGCCGTCGACCACCACTCGTGGATCTCCTTCGGCGGCTGGGGCACGAGCCAGACCGCCTCGGTGAACGCAACGGTTCCCTCGGGCCGCAGCAGGGGGAGCCACGTGCGCAAGGCCTCGGTGACCCCGAGGTGGTAGATGGCGCCTTCGCACCAGATCAGATCCTGGCTGCCGGCCGCGACGGGAGGTGCCGCCATGTCGCCCACCACCGCAACCACCCGGTCGCCGACGCCGCCGTGGTCGATCCGGCGACGGGTCTCCTCGACCATGGACGGGAGCATGTCCACGGCCACGATCCGCGCCTCGGGCAGCGCCGACGCGAGCGCCATGGTCTGTGGGCCCGGACCGCAGCCCAGGTCCAACACCGCTCGGGGCGTCGGCCCGGGCACCAGCCCCAGGGCCCTCGCCGTGTGCTCGTCACCCCCCGGTCCAGCACGAGGGAGCGTCCCGTACACCTCGAGGAACAGCCTGAGCGCGCGATCATCCACGGACTCCACGATGCGACGTTATGGCACCCGAACCAGGGCCAGGTGGAGCGACGTAGACTTCGGCCCTCGTCACCGCGACGGGGCCACTCGACAAGCTGAGCAGACGCCATGCCGCCACGCACGTCCAAGACCGTCGTCAACGTCACGTTCCAGGGTGACGAATGGGACTTCGACGAGCGCGTCTCGCTCGGCGGCCATCGCTTCCGCCTGATCCGGGTCGGCACGAGCGGCGATGCAGCAGCTGCCGAGGACCACCTCTCGCGTTGGTCCCTCGAGGCCGATGCGATCGCCGTGAGCGGGATCCGAGAAGCCCGCGCCGCCGGTCACTTCGCCGGCCGCATCGAGGATCTGCGGCGGATCACGGGCACGACGACGCTGGTGCCGGTCCGGGACGACTCCCTCCTCACCGACATCCTCCAGGAGTGGGCGATCCGGCGCGTCGAGGCCGAGATGCCGGGCTACTTCGCCAACGCCCGTGTCGTCGTCGTCGGCGGGACCACTCGTGATCGCACCATCGCCGTGCTGCGCGAGTTCACCGGCAACATCGTGTTCGACGAACCGGGCCACGACCTCGCCGTGCCGGGGCACCTGACGACGAACCCGGTGACGGCAACCGCTGCCGGGATCGGCGAGTTCGCCTGGCGGCAGGTGCCCGGCTTCATCAAGGACCACACGACCGGTCCCTTCGGCTGGGTGAGCGGCAAGGTCGCCCACGTCGCCGCCGAGAGCGCGGACGTGATCATCGGTTCGTTCTCGGAGCTGATGCGATTCGGCCTGCCGGACCTCCGTGGCAAGGCGGTGATCACCAGCACCGTCTCCGACGACCGCCTCGCCACGCTCGGCGAGCTCGGCGCCGACCTGGTCGTCGACGTCACGCCACGCCCCTTCGACTTCGCCGTCGTCCCGGCGATGTACGAGGCCATGGTCTCAGCGACCCTGCCCTCCGGCGACGAGCTCACCACCGATCATCTGGCCCGCTTCATCCAGGAGGCCCAGCTCGAGCCCCGCCTGCTGTGGCCCCGCGGTCGACGCCGCAAGAGCCGCTTCTCGTTCGTCATCCACCCGCTGTCGACCGAGTACTTCAAGAACGTCGAGCCGCTCGGCCA
>CAYRXQ010000360.1:0-2864 GCA_964428115.1 uncultured Ilumatobacteraceae bacterium
CGGGGGCCGTCCCCGCCCACCCCACGCCCGCCGTCTCGATGGGCCCCGCCTACCCCGCCGCGGGGCGCGACGCGACCGTGGTGACGCCGGCGACGCCGGCGACCGCCGCGATCCCTGCCGCCGACCTGCCCACGGCACCGGTGACCGCAGTACCAGTAACTGCAGTGCCGGTCGCGGCCGCCGCCCCGGTCGCAGCCGCAGCAGGTGGCGGCCGGTCGCGTGCGCCGATGCTTCTCGGCGTGGGTGCGCTGGCCGTCGTGGCGCTGGTCGTGCTCGGGATCGTGCTGCTCGGCGGCGACGACGACGAGGCCGACTCGGCCGGGTCCACCCCCGAGTCGGGGGCCGTGGTCGTCCAGAGCACGGCGACCGTGCCGTCGACCGAGCCGACCGACACCGAGCCGACCGCCACCGAGCCGCCGACCACCGACCCCGAGGATGCCACCACCACGACCGTGGCCGGCCGGGATCCGGCGGCGATCGAGGCCGACGTGATCGCTGCGATCGACGCGCTCGATCTGCGACCCGGGCGCGTCGAGCTCGAGGTAGCCGTCGACCGTGACGTGGTGACACTGTCGGGTCTCCTCGACGACGACGAGGTGCACGGCGATCTGATCGACGCAGCCGCCGGCGTCGACGGCGTCGCCTCGGTGACCGACGCGATGACCTTGCGGCCCGAGGACGAGCGGTGCACGAGCGAGATCCAGGCGCTGCCCCGCTGGGTGTGCGTCGCGACGGTGACCTTCGACGGCACCGAGGTGCGCGCCGAGTACGTGTCGGACTTCTCCGGCGAGACCCCGGCGATCGACGGCGGGTCCCACTACCACCTGTTCGGTGACCAGATCGAGGTCGCCCAGGGTGGAGTCCCCGGCAGTGGCCCCTGGCTCGTGTGGCAGGACCCCGAGTACGTCGGGGCGCCCGAGCCCATCTGGGGCACCTCGGAGATCTCGACCAAGCTGTGCATGCGGATCGCCGATGCCGGCCACGCCATCGACGAGACCTCGGGCAACTGTCGCCCGATCGAGCTCATCGGCGACGCCGCAGGAGCGCCGAGCGGCCTGCGCGCCCCGATCGTGCTCGTCCCCGCCGACAGGTGAACCGACACGGTGCAGCGCGTCCGAGCTGCAGCGCGTCCGAGCTGCAGCGTGTCTGACACCGTCTGATCTGGCATCGTGATCCGATGCGCCTCGCCCGTCGGAGCACCTCCGGAGTCCTCCTCGCCGCCCTGCTCGTGACGGCGGCCTGCTCGGACGACGAGAGCGCGTCGAGCGCGACCGGAGAGCCGGCTCCCACCACGACCGTCGGGACGTCGGTGACCGAACCTGCGAGCACCGAGCCTCCCGAGACCGTCCCGACGACCACGCAGCCCGCGACCACGGAGGCGCCGAGCACCGACCCGACCGAGCCGCCGACGACCGAGGCGCCGGCGACCGACGCGCCGGCCTACGACTTCGCGGCGATCGACGTGCTCGTCGAGGCGTTCCTCGCCGAGCAGGGCCTGAACGGTGCCGGCCTCGCGATCGTCGACGCCGAGCACGGCGTCGTCCACGAGGCGTACTGGGGGGTCTTCGACGCCGACCGCGTCTCGTTGGTGGCCTCCTCCTCGAAGATGGTCAGCGCCGGGGTGCTCGCCCGGCTGCACGACGACGGCCTGCTCGACCTCGACGCTCCCGTCGCCGAGAACCTGGCCGGCATCGCCGAGTGGGGCGCGGGCAACCCCGCCATCACCCCCGCCCAGCTCGTCTCGAACAGCTCGGGGCTCGTCGGCCTGCTCCAGGACCCGGGGTACGGGCCCTACGTCTGCCAGTTCCTGCCCGGCGGCACCCTCCAGGACTGCGGGGCACAGATCTTCACGACCCCCGACGACGACGCCGACGTCATCGCCCCCGACACCGAGTACCGCTACGGCGGCGGGCAGTGGCAGGTCGCCGGCGCCCTGGCCGAGGCGGTCTCGGGACGGTCGTGGGACGAGCTGGTCGAGGAGATCTACGTCGAGCCCTGCGGCCTCGAGACGCTCGGCTACAACAACCACTTCACCCAGGTCGGCCCGGGCGGCTTCACCTATCCGACCGAGTTCGACGGCGACCCCGCCGTGCTCGCAGCGACCGACAACCCGAACCTCGAGGGCGGGATGTACACCAACGTGGGCGACTACGCCGAGCTGCTGCTGATGCACCTGCGCGACGGACGCTGCGGCGAGGAGCAGGTGCTGTCGACCGAGGCGCTCGCCCGGTTGCACGCCGACCGCACCGGGGAGGTCTACGGGAGCGACACCGGCTACGGCATGGGCTGGTGGGTCGACCGGGCGTCGGGTCGCCTCACCGATCCGGGCGCCTACGGCTCGGTGGCGTGGCTCGATCTGGGCGCGGGCCACGGCGGGTTCCTGGTGATCGAGGCCGACGCAGGCACCGGCTCTGCCTTCGCGGCCACCCTCTACGAGCCCGTCGCGGCGGCCATCGCCGCCGCCGAGGGCTGAGTCGTCCACGCGAGCCGAATCGACCGAGCGGAGGACAGCACATGCACGCCGACCAGGACGAGGCCGCGGCTGCACGGGTCCTGACCCGCGTCGAGGAGCTCGCGGACGAGTGGATCGGCGAGATCCGGTCGCTCGTCGCGATCCCGAGCGTGAGCGGCACCGCCGGGGAGAACGAGGCGCAGGCGATCCTGGCGTCCCGGCTCGATCGGCTCGGGCTCGAGGTCGACCACTGGTCGATCGACCTCCCGACGCTCACCGCCCATCCCGACTTCCCGGGGATGGAGGTCGAACGCCGCGAGGCCTGGGGGCTCGTCGGTCGGCTCCCGGGCTCCGGCGACGGCGCCTCGCTGATGCTCAACGGGCACATCGACGTGGTCCCCGTCGGTGACCC
>CAYRXQ010000361.1:0-2824 GCA_964428115.1 uncultured Ilumatobacteraceae bacterium
GGTTTCGGAGGGGCGCAGGGAGAGCGCATCGTCGTCCTGGAGAACACCGACGAGGTGCACAACCTGGTGGTGTGCACGCTGTGCTCGTGCTACCCGTGGCCGGTGCTGGGCCTGCCGCCGTCATGGTACAAGTCGACCGAGTACCGGGCGAGGGCCGTTCGCGAGCCTCGCGCCGTCCTGGCCGAGTTCGGCACGCACCTACCCGACGGCGTCGAGATCCGGGTGTGGGACTCCTCGGCCGAGGTTCGCTACCTCGTCCTGCCGCAGCGGCCGGCCGAGGCCGAGGGTGACTCCGTCGACGCGCTGGTCCCGTTCGTCAGCCGCGACTCGATGATCGGCGTCCGCCTGGCCGGGGCGGACACGTGACCGATCTCGGTCTGGCCTCCGAGGGACCGGGTGCGCCGCCTCGGGCCAACGGCGAGCTGGTGTTCGACGCTCCCTGGCAGCCTCGGGCGTTCGGTGTGGCAGCCGCTCTGGCCGAGGCGGGACGTATCGACTGGGGCCGGTTCCAGGCCTCGCTCATCGAGCGTGTGCGTCGAGCCGACGCCGAGCAGCTCGACACGGGCCGACCATCGGTCTACTGGCAGTGCTGGCTCGACGCTCTGGGTGCGTTGGTCGAGGGGGCCGACATGATCGGTCCCGGAGTCTGGTCAGCGCGCAGCCACGAGCTTGCCGGTCGACCGGCGGGGCACGATCACTGAGGTCCGCCGCAGTCGCTCGCGAAGATGAGAGCGCACGTCGGCATGGGCCAGCTCGAAAGCCGACAGCAGCCGGTCGTCCTGGGCCCACGGAGCCTGGTCGAGCAGCTCCATCTCGATGCGGGCGACCAGCTCGTCGGCCCGCCTCACGGGCATCAGCAGCGAGCGGGGCATGGCTGCGGCCCGGGCCGACCTCCGGAGCTTCGCCTGCCACCGCGACCCGAGACGGTCGAGGGGGGTTCGGTCGAGTCCGCCGCCTGCCAGGCACTGCACCGCTCGGGCGAAGGCATGGTCCGACGCGTCGGGGGTGTAGCCGGGATCGCGGGACTCGTCGGCCACGGCCTGCCCGAACCGGTACACCACGCGGCGGAACTCCTCGACCTCCTCGTCGATGACCTGGCAGGCCTTCTCCACCAGGGGTGACGTCGCCGGGCCGGCGGTGTGGACCCAGAATTCCGCCGGGCTCGGCGCGACCTTCATCCGGGACAGGTCGGCGACCTCCCGATGGGAGGCCGCCAGGGTGCGCCAATCGAGGTCGTGGTCGCGGCGTACGTTGTCCAGCCGCGACCTCAACCGTTGCTCGATGTCACTCGTCTCACGCAACAAGTACTCGATTCCCCGACCGCCCGGGGAGGAGCTCGTCTCTCGATTGGTCGTACCCACTCCTGCTCCGATGACTGAGGTTCCCGCTTGCCCCATCCATCGGCCGGAGCGCTCGGACGTTGAGCGTCCCGCGAGTCCTTCGGTGGTGGACCAACCGGCCGGGTAGGGTCTTGGCATGTCGAGCGACACATCGATTGCGGCCGTCTTCTCCCAACGACTCGATCGGGTTCGCGCCCGGCTGGAGGCCACCGGGACCGACGCCGTGTTGCTCTCGGTCGGACCGGACCTGCCTTGGCTCATCGGCTACGAGGCGATGCCGCTCGAACGTCTGACGATGCTGGTCGTGCCGGTGGACGCCGCCCCCACGCTGGTCATACCGGCCTTCGAGGTGCCGCGGGTCGTCGCCCACCCCGATCTGTTCGTCGTCGAGGGGTGGGGCGAGACCGATGACCCCATCGCCCGGGTCGTCTCCGCCCTGGGGCCCCGCCCGCGGGCCGCCGAGTCCGCCGACCTGACACTGGCTGTCGGTGATCACACGTGGAGCCGCTTCCTCGGCGACCTCCAGCGTGCGTTGCCCTCGGCCGCGTGGCGTCGAGGGGCCGATGTCGTCGGGCCACTGCGCTCGGTCAAGGACGCAGCCGAGGTCGCCGCGCTGCAGAGGGCCGCCGATGGAGTGGACCGCGTGGCTCATGCCCTACGGACGGGCGAGATCCCCTTGATCGGCCGGACCGAGGCCGAGGTCTCGGCCGAGCTCGGGCGTCGGATCATCGCCGAGGGACACGCCAAGGTGAACTTCGCCATCGTCGCGTCGGGTGCCAATGCCGCCAGCCCCCACCAACACGCCTCGGACAAGGTCATCCGGGCCGGTGAGGTGGTCCTGTGCGACTTCGGTGGCACCACGGCCGAGCCACACGGCGAACCGGGTTACTGCAGCGACATCACCCGGTGCGTCTACACCGGCGAGCCCCCGGCCGAGTTCCAGGAGGCCTTCGATCACCTGGCCGCCGCCCAGGACGACGCCGTCAGGTCCGCCGTCGTCGGAGCGACCGGAGCGGCGGTCGACAAGGTCGCACGCGACCGTCTCGCCCAGGCCGGGCTCGATCAGTGGTTCCTGCACCGCCTCGGTCACGGCATCGGGGTCGAGGAGCACGAGGAGCCCTATCTGGTGCAGGGCAATCACGAGCCTCTCGTCGAGGGCAATGCGTTCAGCCTCGAGCCCGGCTTCTACATCGCCGGCAAGTGGGGCGCCCGCATCGAGGACATCGTGGTGGCCACGGCGGCAGGGCCTCGTGCGCTCAACCGCGTCGGGCACGATCTCGCGATCGTGGAGGCTTGAAAGGCGCGTGTTCGAGCTCCATGCGTCGTCGGTGCTGCTGCAGTGGGCCACCGGCGGTCTCTTCTTCTGCTGGGTGACGACGCGCCGTCGCGAGGTGAGCCTGGGGTACGGCTGGCTGTTGCGCGTGGTCTACGGGCTGCTGGCGGCGATCGCCCTGATCATCGGCCTGCGCTACGGCCTGCGTCCG
>CAYRXQ010000362.1:0-2792 GCA_964428115.1 uncultured Ilumatobacteraceae bacterium
CGTCTGCGTATGGTCGTCTCGTGCGGATCACCGTGCCCTCGCAGCAGGACACGAGCGAGCGACGCGTGGCGATCACCCCCGACGTCGCCCGCCGACTCGTCGACCGCGGGCACGTGGTCGACGTCGAGTCCGGGGCGGGCGTGCCCGCCGGTCACGACGATCTCGAGTACGAGGCCGTCGGTGCGCAGATCATCGACGGAGCGCACGCGTGGTGCGGCGACCTCGTCGCCACCGTCGGCCGGCCTTCGCCGGCGACGACGGTACGCGGCGCCCTGCTCGGGCTCCTTCAGCCGTTCGACGACCCGGCCGGGCTCGCGGCCTTGGCGGCGAGCGGCGCCACCCTGTTCGCCTTCGAGGCCGTGCCGCGCACGACGAGGGCACAGGCGGTCGACGCCCTCTCGTCACAGGCGACCGCGCTCGGGTACCGGGGCGCCCTCGAAGCCGCTGCGCGGATCGATCGACTGTTCCCGATGCTCACCACCGCCGCGGGAACGATCCGACCCGCCAAGGTGCTCGTGCTCGGCGCCGGGGTGGCAGGGCTGCAGGCGATCGCGACGGCCCGGCGGCTCGGTGCCGCCGTGTCGGCCTACGACATCCGCGCCGACGCCGCCGAGGAGATCCGCTCGATCGGCGCCACGTTCATCGCCCTCGACACACCGGCGCAGGCCGCATCGACCGCCGGCGCCTACGCACAGGAGGTCGAGGCCGACGACCAGGCACGCATCGTCGCCGGTCTGGCGCCGCACGTCGCCGCCGCCGACGCCGTCATCACCGCGGCGGCCATCCCTGGACGACGCGCGCCGCTCATGATCGACGACGCCGGCGTCGCGTCGATGCGTCGTGGCGCAGTGATCGTCGACCTGGCGGCGGCGACCGGCGGCAACTGCTCGGCGACCCAGCCCGGACGGACCATCAGCATCGACGGCGTCACGATCGTCGGCGACACCGACCTCGTGTCCCGTGTCGCAGGCGACGCCTCCGCGATGCTGGCACGCAACGTCGCCGCCTTCGTCGAGCTCGTCACCGGGGACGACGGGAGCTTCGTCACCGACTGGGACGACGACATCGTCGCCGAGTCGTGCGTCGCCCGTGACGGAGCCCTGGTCCACCCGCGTCTCGTCGACGCGCTCTCCGACGCACCACCCGAGGAGGCATCGTGAGCGAGCTGCTCATCCCGATCACCATCTTCGTCCTCGCCGCCTTCGTCGGCTTCGAGGTCATCACGAAGGTGCCGCCGACCCTGCACACGCCCCTGATGTCGGGCTCGAACGCGATCTCGGGGATCTCGATCATCGGTGCGATCATCGCCGCGGGCCGCGACAACGGTGGCCTGGCCGCGGTGCTCGGGTTCCTGGCCGTGACCCTGGCGACCATCAACGTGGTCGGCGGCTTCCTCGTCACCGACCGGATGCTCAAGATGTTCAAGCGGCGCGACCCGTGAACGCGACGGCCGCCGGGTTCCTGTACCTCCTCGCCGCCGCGCTGCTCATCGTCGGGCTGAAGCGGCTCTCCTCTCCTGCCACCGCGAGGGACGGCAATCGTCTCGCCGCCGTGGGCATGCTGATCGCGATCGTGGTGACGCTGCTCGACGAGCAGATCGTCACCTACTGGATCGTGATCGCCGGGATCGTCGTCGGCGGAGCGATCGGAGCCCTGCTGGCACAGCGGATCGAGATGACGTCGATGCCGCAGCTCGTCGCGGCGTTCAACGGGTTCGGCGGCGGCGCCTCGGCGTTCGTGGCCATCGCCGAGCTCACCCACGGCGGGACCGACTTCCCCACCCGGACCCTGATCACCGTCGCGCTCTCGGTCCTGATCGGTTCGATCACCCTCACGGGCAGCCTGATCGCGTTCGGCAAGCTCCAGGACCTGATCACTGGTCGGCCCGTCGTCCTGCCCGGACAGTTGGTCATCGACCTCGTGCTCGCGGCAGCCGCGGTGGCCGCCGCCGTGCTCGTCGTGACCACCGGGGAGGGTGTGTACGCGTGGGCGCTGTTCGGGGTTGCCGGGGTGCTCGGCATCACCCGCACCCTCCCGATCGGTGGCGCGGACATGCCGGTCGTGATCTCATTCCTCAACTCGTTGTCGGGGCTCGCAGCGGCGTCGACCGGGTTCGTCATCGGCTCGAACGCCCTGATCATCGCCGGTGCGCTCGTCGGCGCCGCCGGCCTGATCCTCACCAACATCATGGTGACGGCCATGAACCGCTCCCTGGTGAGCGTGCTGTTCTCGGTGTTCGGGGCGACGACCACCGGCGGCAGCGGCGACCGCGACAAGGTGGCCCGGCGAGCGAATGCCGACGATGTGGCGATCACGCTCGCCTACGCCCAGCGGGTGATCATCGTGCCGGGGTACGGGCTGGCGGTGGCACAGGCGCAGCACGTCGTGCGCGAGCTGGCCGACCTCCTGCAGGACCGAGGCGTCGACGTGCGCTATGCGATCCATCCCGTGGCGGGCCGCATGCCGGGCCACATGAACGTGCTCCTCGCCGAGGCCGACGTCCCGTACGACCAGCTCTACGACCTCGAGGACATCAACCCCGACTTCGCCCGCGCCGACGTCGCCTTGATCGTGGGCGCCAACGACGTCGTGAACCCGCTCGCACGCGAGGCGAACACGGCGATCAGCGGGATGCCGATCCTGGACGTCGACCTGGCCAAGACGGTGATCGTCGTCAAGCGCAGCCTGTCGAGCGGGTTCGCCGGGATCGACAACCCGCTCTTCTACCTCGCCAACACGTTCATGCTCCTCGCCGACGCCAAGCAGGGTCTCTCCGACGTCGTCACCGCCGT
>CAYRXQ010000363.1:0-2780 GCA_964428115.1 uncultured Ilumatobacteraceae bacterium
CGACGAGCCCCTCCGCGTGGCGATCGCCGGCAAGGTCAAGGCCGGCAAGTCGACCCTGCTGAACGCGCTCGTGGGCGAGCAGCTCGCGCCGACCGACACCGGTGAGTGCACCCGCATCGTCACCTGGTACCGCGACGGCCACACGTACTCGGTGACGATCCATCCCGACGAGGGCCCGTCGGTCGCGGCACGGTTCCACCGAGACGACGGGGCGATCGAGGTCGACCTCGACGGCCGTCGACCCGAGGAGATCCACCACCTCGACATCATGTGGCCCTCGGCCGGGCTGCGGCGCACCACCCTCATCGACACCCCCGGGATCGGTTCGCTCACCGAGCGCGTCGCGGCGCGGTCGTTCGAGTTCCTCGACGCCGAAGAGCAGGACACCCCCGCCGACGCGGTGATCTACCTGATGCGCCACGCCCACGGCGCGGACCTCCAACTGCTCGAAGGCTTCCACGACACGACGGTGGCGCTGCCCAACCCGGTCAACGCGATCGCCGTGCTGTCGCGCGCCGACGAGATCGGCGCCGCCCGAGTCGACGCCCTGGGCTCGGCGCGGCGGATCGCCGCGCGCTACTCCCTCGACCCACGGCTGCGGCGCCTGGTGCAGGTGGTGGTGCCGGTGGCCGGACTGCTCGCCGAGACGGCGACCACGCTGACCGAGGCCGAGTACCGGATGCTGCGTGTCCTCGCAGACCTCCCCCGGGCCGAGCTCGACCCGCACCTGCTGTCGGTCGACCGCTTCGTGCAGGCACGCCCCGAGACACCACTGACCACGATGGAGCGGTCACAGCTCCTCGAACGGTTCGGGATCTTCGGCGTGCGGTTGTCGCTCTCGCTGCTGCGGGCCGGCTCGGTGACCTCGAGCCGCGAGCTGTCCGACGAGCTGCGGGCCCGCTCGGGGCTGGCCGAGCTGCGCGCCCTGCTCGAGACGCTGTTCCTCGAGCGCGCCGATGTCCTCAAGGCGCGCTCCACCCTGCTCGCGCTCGACCGACTGTGCCGTGAGCACCCCGGGCTCCCCGGTGTCGACCGCCTCAGCATGGACGTCGAGCAGGTCCTGTCCTCGGCCCATCCGTTCCAGGAGCTCGCGACCCTGGCCGCCATCCGCTCCGGCGTCGTGACGCTGCGCGACCCGCAGCGGCTCGCCGAGCTCGAGCGGATCCTCGGCGGATCGGGCGGATCGGCCGCGCATCGATTGGCCCTCGACCCCGGCGGACAGACGACACCGGCGGCAGTGCAGTCGGCCGCGATGGATGCGCTCGGCCGGTGGCAGCGCACCGCGGAGAACCCACTCAGTGACCGCGACCTCGTGCTCGCCGCCCGGGTCGCGGTCCGCTCCCTCGTGGGGCTCCTGGCCGACGTGACGCCGTGACGCCGTGACCCCGTGACCGTGCGCAGGGCGACGCCGCGGCGCGACGGCCGATGCGGTGGCGCCGTCCTCCGCCACCGCCGCGGGGCCACTGGTACTGTTCGCATCGGTTCACCACCGCGACCGACCTGGGGGAACAGCGGTGAACGGCACCCGTCGGGTCGGTGCACGACCGGGTCCGACGTTCGAGCGAGCACGGGGCAGGAGCGCTGACGTGGCCTATCAGCTGGGGATCGACCTCGGGACGACGTACACCGGCGCCGCGATCCATCGCGACGGCCGGGTCGAGGTGGTGTCGCTCGGGAGCCGGGTGACGGCGATCCCCTCGGTGGTGCTGCTGCGCGACGACGAGACAGTGCTCACCGGCGAGGCCGCCGTGCGACGGGCGTTCAGCGAGCCCGATCGGGTGGCGCGCGAGTTCAAACGGCGCCTCGGCGACACCACACCGATCATGGTCGGCGGGTCGCCCTACTCCGCCGAGGCGCTCATGGCCCGGCTGCTGCGCAGCGTGGTCGACGAGGTCACCACCCGCGAGGGTCAGCCGCCGTCGGCGATCGCCGTCTCGCACCCCGCGAACTGGGGCGCCTACAAGATCGACCTGCTGCACCAGGCGGTGCGCCTGGCCGACCTCGACACCGATCAGGTCACCTTCGTGACCGAGCCGGAGGCCGCTGCCACCTTCTACGCCCATCAGGAGCGCATCGAGCCCGGCGAGGTCGTGGCCGTCTACGACCTCGGCGGCGGCACCTTCGACGCCGCGATCCTGCGCGCGACCGCGGACGGCTTCGAGATCGTCGGGCGTCCCGAGGGCATCGAGCGCCTGGGCGGCATCGACTTCGACGCGGCGGTGTTCTCGCACGTCGTGCGATCGCTCGGCGGTCTGGTGGAGGAGCTCGATCCCGACGATCCATCGGTCCAGGCGGCGGTGGCCCGGCTCCGCCAGGAGTGCGTGGATGCCAAGGAGGCGCTGTCGTCGGACACCGACGCCGTCATCTCGGTCCTGCTCCCCAACGCCCAGACCGAGGTCCGCATCACCCGGGCCGAGTTCGAGGGCCTCATCCGGCCCTCGCTGGCCGACTCGATCACCGCCATGCGGCGGGCGATGCGCTCGGCCGGTGTCGAGGCCGAGGACGTGAGCCGCGTGCTCCTGGTGGGCGGATCCAGCCGGATCCCGCTCATCGCGCAGCTCGTGTCGGCCGAGCTCGGCCGCCCGGTGGCCGTCGACGCCCACCCCAAGCACGCCGTCTCGATGGGCGCCGCCTACCTCGCCGCGGGTCGCGACGCGACTGCGGAGACGCCGGCGACCGCTGCGATCCCTGCCGCCGACCTGCCCACGGCACCGGTGACGGCGGTGCCGGTGACGGCGGTGCCGGTCGCGGCCGCCGCCGTCCCGGGCGCAGCCGCAGCA
>CAYRXQ010000364.1:0-2780 GCA_964428115.1 uncultured Ilumatobacteraceae bacterium
GCCCGGACCGTAGGCGATGGCCTGGTCCTGGAGCGGGCACTCGCCACCCTTGTCGCAGACCGGACAGTCGAGCGGGTGGTTGGCGAGCAGCAGCTCGAGCACGCCCTCCTGGGCACGCTTGATCCCGGGGGTGGCCGTGCGCACGACCTGGCCCTCGGCCACCGGCGTCATGCACGACACGACCATCATCGGGCCGCGCGGACCCTCGACCTCGACGAGGCACTGCCGGCACATGCCGACCGGGCTCATCCTCGGGTGGTAGCAGAAGTGCGGGACGTAGGAGCCCGATGCGATGGCGGCATCGATGACCAGCGCGCCCGGCTCGGCCTCGAAGGGCCGATCGTCGATGGTGACCGTCAGCGTGCGCTTCGGCTCGGGCACCGGCTCGGCAGCGACCTCGGGTTCGACCGCGGCCTCCGGGTCGAGCTTGCGCTCGGCCTCCTCACCGACCTCGTCGGACGGGGGCTCGGTCGTGGGTGACTCCTCGAGCACCTCGATGACCTCGGCGGCCTCCTCGGTCTGCTCGGCGTCGAGCTGCTCGTTCTGGGTGGAATCGTCAGACATGGGCGGAGGTCCCGTGGATGGCATGGCGCACGACCCCGTCGACGGGGCGACCGTGCTCGACGTAGTGCTCGAACTCGTGGCGGAACCGGTTGACCGCCGAGGCGATCGGGCTCACCGCCGACGGGCCGAGCGGGCAGATGGTGGTCTGACGTGGGGGCCAGGCGAGGCCGGGGCTGATCGACTCCGACACCTCGAACAGGGTCGCGAGATCCTCGGCGCGACCGTGGCCGTCGAGGATCCGCTTGAGGATCCGCTCGAGCCACGTCGTGCCCTCGCGACAGGGGGTGCACTTGCCGCAGCTCTCGCGGGCGAAGAAGCGCACGATGCGCCAGCACGCCGCCACCATGTCGGTGCTCTCGTCCATCACCACGATGGCGCCCGAGCCGAGCATCGATCCGGCCTGATCGACGGTGGGCTTGTCGAGCGGCAGGTCGAGGTGCTCGTCGAAGAACCACATCGCGCTCGCGCCGCCGGGGATGAAGGCCTTGACCGCCCGGCCCTCGCGGACGCCACCGCAGTACTCGGGCGCCTCGAACAGCATCCGGAAGGTGGTCACGCCGTTGGGCACCTCGAACACGCCGGGGCGGTTGACGTGCCCCGAGACGGCGAACATGCGCATCCCGGTGGAGCTCGACGCGCCGAGGTCGTGGAAGGCCTGGCCCGACTCGTTGATGATCCAGGGCAGGTTCGAGAGCGTCTCGACGTTGTTGACGATCGTGGGCTGCATGTACAGCCCCTTCGACGCCGGGAAGTACGGCGGCTTGAGCCGCGGCATCCCGCGCTCGCCCTCGAGGCTCTCGATGAGCGCCGTCTCCTCACCCACGATGTAGGCACCCGCACCCCAGGACAGGGCGATGTCGACCGAGAAGTCGGTGCCCAGGATGTTGCGGCCGACGAGGTTGTGGGCATACGCGTCGTTGATCGCCTGGGCGAGCCGCTCCTGGGCGAGCGCCATCTCGCCGCGCACGTACAGGAAGGCCTGCGCCGCACCGACCGCGTAGGCGGCGAGCAGCACGCCCTCGATGAGCTGGTGTGGATCGCGCTCCATCAGGAGGCGGTCCTTGTAGGTGCCCGGCTCGCTCTCGTCGCCGTTGACGACCAGATAGCGCGGGAACACCTCCGGTGGGAGGAACCCCCACTTGACGCCGGCCGGGAAGCCGGCGCCGCCACGTCCCTGCATCTCGGAGGTGCGGACCTCGTCGTGGACCTGCTGGGGGGTCATCGAGTCGAGGGCCCGACGCAACGCCGTGTACCCGCCGGTGCGCACGTACCCCTCGTAGGTGTGGCCGTCGGCCACGTCGAAGCGGCCGGTGATCAGCTGCGGGCCGGTCGGGACCAGGCCTGCGACGTGGTAGCTCGGAGTGTCGGTCATCGTGCGTCCACCTTGGCCTGCGCCTCCTTGCCGGTGTTCGCCCAGTTCTCGGGCGTGCGCTGGCGCACGCGGGCGAGCGTGCCGTGCGGGGGGATCTCGTCGCCGAGCTTGCCGGCGCGCAGCTCGGCGATCAGCCGGTCGAAGTCCTCGTGGGTGACGGTGTAGCGGTACCGGTAGTTCACCTGCAGGGCCGGGGCCTCGGTGCACGCGGCGATGCACTCGACGTCCTCGATCGTGAACATCCCGTCGTCGGTGGTGCTCCCCGACTTGATGCCCAGGGTGTGCTCGGCGTGCTCGAGCAGCTCCCAGCCACCGACCAGCTGGCACGAGATGTTGGTGCAGATGTTGATGCAGTAGCGCCCGACCGGCTCGAACTTGAACATCTCGTAGAAGCTCGCCGTGCCGTACACCTCGGCCGGGGTCAGCCCCATGAGCTCGGCGATGTGGGCCATGGCCTCGGTGCTCAGGTAGCCGTCCTGCTCCTGGGCCAGGTGCAGCACGGGGATCAGCGCCGACTTCGAGCGCGGATAGCGGCCGATGATGTCGCGGGCGATCGCGAGGTTGGCGTCGTCGAGGCGTGCCATCAGCGGTCGACCTCTCCGAGCACCGGGTCGACCGAGGAGATCACGGCGACGTCGTCGGCGATGAGCCCACCGCGCATCATGTGGGGGAGACACTGGACGTTCACGAACGATGGGGCCCTGACGTGCATGCGGTACGGGGTGGCGGAGCCGTCGCTGGCGATGTAGCAGCCGATCTCACCGCGCGGGCTCTCGACCGCCTCGTACACCTCGCCCTCGGGCACCGTGAAGCCCTCGGTGAACAGCTTGAAGTGGTGGATCAG
>CAYRXQ010000365.1:0-1129 GCA_964428115.1 uncultured Ilumatobacteraceae bacterium
CGAGCATCACCGTCGGGAGGTTGGTGTTGACCGACGGCACCCCGGGGAACACCGACGCATCGCAGACGTAGAGGTCGTCGTAGCCGTGCAGCCGCCCCGTCTCGTCGACCGTGGTCCCCATCCGACAGGTGCTGCTGGCGTGCACGTAGTCGGCCACGTGCGCCGGCAGCCAGGCGCCGAGGGCCGTGTCGTCGGGGCGCTCGGCGAGCAGCTGCGCCAGCGTGGTGCCGCGGTCGTCGACGAACACCTCGTCGACGATCTCGGCGAACGCCGGATGACCCACCAGCTCGATCGCGACCCGCAGCGCCCCGACCAGACCGTCCACGTCCCGAGGATCGCCGAGCAGGTCGAAGCGGACCTCGGGAGCCACGGCCGGGTCTTCGCCGCCGGCCGCGAGCCGGACCGTGCCGCGGCTGTGGACCTCCATGAGGGCCGGCATGAGCGCGCCGTAGCCGGGCGCCGCGGTTCCGAGATGGTCGAGCGGGAGCACCTGGTGCACGCCGCGCTCGAGCAGCGTGCCGACCACGAGCGAGCCAGCGGCCGGCGCGACGCCGGGCCGGTAGCGCAGGGTGAGCACGGTGGAGGGGTGATCCTGGAGACCCTCGCCGAGCCCGGGAGCGTCCAGGCCCGAGCGCAGCAGCAGTGCCGGGGTGTGGATCGCCCCCGCCGACACCACGACCCGATCGGCGTCGATGCAGGTGCCGTCGGCGAGCTCCGCTCCCACGGCCCGGCGGGCGCTGCAGCGCACCCGGGCGACCGTGGCGTCCCCGATCACCCGGAGCCGCTCGGGCTCTGCGGCGAGGGCCGGCGCCAGATAGGTCTCCACGGTGCTCACCCGATGCCCGTCGTGACGGGTGAGCGGTGCCCGGCGGGCGTCGGGCGCGGCCCGGAGCAGGGCATGGCCGATCGGCCCGATCTCCTCGTCGCCCGGTACCTCGACCGGGAGGCGATGCGTCGTCCGGAACGGGCCACCGACGAGCGCGACCATGGCGTTGACCGATCCCGATCCGCCGACCCCGCGGCCGCGCCGGTACGGCATCGGCACGCCACCGGCGGTGCGGCTGACCCACAGGTCGTGCAGGCGGCCGGGCAGTGCGAACGCCTCGGTGAAGTCGTCGCCCACCGGGGT
>CAYRXQ010000365.1:1229-2767 GCA_964428115.1 uncultured Ilumatobacteraceae bacterium
CGGACCAGCTCGGTGATCGAGGTGTTCCGGGTGTGGAGCTCGAACAGGCCGGTGGGGGCGGTCCGCAGGGCCAGGCGCACGACCGTGTCGATGACACCCCCGTGACAGACCACCAGCACCGTCTGACCCGCCGAGGCGTCCAGGGTGCTGCGCAGTGCGGCACCGACGCGCAGCTGGAACTCGGCGATCGTCTCGCCGCCCGGGAAGGTCACCGCGTGCGGATCGCTCTCCCAGTCGGGGGTGCCGTAGCGGCGGACGAACTCCTCGAACGACACGCCGTCGCAGTCGGGACCCGGATCGTGCTCGCCGAACCCCTCGACCACCTCGACGGCGCACCCGAGCACCCCTTCGAGCACCTCGGCGGTCTCGATCGCCCGGGGATACCCGGACGAGATCAGCCGATCGACCCGCGGCGCCCCATCGCGTTCGAGCCGGTCGCGCAGCGCCTCGGCCTGTCGACGACCCAGCTCCGACAGGCCGTCGCAGGTCCGCGGACCGCCCACGACCCGACGGACGGTGACGTTCGACTCGCCGTGTCGGACCAGCAGCACCCGGGTCGGCGCGGGCGGTGCGGCATCGGTCGACATGCCCGGCAGGCTACGCAGCATCGAGCCGCTGAACTATTTGTACGAACGTGTGCCAACGAGGGCGCCGGCTCCGTAGGGTCCGGTACGTGGGAGGGTTCCACCGCTTGACGGTCCGCTCACTCGACGCGGACCCTCGGGCCGTCGACCTGGCCGCCGCGGCCGCCCAGCTCGGGCTCGACCTCTCCGACGCCGATCAGGTCGCGATCGCCGATCTCGTCCTCGTCGAGGGCCCGCTCGAGCCGCACCACCTCGAGGCGCTCACCACCCTCCTCGTCGACCCGCTGCTGCAGCGCGGCGACTGGACGGTGCCCGACGGTGGCATCGAGGTGCTGCCGCACCCGGGTGTCACCGACGCCGGGGCCACCGCGGTCCTCCACGCCGCCGCCACCCTCGGGATCCCGGTCACGCACGCCACCACCGGCCGCCGCGTCGAGTTCGGCCCCGGGGTCGCGCCCGAGCTGGCCGACGAGGTCGTCCGCCGGCTGGTCGCCAACCCGGTGGTCGACCACTGGTGGCACGGCCCGGCCACCCCGGTCCGCTCGGTCGACGTGCCGATCACCGGCGCCGAGGTCGTACCGATCCGCGGTCTCGACGACGCGGCGCTCACCGCGCTCGATCGCGAGCGCGGCCTGGCCCTCGACCCCGCCGAGCTCGTCGTGATCCGCGACCACTTCACCACGGTCGGTCGCGATCCCACCGACGTCGAGCTCGAGACCCTCGCCCAGACCTGGAGCGAGCACTGCGCTCACAAGACGTTCCGGGCACGGATCGTCACCCCCGACGGCGCCGAGCACCCGTCGCTGCTCGGACGCCTGCGCGACGCCACCGACGCGATCGCCGCCCCCTTCGTCCGCTCGGCCTTCGTGGGCAACGCCGGCATCGTGTCGTTCGTGCCCGGCACGACGATCGCGCTCAAGGCCGAGACCCACAACCACCCGTCGGCCGTCGAGC
>CAYRXQ010000366.1:0-2723 GCA_964428115.1 uncultured Ilumatobacteraceae bacterium
CGACACGACCCGCCGCACCCCGGCAAGCGCTCAGGCGGCACTTTTCATCACCCTGTTAGCCGGTCGATCATACCGATCGCCCGCATCGCGGCGCTGCGTCGCATCCGCCGACGGAGCTGACGGAACCGGTCGTCGTGGGTGGCGACCTGCTCGAGCACGGCCATCATCCGGGCGTGCTCGCGGTAGAAGCGCAGGAACTGACGAACCGCACGTCGGATCAACTCGTCGGCCAGTTCCAGCGAGTCGACGGCCGGATCGTCGATCCCGACCTGGATCGCCTGGATGTCGGTCTCGATGCCCTCGGCGATCGTCTCGAGGATGTCCTCCTTCGACGGGAAGTAGATGTAGAAGGTCCCCCGTGCGACCCCTGCACGATCCACGATCTGGTTGATGCTCGCCCCGTCGAAGCCTTCGCTCTCGAAGACGGCGCGTGCTGCCTGCAGAAGGGTCGCGACCGTCTCGCGGGTCTTGTCGGTCAGGACGACGTCCGTCGGCACGGGCCGACTCTACTGGTGCGTGTCGACCCCACTCGGGGCCTCCGGCGCCGATCTCTCGCACCCGTGCGGCGCCATGATGCTCAGCCCGCGGTGACGCTGCGGTACTGCTGGAGTCCGTCGAGGGTTGCGGCGAACTCGGCGACCGTGCGACGGATGATCTCGGCGGCGGGGAGCACGTCGTCGATCCGCCCTGCCACGGCGCCGCACTGCGGGAGCGAGGCCTCCATGTCGCCGTCGTCGTACAGCTTGGCGATGTCGCCGAGCAGCGCCATCGGGTCGCCCTCGGTGGCACCCTCGAAGCGCTCGGTCGTCGCGGTCCGCAGCACCCGGACCGGGCGACGGTTGTGCTGGTTGATGAGCACCGTGTCGGTCTCAGCGGCGGCGACGACGGCGTCCTTCATGTTGTGGTGGACGCTCGCCTCGACCGACGCCATCATCCGCGTCCCCATCTGGACGCCCTGCGCGCCGAGCGCGAACGCCGCTGCCATCGAGGCACCATCCGAGATGCCGCCCGCAGCGATGATCGGGAGGTCGATGCGGGTCGCGATCAACGGCAGCAGCACCATCGTGCTCACCTCGCGAGGGTTCTTGAACCCGGCCCCCTCCGACCCCTCGACCACGAGTCCGTCCACACCGGCGGCAGCGGCCCGCTCCGCCGCCTTCAGCGACGGCACCACGTGGAACACGATGAGCCCCGCGTCCTTGAGCATCGAGGTGTAGGTGTCGGGGTTCCCCGCCGAGGTGGTCACGAACTCCACGCCCTCGTCGCAGATCATCTGCACGATCGCCGGGTCGCGCACGAAGGCGATCGGCAGGTTCACCCCGAACGGCTTGCTGGTGAGCTCCCGCACCCGCCGGATGTCGTCGCGGACCTCGTCCATCGGGAGCGAGCCCGGCACCAGGCCGATCGCCCCCGCCTCTGCGACCGCTGCGATGAGCGGCGGCTTGGCGACTCGACCCATCGGGGCCTGCACGATCGGGATGTCGACGCCCAGCATCCGGGTGACGATGTTGTCGAACTTCATGGTGACAGCCTTTCGGTGGGCCCCAGAGGGCGGTCAGGTTGGATCGGGGCTGGCGCTGAAGTGCGCCACGAGCTCTCGGCGGAGCAACTTCCCGGTGGAGGTCCGGGGGAGTGCGTCGACCACGTGGTACTCGGCGGGTCGCTTGAACGGAGCGAGGCGCTCGCGGATGTGCGCCACGACCTCGTCGAGCTCGGCGCCCTTTGCGAGCACCAGGGTCGCAACGATGCGCTCACCCCACTCGAGGTCGGTCACGCCGCAGACCCCGGCGTCGACGACCTTCGGATGCTCGAAGAGGACGACCTCGACCTCCTCGGGTGACACGTTCTCGCCGCCGCGCACGATCATGTCGCCGCGCCGACCGGAGAGGAACAGGTAGTCGTCGTCGTCGACCCAGCCGAGGTCGCCCGTGTGCACCCATCCCTCGTCGTCGACGGTCACTCGGGTGCGCTCCTCGTTGCCCCAGTATCCGCGCATGACGCGAGGGGTGCGGAGCTGGACCTCACCGACGACGCCGGTGGGGACCGGCTCGCCCTCGTCGTCGACGATCCGCAGCTCGACCTCGTCGAGCACCTTGCCGACCGATCGCAGGCGGGCCCGGCGCGACGCCACCTCCTCGGGCGACCCGACGAGGCGATGATCCTCGGGCCCGAGCACGGCCACGGTCGAGGTGGTCTCGGTCTGCCCGTACGCCCCGGAGAACTCGACCGTGTCGGGGAACAGCCTGATCGCCCGCTCGATCACGGCCGGTGGCATCGGAGCGGCGCCGTAGGTGATCGCCTGCAACGACCCGAGGTCGGTCGTCGTGAGTCGATCGGCGTCGGTGATCCGGGCGAGCATGGTCGGCACCAGGAAGCCGTGGGTCACCGCGTGCTGCTCGACCGCGCCGAGCCAGTCGTCGACGTCGAACTGTGGGATGAGCACGGTCGTCCGGCCGGAGTACAGGGAGTGGAGGAGCGAGGTGAGCCCTGCCACGTGGTAGAGCGGCGCTGCGAGCAGCATCCGCCCGTTGTCGCTCCCGTCGGCCGCGTCGTTGCTGCCCATCACGTAGCCGGTCAGCGCGCCGTGGGTGAGCTGTACCCCCTTCGGGTGCGACGTGGTGCCCGATGTGTAGAGGAGCACCGCGAGCTCGTCTTCGTCGACCTCGGCGGCCTCGTCGAAGGGAGCGGCAGCGGCGACGGCTGCGTCGAACGACGGTTCGTCC
>CAYRXQ010000367.1:0-2721 GCA_964428115.1 uncultured Ilumatobacteraceae bacterium
CGGTGCGCACGAAGACGCGCGCACCGGCGACATCGCCGAGATCCTCCAGGGTGGGGATCCGAGGCATGACGGCTCAGCGCTTCTTCGAGCCGGCGTACAGCGTGAGATCGACGAGCCGGTTGGAGTAGCCCCACTCGTTGTCGTACCAGCCGGCCACCTTGACCATCTTGCCCATGCTCATCGTGAGGCCCGAGTCGAAGATGCACGAGTGCGGGTCGGTCACGATGTCGCTCGACACGAGCGGCTCGTCGCTGTAGCGCAGCACGCCCTTGAGCGACTTCTTGGCGGCCGCGGCGTACGCCGCGTTGATCTCCTCGACCGAGGCCTTCGTGCGCAGGTTGGCGGTGAAGTCGGTGATCGAGCCGGTGGGCACCGGCACGCGCAGGGCGGTGCCGTCGAGCTTGCCCTTCATCGACTCCATCACCAGGCTCGTCGCCCGGGCCGCGCCCGTGCTGGTGGGCACGATGTTGATCGCTGCGGCGCGAGCTCGGCGCATGTCGCTGTGCGGTCCGTCGACCAGGTTCTGGTCACCGGTGTAGGCGTGCACGGTGGTCATCATCCCCTCGACCACGCCGAACGCGTCGTCGAGCACCTTGACCAGCGGCACGAAGCAGTTGGTGGTGCAGCTCGCGTTCGAGATCACCTGGTGGATCTTGGGGTTGAAGTCCTTGTGGTTGACGCCGTACACGAACGTGGCGTCGGCACCCGAGGAGGGAGCCGAGACGATCACCAGCGGCGCTCCGGCCTCGAGGTGGAACGCGGCCTTCTCGCGCGCCGTGAAGAAGCCGGTCGACTCGATCACGACGTCGACCCCGAGGTCGCCCCACGGGAGGTTCTTCGGGTCGCGCTCGCTGAGCACCTTCAGCTCATCCGCGCCGACCTTGATGCCGGTCTTGGTGGCCTTGATCGTGTCGGGCAGCGTGCCCAGCACCGAGTCGTACTTGAGGAGGTGCGCCATCGCGTCGAGCGACCCGAGGTCGTTGACAGCGACGAAGTCGATGTCGGCGCCTGCCTGCTTGGCCGCGCGGAAGAAGTTGCGACCGATCCGTCCGAATCCGTTGATGCCTACGCGCACCGTCATGGTCGGGGGTGTCCTTTCGGGATCTGCCCGGTCGGAGCGACCCGGCATCACCCGTACCCTAGTCAGCCGCCGAGGGCGAGGTCGCGGTGCGAGGTGCGGACTGCGACACCACGGTCGCGGAACCGGCGGGCCAGCTCCTCGGCCACGGCGACCGAGCGGTGCCGGCCCCCGGTGCAGCCGATCGCCACGGTCAGATAGCTGCGCCCTTCGGCCTGATACGCCGGCAGGATGCCCATCAGCAGGTCATCGAGCCGGTCGAGGAACTCGAGGGTGAGGCCGCGCTCGAGCACGTGATCGCGCACCGCCGGATCATGACCCGTGAGCGGTCGCAGCAGCGGATCCCAGTGCGGGTTGGGCAGGAACCGGACATCCATGACGATGTCGGCGTCCAGCGGGAGCCCGTGCTTGTAGCCGAAGCTCTCGACCGAGACCTGCATCGCGGTCCGGCCCGGCTCGGCGAACGCGCTCACGAGCCGCTCCTTGAGCTGGTGCACGTTCAACCCGCTCGTGTCGATCACCAGATCGGCCGCGTCGCGCAGCGAGGCCAGGCGGGCCCGCTCGAGCTCGATCGACTCCAGGAGCCCGTCGGCCTCCTCGGCCAGCGGGTGCTTGCGGCGCGTGGCGTCGTACCGCTTGACCAGCTCGGGGGTCGACGCGTCGAGGAACAGGATCGTGACCCGATGCCCGCCCGCCCGCATCGCCCCCACATGCGGGAGCACGTCGGAGTGCTGTCGCCCCGAGACCAGGGCCAGCCGCTCGATCCCGCCACCCGGCTTGGAGGCCAGCTCCACGATCACCGGCAGCAACGAGGTCGGCAGGTTATCGACCACGTACCAGCCGAGGTCGTCGAGCACCGCGGCCGCCCCCGAGCGACCGGCGCCGGACAACCCGGTGATCAGCACGATGTCGGCCATCGGTCGGACCCTAGCCGTGGTCCGGCGACCCAGCGCGGCGACCCGCGTCGGCGCCCGGCGCGATCGTGCTACCGGTCCTCGACCCGCCGGAGCCGCAGGTGCAGCAGACGCGGGATCGTCGCCGCGTCGGGGTATTCGGGAGCCCGAGCCAGGAACCCGGGCGGCGCGGCGGGCTCGCCCATGTGCTCGAGCAGCAATCCGCTCGCCGCGAGCGCGTTGACGTACCGCGAGAGCGGCCGGTGCAGGAAGCGGATGTGCACGCCGAGCTCGACCTCCTCGATCGACTCCGCCTCGGTGAGGTACGGCCCGATGCGCCAGTACTGCTCGGGCGGGTCGAGGATCTGGTCGTCGATCCAGCCGCTGCCCGGGGTCTGCAGCAGCGGGTGGTTCAGCAGGAACGTGAACCGCCCGCCCGGACGCAGGACCCGGGCCACCTCGGCGATCGCCCCGTCGAGGTCGTCGATGTGCTCGAAGACCAGGCAGGCGACCACGGCGTCGAAGGCGCTGTCGGGGAACGGGAGCGCGTCGGCCGCAGCACGTGCGTAGCCGGGACCGCCACCGCGCTCGGCGGCGACACGGATCTGGTTCCACGTCGGATCGATCCCCACGACCCGTGCACCCGACGCGGCCAGGAGCCGGGCGATCTGCCCGTCGCCACACCCGACGTCGAGCACCGTGCCGTACCCGTCCATGTCGGCGGCCACCAGCGGCAGGATCTGCTCGGTG
>CAYRXQ010000368.1:0-2707 GCA_964428115.1 uncultured Ilumatobacteraceae bacterium
GTGGGCGCCGCCCGAGTGGATGCCGAGGTGCCGGGGCGCGCCCTCGAGCTCGGCGGCCAGCTCGAGCACCGGGCCCGGGATGCTGCAGTCGGGCTGCGCGGCGGTGGCGGCCACCCCCGACCAGCCGTCGACCTGGGTGGCCCAGGCGTCGCGCTGGCCCGGCGCATGGCCGAGCGCGCCCGCCATGTCACGCACCGCCGAGCGGGCCCGGTAGGTGATGACGTTGGCGACCTGGGCGGTGTGGTGCCGCCCGTAGCGCTCGTAGACGTACTGGATGACCTCCTCACGGCGGTCGCTCTCGATGTCGACGTCGATGTCGGGCGGCCCGTCGCGCTCAGGTGACAGGAACCGCTCGAACAGCAGCCCGAGCGACACCGCGTCGGCCGCCGTGATGCCGAGCGCGTAGCAGACCGCCGAGTTCGCGGCGCTGCCACGCCCCTGGCACAGGATGTTCGACCGTCGGCAGAACTCGACGATGTCCCACACGACCAGGAAGTAGCCCGCGAAGCCGAGCTGCTCGATGATCGCCAGCTCGTGGTCGATGGTCCGCCACGCCCGGGCCCGCAGCGACAGGTCCTCCCCCGGGCCCGGACGGTCGCCGTAGCGGCGGCGCGCCCCCTCGGTCGTGAGCACGCGCACGTATTCCATCTCGGTCATCGGCCTGCCGTCGGCGCCGGGCGGGCAGGGGAACGGCGGCAGCCGCGGCGCCACCAACGACAGGTCGAACGCGAGGGCCCGTCCCACCTCGGCCGCCCGCTCGACCACCCCGGGATAGCGGGCGAAGCGACGGAGCTGCTCGGCACCCGAGCGCAGGTGCGCGCCGGCGCCGGCCGGGAGCCACGGATCGATCTGGTCGAGGCTGCGCCGGGTCCGCACCGCCGTCAGCGCCGTGGCCAGGCGACGCTGGGTGGGCGTGGCATACCGGACGTCGTTCGCGGCCACGCACTCCACCCCCGACCGTGCCGCCACCTCGGCCAGTGCGTCGCAGCGGGCCGAGTCGAGCGGATCGCCGTGATCCCACAGCTCCACCAGCACCCGGTCGCGTCCGAACGCCGCCACCAGCCGGTCGAGTTCGCGGCGGGCCGCGCTCGGCCCCTCCTCCATCAGCGCGGTCGGCACGCTGCCGCGGTGGGTGCCGGTGAGCGCCCACACCGACCCGGTGCCGCCGCTGCCGCCCGGGCCACCCCCGAGGCCACTGGAGCCACCACGGCCACCGGAGCCACCACGGCCACCGCCGGCCACGGTGTCAGCCAGATCGGCGAGCGTCCACCGGGGCACTCCCTTCTCGCCGGCCAGGTGGCCGAGGGCGATCGCCCGGGAGAGTCGTCCGTACCCGGCCGGTCCGTCGGCAAGCAGGACGAGCTGACGGCCGGGCGGGTCGGGATCGTGCTGGTCGACGAGCCGACCGGTGCGCGCTTGACGCTGCGTGTCGGCCTCGGCCCGGGCCACCCTGGCGCCGTCGGCCAGCTCGGGATCGAGGGCCAGTTCGGCCCCGAACACCGTCGGCAGCCCGACCGCCCGGGCCGCCTCGGCGAAGCGGACCACCCCGTAGAACCCGCCGTGATCGGTGACCGCGAGCGCCTCGAGGCCCAGCCGGGCGGCCTCGGTGGCCAGCTCCTCAGGGTGCGAGGCGCCGTCGAGGAACGAGAAGTTCGAGTGGCAGTGCAGCTCGGCGTACGGCACCGTCGCCCGGTGCGGCCCGTGCGGCCCGCTCGGCCCACTCGGCCCGCTCGGCCCGGCGGCCAGATGGTCGGGGGCCTCGAAGGGCTGCCGCCGCCTGCTCCAGGCCGGGCCGTCGCCACCGGCGTTCCACGAGGGGCTCCCCGGGGCGCGCCCGTCACGACCCCGACCCGAGAGCGTCGCCTCCAGCTCACTCCACGACCACGACGGGTTGTTGAACCCCACCGCGCGAGTATCGAACACACGTACGATCCCCGCAAGTCCGATCCCGCGCACCGCCCCCGTCCGCCCAGCGCCCCTCGGGCGTTCTGGGCGCGCACCGGTGCGGAAACCGCCGCTCAGCGCGCCCAGAACCCGGAGTGGACCGCGCCGATCCGACCGCCGAGCGTTTCTGGGCGCGCACCGGTGCGGAAACCGCCTCTCAGCGCGCCCAGAACCCGAGAGGCCACGAGGCCCGCTGCCACCCGACCCCCGGACGTTTCTGGGCGCGCACCGGTGCGGAAACCGCCGCTCAGCGCGCCCAGAACCCGAGAGGCCAGCGAAACCCGCCGCCACCCGACCGCCGGACGTTTCTGGGCGCGCACCCCAGCGGAAATCGCCTCCCAGCGCGCCCAGAACCGGGGTGGGGCCGGGGGTCAGGCGCCGAGGCCCGAGGTCAGCGAGCCGGAAGGCTCAGGCTCAGGCCGGGCGGAGGGTGAGGAGGGCGCCGCGGAGGCCGTCGTCGGCGAGGGCGATCGCCTCGCCCCAGGTGAACCAGGCCACGTCGGGGCTCTCCCCCTCGGGGGGCGACGGGTCGGCGTCCCCACCGTCCACCAGGAACCGCAGGTCGAGGTGGGTGTGGCCGCGCGGCCCGGGGGGCACATCGACGTGCACCAGCTCACCGTGGACCAGCGTCGCCGCGAGGCCGGTCTCCTCGCGGGCCTCACGCACCGCGGCCGCGGCCGGATGCTCACCCGGATCGATGTGGCCGCCCGGTTGGAGCCACAGGCCCAGCCGCTTGTGCCGATGCAGCACCACGCCACGCGCA
>CAYRXQ010000369.1:0-2707 GCA_964428115.1 uncultured Ilumatobacteraceae bacterium
CGTCGACGACCACGTGGTGGTAGTTGCGCGGGATCGCGCGCGCCTCGCCGAGCAATGCCGCGCGTCGACCGCCGCCCAGACCCGGTCGTGGGCATCCGGGTCCTCGCTGACGAGCGTGGCCACGAACCGCGGGCTCGTCCGGTTGCAGAGCTCGATCGCGTCGTCGACGCGGTCGACCACCACCAGGGACACCTCCGGTGATCCCTCCCACTCCCACTCGCGGCCCAGTTCGTCGGCCGACAGCAGCGACGCGAACGGTTCCTCGTGCGTGCCGTCGGCCCGGGCCACCTGGACGCGCTCCTCGAAGCAGGCCGCTGGCACGGCGGCCGACGAGTGCTCCTCGACGTGCAGGCGCGGGGCCGCGCCCCGCGCTGCGGCCGCATCGCGCAGCGCATCGAGGAACACGGGTACCAGACGGTCGGCCGCATCCCGTTCGATGCAGCAGACGTTGAGGGTGTTGCAGACCTTGCGGTCGAGCGAGTGCCGCACGGCGCGGGCGAAGCGGTCGGCATCGGCGTCGGCGGCGGCCACCATCCACGCCCCACCGGTGCCGTGCAGGCTGACGGGTACCCCCGCCTGACGGGCCACCGAACCGAGCTGTGCCACTGCGGCGCCCGAGCCTCGGGCCACGGCCAGTGCGAGGCGGCGGTCGCCGAACAGCGCCCACCCCGCGGCATGGGCCGCCGACGGCACGAGCCCGACGACCCCTGACGGCAGCCCGGCCGCCTCGATCGCCGGGTCGAGTGCATGCTCGGCGATGGCGGCCGCCGTCCCGAGTGCGTCGGAGCCGATCCGGAACACGACGGCGTTGCCCGAGCGGACGACCCCGGCAGCGTCGGCGAACACGTTGGGTCGCCCCTCGAACCCGAACCCGACCACCCCGAGCGGGGCACGACGCAGCTCCACCGACCAGCCCTCGTGCTCGACGACGCGCTCGAGGGTGTCGCGTCCGATCCGGGCGTCGCGCCAGGTGCGCAGGCCGTCGACCATCGCCGAGCGCATCGAGTGGGTCAGCTCGAGCCTGGTGGTCGACCGGCCGCGGGCAGCCGCCCGGACCACGTCGGCGGCGTTGGCCTGTGCGATGGGAGCGAACCGGGTGTCGTCGGCCAGGTGGTCGGCGAAGGCCGCGAAGAACGTGGTGATCTGCTCGTCGCTGCACCCTGCGAGGGCCCCGAACGCGCCGACCGCTCGGTCGACCACCCCGCGCACGAGCTCGTGCTCGGCCTGTGGGATGTGGAGCAGGTCGCCGGTGTCCTGCACCACCACGAGCCGGTCACCGGGCACGAACGCCGCTGCCAGCTCCTCGGAGACCACGGCGACCCGGTCGCCGCCGAACGGGACGAGCTGCCCGGCGGTCAGCGCGGCGAGTGGTCCGGAGGAGGGACTCGTGGCGGTCATGACCGGGGAGCGTACGCTCGGTCGCCATGGACGCCCCCGACCGTCTCTACTTCCGCCAGCTCCTCTCGGGCCGCGACTTCGCGGTCGGCGACGACATCGCGACCCAGATGGTCAACTTCGCCTATGCCATCGGTGACCGCGAGACCGGGGAGTGCCTGCTGGTCGACCCGGCGTATGCGGTTGGCGACCTCGTCGACACGGTCGAGGCCGACGGCATGCGCGTCACCGGGGTGCTCGCCACGCACTACCACCCCGATCACGTCGGTGGCTCGATGATGGGGTACCAGATCGAAGGTGTCGCCGCGCTCCTCGACCGGTGCGCGTGCCCGGTGCACGTGCAGCGCCAGGAGGTGCCGTGGCTCACCCGCACGACCGGGGTGACCGAGGCCGACCTGGTCGCCCACGACCCCGGCGACGTGGTGATGGTCGGCGCGATCCGCGTCGAGCTGGTGCACACGCCCGGGCACACCCCGGGCAGCCAGTGCTTCCTGGTCGACGATCGGCTGGTGGCCGGCGACACCCTGTTCCTCGACGGGTGCGGCCGTACCGACCTGCCGGGCAGCGATGCGAGCGCGATGGTCGAGAGCCTGCGCCGCCTCGCCCGGGTGCCCGACGACGTGGTGCTGTACCCCGGCCACCGCTACTCGGTGGCCTCGTGCGCCTCGATGGGTGCGGTCAAGGCCTCGAACTACGTGCTGCAGGGGCTGCTGGGCGACTGACCACGATCGACCCGGCTCGGGCTCGGCCCGCTCCGGCGGTCCCTGGACCCGAGACTCACCAGGAGTCGATGTTGGGGCGACGATCGTGCATCCGGTCGATGGGCGGCGCCGACCGCAGGATCGTCGACAGCCAGCGGCGGGTGTCGGCCGGATCGATCACGTCGTCGATCTCGAAGTACGAGGCCACGCTGACCGCCTTGCCGTGCTCGTACAGCCGGTCGACGAGCTCACGGAACAGGGCCTCCCGGGCGGCGTCGCCGCCGGCCTCCTCGAGCTCACGCCGATAACCCAGGCGGACCGCGCCCTCGAGGCCCATGCCGCCGAACTCGCCGGTCGGCCACGACAGGCAGGCCACGGGCGCCTTGGTCGACCCACCCATCATCGCCTGCGCGCCCAGCCCGTAGGCCTTGCGCAGCACCACTGACACCATCGGGACCGAGACGTTCGCACCGGTCACGAACAGTCGGCTGCAGTGTCGGACCAGCGCGGTCGCCTCGACGTCGGGCCCGACCATCATCCCGGGCGTGTCGCACAGCGTGACGAGGGGGATCCCGAACGCGTCGCACAGCTGCATGAAGCGGGCCGCCTTG
>CAYRXQ010000370.1:0-2706 GCA_964428115.1 uncultured Ilumatobacteraceae bacterium
CGCGACGCCCCAGGACGACGGGTGGCGCATGAACGGTGTCGTCAAGGCAGTGACGGTCGTCGCCGCCGTCGTCATCACGCTCCTCTCGCTCGCCATGACGTTCAGCGTCGCCACGTCCTCGGCGGTGTGAGCGCACCCCCACCACCTCTCGATCACCACCTCTCCACCACCAACAACAACCACAAGGAGCAACCATGAACATCACCATCCCCCGCCCCGTCCTCCTCGTCGCCGGCGTCACGGTCGTCGTCGGCGCTGCACTGCCGACGGTGTCGGCGATCTCGGCCGACACGGGCGCTGTCCGCGCCCAGGCCACGATCATCGACGCGACCGGCAACCAGGTCGGCTTCGCCCACTTCACCGAGGACGCCGCCGGCGGTGTGCACGTCAGCGTGAAGGTCGCCGACCTGTCGCCCGGGGAGCACGGCCTCCACGTCCACGGCGAGGGTCTCTGCCAGACCCCGGCGTTCACCAGCGCCGGCAGCCACTTCAACCCGTCCGGTGCGATCCACGGCGGCCACGCAGGCGACCTCCCCAACCTCGTCGTCAACGACGCCGGCCGGGGCACGCTGAACACGCACGTCGCCGGCTTCACGCTGTCGGCCGGCGAGACGTCGCTCTTCGACCTCGACGGCAGTGCCCTCGTGATCCACGCCAACCCCGACGACTTCACCCCGCCGATCGGCAACAGCGGCGGTCGGGTGGCCTGTGGCGTCCTGACGGCGAGCTGACGAGACGCATCGAGACCCCCGCAGACGAAGAACCGGTCCGGGCCCTGCACGCGGGGTCCGGACCGGCCTCGACCCCCGGCATGCAAGGCGACGCCGCCAACCTCTTCGCTCGACTCATCACCCCCGTCGATCCCGACGCGGTCGCATGATGCAGGAAGCGGTTGGTGTTGGCATCGCGGCGCGAGAGTCTCCGATCTCGGCCACGAGTTCCTCGAGATACCGCGCCGTCTCGTCGAGCGCGTCCTGGCGCTCGAGTTCGGCGCGCAGCGCGATCTGGAGGAGTTCCGACGCCGGCAACCCGCGCTTCTTCAGCTGTCGAGCAGCGAGTCGCGGATGGCGGCGTTCCGCACGCCCGCAGAAGTGAGCAGCAGCCGGCGCACCCGCCCACACCGCCCACCCGCCCACCCGGGCGGCCGGGCGCAACTGGTGGAGTGCGTCTGCCGGTGTCATCCCTCGAAGCGTCAGCGTCGTCTGTCCGATCATGCCTGCACTCGACGACGTCCTGCTCATCGGCTCCCACTCCCGCCTGAGCCGACAACGTCGCTCGGGGTGGTGGTTCGTGTTCTGCGCCCCGTTCGCCGGCGCGGCGCTCGGTGTTGTCGCCCGCGGTTGGATGCGGCTGATCAGCGACGAACCGGAGTTCTCCTGGGGCGGGACGATCTTCATCGTTCTCGCCTTCACGATCGCGGGTGCCGGGCACGGGGTGGCATGGGCGGTACGGCGAGCGGGTGTGCGGCGGCGGTGGAGCACGACAGCACGTGTTGCGGCGGCTGTCTTGACCCTTCCGATCTTCGCGGGCGCCGGTGCGATGATGCTGCCCACCGTGTTCGGCGCCACTGTCGCCGGGGCTCGCACCGACTGGCCTCGGGCAGCCCGTCTGGCGGCTGGGTTCGTGGCGATCCCGGTCCCGATCATCATCGGCGCAGATCTCGTCGAGAGCGGCATCTCACCCGGAGTGCTCCTCGGCGTGGTGTTGATGGCGGCCACCTACGGCGTCGTCGTCCGAAGCTCCTACGTGATCGTGGCACCGATCGAGGACGGTTGGCGGCTGCCTCGAGTCGTGCGACTCGTCACGGTGGTCGCAGTTGCAATCGTCGTGTTGTTGGTCGTGCTCTCCGCAGTCGGGCTCGGGTGACTCCGCCATCCGGGGTCACTCGTCGCATGCCGGTCGGTGTCACCCGCTGCGTCGTCTGCATCGTCTGTCCGAGTACGTGCCCACCGCAACGAGGCGGAGGGCACTCGACTCAGAGGAGACGCACCATGAACTCACTCATCCCCACGCTCGCCGCCACCGTGGTGCTCAGCGTGACCGCGACGGCGGGCCTGGCCCAGGCCGAGGGCGCGGCCGAGGTCACGCACGGCCGCTTCCAGACCACCAGCACCGGCACAGGTCGCGGCTTCGTCATCACCGGCCAGGCGATGATGGTTCGCTCCGACACCGGGGGTGGGCGCACGCTCGTCGTCAGCGTCGCCCGCGGTCTCGAGCCCGGAACGACCTACGGCTCGCACGTCCACAATGCTCCATGCTCGCCCACCGGAGGCGGTGGCCACTATCAGCACGTGGTCGGCGGAGCGGTCGACGACGTCAACGAGATCTGGCCGGTGCTGCACGCCCAGCCGAGCGGGGTCGCGCACGCCGTGGCCGTGCACGGCCACTGGGCCCGTGACGAGGCGCGGTCGATCGTGATCCACGATCCGAGCGATGGAGCACGCATCGCCTGCCTCGATCTCGGCTGAGCCGGACGTTCGGTCCACCCACCTGGTGGGTGGACCGAACGGGGCACCACAGCGGCGCGGAAACACCGGGCGCACCGGAACACTTGCTCGAGAACTGGAGGCCAGCGCATGGCGAGAACACGGGCCGACCTCGACCGGACGACGACGGACCCTCGACGGTCCGCTTCCCGGCTGTGGGCCGGCGTGCAGGGCAGCCAGGTCTGGAGCAGCATCTTCCGGCCCGGCTCGATCTTCCGCA
>CAYRXQ010000371.1:0-2705 GCA_964428115.1 uncultured Ilumatobacteraceae bacterium
TCGCCGATCGGGAGATCGGCGCGCTCGCCGGTGCGGCGGTCCTTGACCTCGACGGTGCCGGACTCGGCCAGGGACTTGCCCACGACCACGATGGTGGGCACGCCGATCAGCTCGGCGTCCTTGAACTTCACGCCGGGGGAGACCCCGGTGCGGTCGTCGAGCAGCACCCGGACGCCCTGCGCCTCGAGCGCGGCGGCGACGGCCTCGGCGGCCGCGTACTGGTGCGACCCCTCCTTGGCGGCGACCACCATGTGCACGTCGGCGGGAGCGACCTCGCGGGGCCAGCACAGGCCGAGGTCGTCGTGGGTCGCCTCGGCGATCGCCGCGACGGCACGCGAGACGCCGATGCCGTAGGAGCCCATGGTGACGGTGACCTGTTGGCCGTGCTGATCGAGCACGGTGAGGCCGAGCGCCTCGGCGTACTTGCGGCCGAGCTGGAAGATGTGGCCGATCTCGATGCCGCGGGCGATCTCGAGTGGCGCGCCGCACTGGGGGCAGGGGTCGCCGGCGAGCACCTCGGCGGCCTCGATCGTGCCGTCGGGGGTGAAGTCGCGCCCCGCGACCAGGTCGATCACGTGCCGACCGGACTCGTTGGCTCCCGTGACCCACCGCGTCCCGGTGACGACGCGCGGGTCGACGAGGAAGGGGATGCCGCTGGGCGACCCCTCGCCGAGCACCTCGGGGCCGATGTAGCCCTTCACGAGGGCCGGTCGTGCGGCGAAATCGGCCTCGCCGAAGGGCTCCACCTCGGCCGGCGCCACATGTGCCTCGACCCGCTTGAGGTCGACCTCGCGGTCGCCGGGCACGCCGATGGCGATCGCCGAGACGGTCCCGTCGGGGTGACGGAGCTTGACCACGACGTTCTTGAGGGTGTCGGCCGCGGTCCACTCCCGATCGGCGCGGCGCAGGTCGTCGTGGCCGTTGAGGTGATCGACCAGCGTGGCGATGGTGGGGGTGCCGGGGGTGTCGGCGACGCGGGCGGGCGGGGCCGCGGCAGGGTCGAGGGCCGGGACGGGCGGGATCTGCACGGCCTCGACGTTGGCGGCGTAGTCGCAGGTCGAGCACCGCACGAAGGTGTCCTCGCCCACCTCGAGCGGTGCCAGGAACTCCTCGCTCGCCGAGCCCCCCATCGCGCCCGACACGGCCGAGACGATCACATAGGGCAGCCCGAGTCGGTCGAAGGTGCTGATGTAGGCGGCGCGGTGGCGGTCGTAGGAGCGCTGGAGGCCGGCGTCGTCGAGGTCGAAGGAGTAGGAGTCCTTCATCGAGAACTCGCGGCCCCGCAGCAGGCCGGCGCGCGGCCGGGCCTCGTCGCGGAACTTGGTCTGGATCTGGTAGATCGACAGCGGCAGGTCGCGGTACGAGGAGTAGAGGTCCTTCACCAGCAGGGTGAACATCTCCTCGTGGGTGGGGGCCAGCAGGAAGTCGTTGCCACGTCGGTCCTGCAGTCGGAACAGGTTGTCGCCGTACTCGACCCAGCGGTTGGAGGCCTCGTAGGGCTCCTTGGGGAGCAGGGCGGGGAAGTGGACCTCCTGGAACCCGGCGGCGTCCATCTCGTCGCGCACGATGCGCTCGACGTTGCGGTAGACGAGCCAGCCCAGCGGCAGCCACGAGAACCCACCCGGAGCGGCCCGCCGGATGTACCCGGCCCGCACGAGGAGCCGGTGCGAGGGCACCTCGGCATCGGAGGGATCGTCGCGCAGGGTACGCAGGAACAGCGTCGACATCCGGAGCACCCGGGCACGATAGCGGTGGGCCCGGATATACTCGTCGTGCTTTGTTGGTTGCATGACCGAGGGGCGTGGGGCTCGCCCCACGCCGTCTTTTGCGAAAGGAGGTCGATCGAGATGCCGGACGGTCCAGTCCTCCAGCGCGTGCGAGAGCTCGTCGCACCGATCGCCTCCGACCTCGGCCTCGACCTCTACGACCTCGAGCAGCGCGGGAACACCCTGCGTATCACGCTCGACACGCCGCCCGGTTCGCCGGGTGGGGTCGATCTCGACCAACTCGCCCTGGCCACCCGCCTGGTCTCGCGCGAGCTCGACCACGAGGATCCGGTTCCGGGTCGCTACACCCTCGAGGTCACGAGTCCCGGCGTCGAGCGCCAGCTCCGCACTGCGGCGCACTTCGGTCGCGAGATCGGCAAGACGGTGAACATCCGCCTGTCCGACACCACCGCCGACCAGCGCCGTCTCGAGGGCATCCTCGTGGCTGCCGACGACGACACCTGCACGCTCCGCATCGCCGATCCGGCCACCGGTGGTCCGGTCGATCGCGTGGTCGAACTGGCCCGCATCGACCGAGCCCGCACCGTGTTCGTGTGGGGTCCGGCGCCCAAGCCCGGGGGCCCCAAGGCCGCGGGCTCCACGAAGTCGAAGAAGAAGGAGGAACCCTCGTCGTGAGCAACCTCGACATGAGCGAAGCCATCCGCATGCTCGCCCAGGAGAAGGGCATGAGCGAGGACGACCTGCTGCACGTCCTGGTCGACGCCCTGGCGTCGGCCTACAAGCGGCGTCCCGGCGCAGCCGACGAGGTGGTGGTCGAGGTCAACCCGCAGACCATGGAGTTCGCCTTCATCGCCTACGACCTCGACGAGGACGGCAACTGGGTCAACGAGCGCGACGACACGCCCAAGCGCGAAGAGCTGGGCCGCATCGCCGCGCAGACGTTCCGCCAGGTGATGAGCCAGCGCATCCGCGAGGTCG
>CAYRXQ010000372.1:0-2678 GCA_964428115.1 uncultured Ilumatobacteraceae bacterium
GACCTTGGCCTGGATGAGGTGGTCGCAGTGCACGGTCGAGGGCACGGCCGCCTCGGGCAGACCGGCGGTCATGAACTGGAGCAGCGCCATCTGTGCGGTGGCGTCCTGCATGGCGACGCGGTCGGGCCGGAAGTCGGCGTAGCTGGTGCCGCGGACCATCTCCTGGCCCGACGGGTCGACGAGGTGGTTCACGAGCACCTTCTCGGCCAGCGTGAGCGGTCGGCCGAGCCGCTCGCGGCCGAGCGCGACTCGCTCGGGGAGGGTGGCGTACACGCCGCGGACCAGCTCGATCGGGGTGGTGGCAGAGACCGTCATGTAGACAACTATAATACAGGTCGGGCCGGTGTCCAAGCCCGACGTCACACACGGCGTCGGGCCGCACGACATCGGGATCCGAGCGACGGGAGCGCGGATGCGACAGATCAGGTATCAGGAGATCGCCGAGGAGCTGCGGGCCCGGGTGCTCGCGGCGCCGGGCGGTTCGGTGCTGCCGAGCGAGTCCGAGCTCTCGGCCGAGTTCGATGCGAGCCGGGTCACGGTGCGTCGTGCCCTCGAGCTGCTGCGCGACGAGGGCCTCGTCGGGGCACGCAAGGGGTTCGGGTGGTTCGTGGCCACCGAGCCGGTGCGCCAGCACCTCGGTCGACTCGGCACCATCGAGGATCAGCTCGCCGGGAGTGGCAAGCACTCCGAGCGTCGGGTCGAGGAGTTCGCGTTCGGCCCCCCGCCGGCGCGGGTGCGGGCCCTCCTCGGTCCGGGACAGGTGCTGCGGGTCAAGCGCGTCAACCTGGCCGACGGCGAACCCTTCGCCGTGGTCACGGTGTGGTGCCCCGCCGAGCTGGGGCAGCGGCTCTCGCGCGACGACGTGGAGCGCCGACCCTTCTACGAGCTGATGGGCGTCGCGTTCCGCGGCGCGACCCAGACCATCGGGGCCGACTCCGCCGAGCCCGCCGACGCGGCCCTGCTCGGCGTGCCGGTCGGCTCACCGATCCTGCGGTGCGAGCGGGTCACCACCGACGTCGAGGGCCACCCGGTGCTGGTGAGCGAGCACCTCTTCCCGGCCCGACGGACCGAGTTCGTGGTGGAGCTGCCCTACGACGCGCCGTCGATGACGCCGGCGGGCCTGCGGCTCGTGGAGTGAGGGGTGCCGCCCACAGGGGCGGCCGCGCTCACCAGGCGTCCCAGTGCGAGACGGCGCTGCCCGGCAGGCGCTTGGCCGGCTTGAACTCGGTGCCGAGCGTGTAGGCGATGGGGAACAGGCCGCCCTGTGACACCGTGTCGTAGGGGATCCCGAGCAGCTCGGCGGCCTGCTGCTCGCCGCCGCGCATCAGGTGGATCGTGGTCCACGCCGACCCCATCCCGCGCTCGCGCAGGGCCAGCATGAAGCTCCACACCGCCGGGAAGAGCGAGCCCCACATCGATGCGGTGGCGAATGACGGCAGGTTGTCGAGTCGCCCCTCGATGCACGGGATCATCAGGATCGGCGCACGGTGGAAGTGCTCGGCGAGGTACCAGGCCGAGTCGCGGACGGCCTCCATCCGCTCGCCGCGGACGTCGCCCTCACCGAACTCCCGGCCGGGAGCGTTGGCGTACACCTCGAAGTTGGCCTTGTAGATGTCGGCGAGCGCCTGCTTCTTGGCCGGGTCCTCCACGAAATCCCAGTGCCACCCCTGGGTGTTCGACCCCGTGGGTGCCTGCAGGGCGAGCTCGAGGCACTCCTCGACGATCGACCGTTCGACCGGTCGGTCGAAGTCGAGGCGTTTGCGAACGGAACGGGTGGTGGCGAGGACCTCGTCGGCCGACAGGTTGAGCTTCATGGGCCGAGTGTGTCAGGCGACACGTCCCGAACGGTGACCGAGCCCGACCACCGCGTCACACCCCCGTGCGCATGATCTCGTCATGGAGTCGTCGGAGGCGGGGAGCGAGGGGTCGGTGGGGGTGGACGAGGATCCGCTCGCGCTGCTCGACCGTGCGATCGAGCTTCTGGCCGCGATCGACCCGACAGTCGTGGACGATGACGAGATCGATGCGCTCGCCGTGGGCGTCGAGGCAGCACGCGGTCGGCTTGCCGCAGCGGCAGCGCCGGTGTTGGCGCGGTGGTCGTCCCGGGGTCGCTGGGCGACCGACGGATCACGGACGGCCGCGGCGCGGCTGGGTCGGGAGCTCCGTTGCTCGACGGGCACGGCCTCCGTGGCGCTTCGACGAGCTCGAGCGCTCACGACCATGCCGGTCACGAGCGAGGCGGCGATCGCTGGTCGGCTGTCCCTCGACCACGTCGACCGGCTCGAGCGGGCCAACGAGCCCTGGCACCGGGATCTGTTCGCCGAGCACGAGGCCGAGCTGGTCGCGGCGTGCAGCGGGCTGTCGTACCGCGACGGCGCTCGGCTCATCGAGTACTGGTGTCAGCACGCCGACCCGGAGCGGGCCGACGAGGCGGCCCGTCGCCAGCGCGAGCGGTCCCGCCTGCACGCCTCGGCCACGCTCGACGGGATGGTCGTGCTCGACGCGCTGCTCGACCCCGTCGCGGGTGCCATCGTGACCGGCGAGCTGGATCGGGTCGCGGCCGAGCTCCGCCGCCGCGAGATCGCCGAGGGCGTCGTCGGCACCGCAGCGCAGCGCCGGGCGGCCGCCCTGGTCGAACTCGCCACCCGTTCGGCTGCCTCCCCACCCGACGGCAGACG
>CAYRXQ010000373.1:0-1331 GCA_964428115.1 uncultured Ilumatobacteraceae bacterium
CGGCAACCTGATCCCGGACTGGAACGACCTCGTCTACCGCGACCACTGGAAGGCCGCGATCGAGCGGCTGCACGCCACCAACAACTTCCCCGAGTTCACCGGACGGCTCTGCCCGGCCCCCTGCGAAGCGGCCTGCGTGCTGGGGATCAACCAGGACCCGGTCACGATCAAGCAGGTCGAGGTGACGATCATCGACCGGGCGTGGGAGGAGGGTTGGGTCACCCCCCTGCCTCCCAGCGTCCACACCGGCAAGCGGGTCGCCGTCGTGGGCTCCGGCCCGGCCGGACTGGCCGCCGCCCAGCAGCTCACCCGGGCCGGCCACGAGGTCACCGTGTACGAGCGCGCCGACCGCATCGGCGGGCTCCTGCGCTACGGCATCCCCGAGTTCAAGATGGAGAAGCGGCACGTCGACCGCCGCCTCGCCCAGATGGAGGCCGAGGGCACCGAGTTCCGCACCAACGCCGGCGTCGGGAGCGAGATCGACATCGAGGTCCTGCTGGCTACCAACGACGCGGTGGTGCTGGCCTGCGGCGCGACGGCGTGGCGCGATCTGCCGGTGCCGGGCCGTGAGCTGGCCGGGATCCACCAGGCGATGGAATACCTGCCGTACGCCAACCGCGTCCAGGAGGGTGATCTGGCGGCGTCACCGATCGATGCCGCCGGCAAGCACGTGGTGATCATCGGTGGTGGCGACACCGGTGCCGACTGCCTCGGTACCTCGCACCGTCAGGGCGCCGCCTCGGTCACCCAGCTCGAGATCCTGCCCCGGCCCCCCGAGGAGCGGGCCCCGAACAACCCATGGCCGCAGTGGAGCCTGGTCTACCGGGTGTCCTCGGCCCACGAGGAGGGCGGCGAGCGGCTCTACAGCGTGAACACCGAGCGCTTCCTCGACGACGGGAACGGCAACGTCCGGGCGCTGCTGCTCCACGAGGTCGAGCTGGTCGACGGGCGCTTCCAGAAGATCGAGGGCTCCGAGCGCGAGCTGCCGGCCGACCTGGTGTTCCTGGCGATGGGCTTCGTCGGCCCCGAACGTGGTTCCTGGCTCGACCAACTGGGCGTGAGCTTCGACGAGCGCGGCAACGTGCAACGCGACGCCGACTTCATGTCGAACGTGCCCGGCGTGTTCGTGGCCGGTGACATGGGTCGTGGGCAGAGCCTGATCGTCTGGGCGATCGCCGAGGGTCGCGCCTGCGCAGCAGGTGTCGATCGCTACCTCATGGGTGCCACCAAGCTCCCGGCGCCGGTGGCCCCCACCACACGACCGCTCGTCTGATCGGCCGGTCGGTTCGTCGAGCCGGCTCCTCTGGCCGGTTCGACGGGCCGGTTCGACG
>CAYRXQ010000373.1:1431-2668 GCA_964428115.1 uncultured Ilumatobacteraceae bacterium
GGCCGGTTCGACGGGCCGGTTCGACGTCGGTCGGGCGCGTCCGGTTCCGTGACGTGGGTGACCGACGCACGGTGGTGGCGCGCCCTACGCTGTCGGGCATGAGTTCGATGGTCCTGCGCCCGTTCGGCGTGCTCGCCCTGGGTGCCGCCGCGGTGCTGTCGCTGGTCGGCTGCGGCGAGGACGCCACCGGGGCGCGCACCACGCTGGTCGACATCCAGCCCTCGAGCTACGTGACCCGGCCGCCGGTCACCACCCAGCCGCCCGAGGCCGAGACCACGCTCCCCGAGGACGGGCGCTCGCCGGTGGAGCAGACCTACACGATCCAGGCCGGGGATCTTCCGTTCCGGGTGGCGGATCGCTTCGGGATCTCCCTCGAGGAGCTCGTGAACTACAACAACGAGACGCCCGGCTTCGCAGCGTTCATCGTCGGCGCCGAGATCCTGATCCCGCCGAACGCCCTCGTGCCGGGTGCGACGGCCGCCACGGGTGAGACCGCCACCGGCGATGCAGGCACGGGCGATGCCGCGGCCACACCGTCGGCCACCACGACGCTGCCGCCGGCCGGCGAGTGCACGACGGGCAAGTACACGATCACGGCCGAGGACACCACCCGGACCGCGGTGGCGAACCGCTTCGACGTCACCGTCGACCAGCTCGACGCCGCGAACGCGAACACCTCCGGCTACTCGGCCTTCTATCCCGGCCTCGAGATCGTCATCCCCTGTAGCTGACCGGTCAGCGGTCGCCGAGGTCGGGCCAGCGTCGGCGGGTGCGCCGCGCGAGGCCACCGACGCCGAGCGAGCGGTGCTCGGTGAGCGCCCACTGCCGACGCCAGCCCTGCTGATCGGGGCCACCCAACGCCGGGCTCGTGCCACGAGCCGTCCGCTGGCGTGCCGTCCACCAGTCGGTCAACGACTCGTCGCCGAGCGCGGTGACGGCGGCCTCGATGCGGGCGGCGAACCGGCGGGTCGACTCGCCCTGCTCAGGGTGCATCGGGTGGCCGAACACCACCCTGGTGCGCCCGGGCTTGGGTCGCTTCATGCCCTTGCCGAAGATCGCGCCGGTCCCGTCGATGAACACCGGCACCACCGGCGCGCCGGTGCGGATCGAGAGGTACGCGGCGCCGCCCTTGAACGACTGGCCCCAGCCGTCGGGGGAGCGTCCGCCCTCGGGATAGATCACCAGGCTGTTGCCGTCCGCGATGAGGTCGCGCACGAGATCGGCCGAGCGGCGCCCG
>CAYRXQ010000374.1:0-2664 GCA_964428115.1 uncultured Ilumatobacteraceae bacterium
CTCCCCGACGGCGTCGAGACCGTCACCGGCTGAGCGCCACCACCCACGGGACGCGAGGCGGAGCGGAGCGTGCGGCGTCATCGGCCTCGAGATGCCAGCACCCCCGCTCCGCCGCGCGTCCGACGCGGCCATGTCCCGCCGCCCCTGAACCGGTAGAACGTTACGTCCAGCATCGACTCGGCCGTGGGCCCGTGCGATGACCCGATGCCGACGAGGTCAGTCCTCGTGGGGGTGGTAGTCGAGGATCACGGTGGCGGCATCATCGGCGAGCTCGTCGCTGCAGTGCTCGCGCACCGCGCGGGACAACCTGCGACCGATCTCCGCGATCGGCAGTTCGTCGAGCGCGGCGCGGACGAACAGGTCGCCGAGCCGTTCCGAGCCGAACTCCCGACGGTCTGCTGAACGGGCTTCGGTGACCCCGTCGGTGTAGAAGAGCACCTTGTCGCCGGGCTGCAACACCTCGCAGGCGATCTCGCGGACAGTGCCGCCCAGACCGGCAGGCATGGAGGGCGCGCACTTCAGCTCGCCGATCAGGCGCCCGTCGCGGACCAGGATCGGCAGCGGGTGCCCGGCGTTGATCCAGTGCAGCTCGCCGGTTGCGAAGTCGAGTGACGCGATCACGCCGGTGACGTAGAAGCTGTCCCCGAACTGGCTGACGAGCACGTCGTCCGCCGAGTGGTACGCCTCCTCCAGCGTCTTCTGCTCGCGTCGTGCGTTGCGGATCGCCCCGATCGCAGCCACCGACTTGAGCACTGCGGGAAGCCCGTGGCCGACGGCGTCGAGGAGCGTGAAGTCGAGGCGTTCCGGGCCGAACGCGTAGTCGAACGAGTCCCCACCGGTCGTGTACGCCGGGTCGAGCCGGCCGCAGATCGACGCCGATGTTCCACGACTCGACAGCGGTGGCAGCAGATCCCACTGGATCTCAGCGGCGGCCGTCAGCATCCGGGTCCGCCGGACACGGAGCACCGAATCGGTGTAGCGACGCTTGCTCACGATCGCCAGCACCAGGACATCCAGCAGCGCGTCGAGGTAGGTGAGGTCGTCCGGGGCACGATCATCGAAGGTGAGGTCGACCACACCGATGCGTTCCTCGTCCTCGGTCAGCGGCAACCAGACCGTGTGGCCCTCGTTCACCACGCAGAGCTCTCCGCTGACGAACACCCGACCCGCGACGGTCCCCTCGAGGCTGATCTCGTCCGCCGCGGCCCCGTAGCCGATCACGACACGATGGTCGTAGTCGGCGATCCGGACCGTGGCCGTCACGGCACCCGCTGCGGTCGCAAAGATCGACCCGACCTGTTCGAGTTGGTCAGGTCGCAGCGCGGACGCCCGCTGTACGAACCGAGAGAGCAGCGCCGCCTGCTCGTCGGTGGCTGCCCGTCCGCGGGCCTCATCGTCGTTCCTGGATGTCACCCGACGAGTATGCGGGAAGTCTGCGCTGCCGCGCTGCGTTCGCACGTCACGACCTCGTAGCTGTCGACGAAGGAGCGCAGCGTCGTTCGCGACGTCGAACGATCGTGCACACGAGACGAACGTGGAATCCGGTCACCGACGCATCAGCAACAGGACGACGATGATGATGAGGATCAGGAGAACAACTCCTCCACCGATGTACATGACCACTCCTCTCGTGGCGGAACCCGAGCCACCTTCGGGAGACCATCGTCTCGCCGTCCTCCTGCTCCTGGAAGAGGCCAATGGCCATTAGCGTCGGAACGTGGGTGCGCTCGCCGAGACGGATGGCTTCGGGATGCCGGCGTACGCGTGCGGCACCGACCAGACCTGGCTCGAACCCGTGCCGGAGCGGGCGGGGGTGTTCCAGTGCCCACGGTGCGGGCACCGAACCGACCAGCCGGGCGTCGGGGTGCTCGGCGACGGGTTCGACATCGTGCATCGACAGTGGGGGCTGCGCGGCGACGTCCACGCCTGGCAGGCGATGCGCGACCTCGTCGGCGAGACGCCGACGCAGAGCGGTCGTGATGCAGTGCGTGCCGCGTATGTGGCAGCGCTGCGCCAGGTGGCCGAGGTCGACCTCGACGGCACCGACGACCAGGTCGTCCACCGGCCGCACCTCGACCACGGCGGGATGTCCGGCGGCTCGGTCGACCTCGTCTGGTGGCGAACCAAGGGGATCCCGCTGCTCGTCGACCGAGCGGTCGACCGGCGTCCACCGGTCGCTGGATCGCCACCCCCACCACCCGCGCCGCCGCCACCGATGTCCCCGCCGCCACCGATCTCCTCGCCGCCACCCCCATCGCCGGCTTCAATGCACGGGTCGGCTCGGGTTGCTCCAGCGCCCCGACCTCGCACGGCGAAGACCCTGCTCGTCGGCCTCCTGGTGTGGGGGATCATTCTGGCGATCCCGGCCGCAACGCTCGGTGGTGGTGTCTTCCTGCTCTACCAGCGGGCAGTCGGTACCCGTGTCGAGGCGACCGTGCTGGAGTGCAGCACATCGGGCGGCATCGTCCGCGGCGCCTCGACCTACCGCACCGACTGCATCGCCCAGTGGACGATCGACGGTCGGGTCGTGATCGGGCCGTTCACCGGTGGCAACGGCGAGTCGGACGTCGGCACGACGGTGGATGCCACGGTGCGCGGCGACACCGCCTACAGCCGCTCGCTCGGCCTGCCGATCCTGCTGCTCGCGCTGGGCGTACCGTCGGC
>CAYRXQ010000375.1:0-2656 GCA_964428115.1 uncultured Ilumatobacteraceae bacterium
CAAGCAGATCATCATGATCACCGACGGTGAGCCGACGGCTCACGTGACGCCCGACGGCGACGTGTACTTCAACTACCCGCCGGTGCGCGAGACCGTCGAGGCAACGCTGCGCGAGGTGGTGCGCTGCAGCCGGGACGGCATCCGGATCAACACGTTCATGCTCGACGCGACCAGCGCCCTCACGGCCTTCATCGAGCGGCTCACCGAGATCAACCGGGGTCGGGCCTTCTTCACGACGCCCGAGACGCTCGGCGACTACGTGCTCGTCGATTTCATCGAGCACAAGCGACAGCTCGCCCGCGGTCGCCGCCGCGCCGGCTGACCGCGCGGCATCCCTGCTCATCCGTTCGCGAAATCCGCCCTTGCGTTCGACCCGTGTGGTAGGCGAGAATGACGTCAATGTAATTACGGGCCTGTGAGGGCCACGTTCCGTCACTGACGCCCGATTCGTCGGGCAGTCGGACCACGTAGGGGGTCCCCACCATGTACGAGCCGGCCCACGTTCCCGCTGACGAGAACTGGCAGGATCACGCCAACTGCCTCGGCGTCGATCCCGACCTGTTCTTCCCCGAGCGGGGCGCCTCCACCCGGGAGGCCAAGGAGGTCTGCCGGGGCTGCGTGGTGCGCGAGGACTGCCTCGAGTTCGCCCTGCAGAACGGGGAGAAGTTCGGCATCTGGGGTGGCCTGTCCGAGCGTGAGCGCCGTCGGATCCGCCGTCAGCGGGCCCAATCGGCTCGCAGCATCCTCGGCGCCTGACCCGAGCGGTCCGGCTCGGCCGTCGCCGGTCGCCCTGCCGACCGGGCGCGGCTGCTGTAGGCTCTCGACATGCCCAGTGGCCCCGAGTGGATCATCGTCCTCGTCATCGTGCTGTTGGTCTTCGGTGGCTCGCAGCTCCCGAAGCTCGCGAAGAACCTCGGCAAGGCACAGAACGAGTTCAAGAAGGGCCTGGCCGACGGCCAGGCCGAGGATGAGGGCGCCGAGTCGCCCAGCGCGCCCAAGACCCCCAGCACCGACTGACGTTCGTCGAGCGCTCCAGGAGCGCTCCGGCCCGTCGGATCTCAGGCCGTCAGGCGGTCAGCCCTTCAGACCTCGACCGAGACCTCGATGCGGCGACGCTTCAGGATCCGACGACGCTCGCGCTCGCTGCAGCCGCCCCACACGCCGTGCTCGATGCGGTTCTCGACGGCGTACTCGAGGCAGGGCTCGGTGACCGGGCAGGTGGCGCAGATCTTGCGGGCCTTGTCGACCCCCACGCCATCGCTCGGGAAGAACGTCGCGGGCGGGTACATGCGGCAGTTGCCGTCGGCCATCCAGGCGGTGGCGTAGTCGGGATCGGTGGCGGGGGTCTGCTGCATCGTCGGTCTCCTGGGGGGATCGTCGGCCCGTCGGGCTTGATGAAGTAGGACGTCGGGCGCACCGGTCCGGTTCCCGTGCTGCCGTCTTGCTTAACACAACTGTAAAGAACATGCCAGGGATTTCCACTGCTCCGGCCCGCTGGCCTTCCCCTGGTACCCCGCCGGGGCGCTTCTCAACCGGGGCTAGGCTGTCGCCCATGAGTGACGTCGAGCTGGCCCCACCGCGTGCGCATGCGCGCATCGTCTACCTCGGACCGGTCTCCCCGCACTGGGACATCTACGGCGACTGGGGCGAGCGCCAGGTGCTCGACGAGTTCCGCGCCCGAGCCCTCGCCCGACTCGTGCTGCTGCCCCGCGACGATCCGCAGTTCCGCCGCAACCGGGAGCGGATCAATCGCGACGCCGAGCGGGAGCTGATCTCGCTCGAGTGGGACCTCGGCCTGCCTGCCGACGATCTCTGAGCTCGACGCGCCGTGACGGGCGAGCATCGCCTCCTCAACCGTGAGCTGAGCTGGCTCGACTTCGACGACCGCGTCCTGACGCTGGCGACCGAGCAGGGCATCCCACTGCTCGAGCGAGCGAAGTTCTGCGCGATCGTCTCGAACAACCTCGACGAGTTCTTCCAGGTGCGCGTCGGTGCGCTCAAGGATCAGATCGCCGCCGGGATCGAGGACACCTCGCCGGACGGACGATCGCCCGGCCAGCAGCTCGCGTCCATCGGTACCCGGGCCGCCGAGCTCGTGGAGCGCCAGGAGCGGGTGTTCCTCGACGAGCTCTGCCCGCAGCTCGCAGCGGCCGGCGTGCAGATCGTGGCGTGGGACGACCTCGGCCCCACCGAGCGCGCCGCCATGTCGGCCTTCTACGAGCAACGGATCTTCCCGGTCCTCACCCCACTGTCGGTCGACCCGGGTCACCCGTTCCCGTACATCTCCGACCTGGCGCTCAGCATCGCGGCACACGTCACCGATCCCGAGACCGGCGACCGGCGGTTCGTGCGGCTGAAGGTGCCCAAGCTCTTCCCGCGCCTCGTGCCCGTCGACGACTCGCGGTTCCTGCCCGCCGAGCAGCTCATCGGGGCACACCTGCACACCCTGTTCGCCGGCATGGTGGTGGAGGACTGGACCACGTTCCGGGTCACCCGGAACGCAGACCTCACGCTCGAGGAGGAGGAGGCCGACGACCTGCTCGAGGCGATCGAGATGGAGCTGCGTCGCCGCCGCTTCAACCGCCCGGTGCGCCTCGAGGTGCACCGCACCATCAGTGCCGAGATGCTCGACGTGATCGTGCGCGAGCTCGATCTC
>CAYRXQ010000376.1:0-2641 GCA_964428115.1 uncultured Ilumatobacteraceae bacterium
GACGGTGTCGCACTCCTGGAACGCGTCGTTGCCGATCACGGTGGTCGACACCTGGCCGGTGATCCCGACCATCGGGATCGAGTCCATGTAGGCGTCCATCAGCGGGGTGACGAGGTTGGTGGCGGCGGGGCCCGAGGTGACCATCGCGACACCGGGACGACCCGTGACGTGCGCATAGCCCTCGGCCATGTGGCCGGCGCCCTGCTCGTGGCGCACGAGGATGTGGCGGATCGACGACTCGAGCAGCGGGTCGTAGGCGGGGAGGATGCAGCCCCCGGGCAGGCCGAAGATCACCTCGACTCGTTCTTGTTCGAGCGCCTTGATGAGGGCTTGGGCCCCGGTCATCCGAGTCATGACGGTGTCTCCAGTCGGGTGGTGCGGTGTTCGAGGGGGAGGGTGGGGAGGGTGTGGAGGGTGTGGCTGCCGGGCGTTCCTGGCCCGAAAAACGGAACGACCTCCCGGTGAGGGAGGTCGAGGGTGCACACGCGGCGAGGCGGCCGGTGTGCTACCGGATGAGTACTACGAGGCCGTGGAACGGGGCGCGCATCGACGCAATGATGCCATCGGTCCCGACGCGATGCAACTCCGAGCGCATGGTCCGCCGGATTCACGCCGGGAAGGCGCCCTGGAGCCGTGCCGCCTCGAGCGTGTTCTCGAGCAGGCACGCGATCGTCATCGGCCCGGTGCCGCCGGGCATCGGGGTGATCCACCCTGCGAGATCGACGACCGCGTCGAAGTCGACGTCGCCGACGAGCCCGGCCTCGGTGCGCGAGATCCCGACGTCGAACACGGCTGCGCCGGGCTTCACGTGATCGGCGGTGAGCATCCGCGCCTGACCGGCCGCCCCGATGAGGATGTCGGCCTCCCGACACACGCCGGCCAGATCCGCGCTGCGCGAGTGCGCCACGGTGACGGTGGCGTCGACTCCCTTGCGCGCCAGGAGCAGCGCGATCGGCAGGCCGACCAGCGTGCTGCGCCCGACCACCACCGCACGGCGGCCGGTGGTGGGGATCGCGAACCGTTCGATGAACCGCATGACCCCGAGGGGGGTGCACGGCACGAGCCCGGGCTTGCCGCGCACCAGGCGGCCCATCGACCGCTCCGTGAGCCCGTCGACGTCCTTGTCGGGTGGCACCAGGTCGAGGACCGGCTCGGGGTCGAGGCCGGCGGGCAGGGGCAGTTGCACGAGGATGCCGTGCACCTCGGGATCGGCGGCCAGCTCGGCGACCGCAGCCTCGACCTCTGCCTGGGTCGCGTCCGCGGGCAGCTCGACGTGGCGCGAGGCCATGCCGGCCTCGGCCGCCTTGCGATGCTTGTTGCGCACGTAGGTGTGGCTCGGCTTGTCGTCGCCGACGAGCACCGTCGCCAGGCACACGTGCGGCGACCCCGCCGCGGCGATCCTCGCCCCCACCTCGGCGACGATCTCGTCGCGCAGCCGGTTGCCGTCCATGATCACTGCCACGTCCGATGATCGTACGGGCCGCCGGCCGCCGTCCCTGACCTCGGAGGGGCTCCGGTGGGCGTAGCCTGATCGACCGTGACCACACCTCCTGCCCCCACCGTGCAGCCGGCCGACGGACGTCTCGGCGTCCTCACCGTCGGACTCGGCGCCGTCGCCTCCACGCTCATCGCTGGTGTCGAGCTCGTGAAGCGCGGCATGGCCGACCCGGTCGGGTCGCTCGCGCTCATGGACCACATCCGGCTCGGCAAGCGCACCGACGACCGCAACCCGCTCATCAAGGACTTCGTCCCGCTCGCCAACCTCGACGACATCGTCTTCGGCGCCTGGGATCCGTTCCCCGACGACGCCTACGTGGCGGCGCAGCGCGCCGGCGTGCTCGAGACCGGCAAGCACATCGAGGCGATCAGCGACGCGCTGCGCGACGTCCGCCCGATGCCCGCCGCGTTCGACCGCTCGTACGTCAAGCGCCTCGACGCCGACAACGTCATGGGCACCGTCGACAAGCGCTCGATGCTCAACGGCATCCGCGAGGACATCAACCGGTTCCGCGAGGAGAAGCAGGTCGACCGGGTGGTCATGCTGTGGGCCGCCTCCACCGAGATCTTCATCGAGCCGGGCCCGGCGCACATGACCCTCGAGGCGTTCGAGGCCGCGATCGACGCGAACGACCCGACCATCGCCCCGTCGATGCTCTACGCGTACGCCGCACTGCAGGAGGGCGTCGCCTTCGCCAACGGCGCGCCGAACCTGTGCGTCGACGTGCCGGCGTTGCGCGAGTACGCGACCGCCAACAACGTGCCGATCTCGGGCAAGGACTTCAAGACCGGCCAGACGCTCGTGAAGACGGTGCTCGGACCGATGCTCAAGGCCCGCATGCTCGGCCTGTCGGGCTGGTACTCCACCAACATCCTCGGCAACCGCGACGGCGAGGTCCTCGACGATCCGGACAACTTCAAGACCAAGGAGGAGTCCAAGCTCGGCGTGCTCGAGAACATCCTCCAGCCCGAGTTGTTCCCCGAGCTGTACGGCGACGTCTACCACAAGGTCCGGATCAACTACTACCCGCCCCGCGGTGACAACAAGGAGGGGTGGGACAACATCGACCTGTTCGGCTGGCTCGGCTACCCGATGCAGATCAAGGTCGACTTCCTGTGTCGCGACTCGATCCTCGCGGCGCCG
>CAYRXQ010000377.1:0-2619 GCA_964428115.1 uncultured Ilumatobacteraceae bacterium
GACGACCCGCCCTGGCAACCTGCAGCGCGACGACCTGCAGCGGTGTCAGACACCGTCCGCGACGCCGGTCGCGACGCCGGTCGCGGCACGGCCACGGACCGGTCAGCGCTCGGTCACCCCGCGGCGAGGTCCAGCTCGACGACGGCCGACCCGTTGCCCCCGGCCCGCTGTGCGGCTTCGAGCACGGCGACGACCGCACGGCTCTGCTGGGGTGGCACGGCGAGCGGCTCGCCGAGCAGGAGGTGGTCGGCCAGGTTGCGATGGAAGCCCCAGCCCGGATGCGGGGCCGGCGGGAGGACCTGCTCGACCAGGCCGTAGCCGGTCTCGTGGCGCACCAGACGGAGCTCGACGGGTGCCTCGGCATGGTGCGCCGCACGGTTCTCGTAGCCGCGACCCGGCTCGAGCGACTCGAACCGCACCGGCCGGTAGTGACCCTCGATCGTGCCGGCGGTGCCCTGCACGAAGAACTTCGGCCGGCGCACCGCGGCGACGTCGCTCTGGCGGAACGTGGCCTCGCGACCGTCGGCCCAGCGCATCCACACGGTGACCTGGTCGGCGTTGGTCACGTCGAGCCACACCCGTTTGTGGCTCGTGGTGACCACCTGGATCGGGGGCTCGCCGTAGAGGCGCAGGAGCCAGTCGATGTGGTGCGAACCCCAGTCGTAGACCGCGCCGCCCGACACCGATTCCTCGGAGTGCCAGGCGCGGCACGGATGCTCGAAGCCACCGACGAACGTCTCGATGTTGAACACGTCGCCGACGAGGCCGTGCTCCACCGCTCGGGCGAGGGCCAGGAAGTCGGTGTCCCACCGGCGGCTCTGGTGCACCGTGAGCACGCGATCGTTCGCCGCCGCGGCCGCCATCATCCGGTCCGCGTCGGCCACGGTGAGGCACATCGGCTTCTCGACCACGACGTGCTTGCCGGCGTTCAGCAGCGCCACCGCCAGCTCCGCGTGATGAGCGGGTGGGGTGGCGACGATGGCGATGTCGACCGCGTCGTCGGCGCCGAGCTCGACGGCGGACGCATAGGTCTGCAGGCCGGCGAAGTCGGCCGCGGCCGCAGCACGCCGCTCGGCGACCGGGTCGACGGCGGCGACGAAGGCCAGCCCCTCGGTCTCGGTCGCGGCGAGACCGTGGGCGTAGCCCATCCCCCCGAACGGCCCGTAGCCGACGACCCCGACCCCGAAGGTGCGCGTCGGAACGATCGGCGGGCCGAGCAGCCGACGCACGAACTTCCCCAGCACCTCGTGCGCGAGCAGCGCGCCGAGGTCGCTCACCCCGGCGCTCACGACCCGGCCTCTGCCGAGCGGTCGCACGGCCAGCACCGGTACGTGCCGGAACGCGACGCTCGTGGTCGCGACCACCTCGGCATCGTCGCCGACGGGTCGCAGGACGTGCAGCGGCGTGGCGACCGGCACCTCACCATCGAGCCGGGCGGCCTGTGGGATGTCGCCGAGGGTCACGAACCACTCGGTGCGAGCGAGGTGTGCCTCGACGTCGACGCCGGTCAGCGCGGTGCCTGCCGGATCACCGGGCTCGGGAACCACGAGCAGCGAACCGCCCGCCTCGACGTACCGGCGCAGCTCGTCGACGGCCGCCGGGTCGCGCTCGTCGAACCGGCCCACGATCACCCGCACACTGGCCCAGCCGCTCGCCGGCTCGAGAAGGTCGGGAACACCGGCGTGACTCGCACATGACATGGCCTGCAGTCTGGCCGACCCGCCGGTGTCACCGCCTCCCCTGCCGAACACCTCTCCACATCGCCCACGACGACCGACACGGATGTGTTCCGGTCATGGCCAGCCGACCTCGTGACCTCGACCGGGCAACGCTCGGGGTGACCGGACGAATGGGCGACCACGCGGCTGCCTAATGGCAGTGCAGATAGTGGGCAAATAGGATTGTAGAGCTGCCGCGCATGGTAGCGTTCTGGAATGCCCGCCGTGGTCGCACACATGTCGGAGTATGTGCACCGTGTGATCGACAACGAGCTGGACGAGCTGTGCAGCGGGCTGGCAGCAGTGAGCATCGAGGGCCCGAAGGGCGTCGGCAAGAACGCAACGGCGCAGCGCCGGGCACGGACCGTGTACCGGCTGGACGACCCGGCCACGCTCGAGGTCGTTCGGGCCGACGCTTCCCGCCTCGCGTCCGGCGACGAGCCGATCCTGATCGACGAATGGCAACGCTACGAACCGTCGTGGGACGTGGTCCGGCGCGCCGTCGACGACGACGCACGCCCGGGGAGGTTCCTGCTGACCGGCTCCGCAACCCCGTCACGCCGCTCCACACACTCGGGCGCAGGACAGATCGCCCGTCTCCGGGTGCGCCCGCTGACGCTCAGCGAGCGTGGACTCGAGACGCCAACGGTGTCGCTCGCTGCGCTGTGCACCGGCAGACGCGAAGCTCTCGACGGGTCGACGACGGTCGGGCTCGAGGAGTACGTGAGCGAGATTCTCGCCGGCGGATTCCCAGGGATGCGACACCCATCGGACCGGCAGCGCCGTACGGCTCTCGACGGGTATCTGGACCGGATCACCGATACCGACCTACCCGAGCTGGGAGTCGAGATCCGGCGGCCCGGAACCCTGCGACGGTGGATGGCTGCGTACGCGGCGGCGA
>CAYRXQ010000378.1:0-2605 GCA_964428115.1 uncultured Ilumatobacteraceae bacterium
CACCGAGGCCCCGGGTGAGACCACCTTGCCCGAGCCCGAGAACGTGGAGGGCTCCGCCCCGGCGGAGGCCACGACCGACACCATCACGATCGGTGTCGGATCCCTGCAGGAGCAGTTCGTCGACCCGCACTTCGCGGTCGGCGGACTCCTCTTTCCACTGCGCTGGGCGATCAGCGAGACGCTGTACCGCCAGACGCTCGATCTCGAGTGGGTCCCCAACATGGCGACCGGCTACGAGGTCAGCGACGACAGCCTGACGTGGACCTTCACGCTCCGTGACGACATCCTCATGCACGACGGATCGCTCTTCACGGCGGCCGATGTCAAGACGTCGATCGACCGGATCCTCGGGTCCGACGACTTCGCCCACCTCGCCACGTTCAAGTCGATCGTGACGGGTGCCGAGGTCATCGACGACACGACCGTGGCCATCACGACGAACAAGCCGTACGCCACCCTGCTGTCGGACATGCCGCCTCCGATCCCCACCGGCTACTACAACGAGGTCGGTGAGGAGGGCTTCCGCGCCGCCCCGATGGCCGCCGGAGCCTGGAAGTTCGTGTCGCAGGAGCTCAACGCCTCGGTGACCTACGAGCGCTTCGACGACTTCTTCGACCCCGAGCGCATGCCGAACTTCACGACGCTGATCTACCAGATCGTGCCCGACGAGTCGGCCCGCCTCGCCGGCGTCCAGACCGGCGACCTCGACATGGCGTTCGGTCTGACGCCGCTCTCGGCCCAGCAGCTCGAGGATGTCGAGGGCGTCCGCGTCATCGAGTCGCCCGACACTGGTCAGGGCTTCATCTTCCCGCTCGATCTGCTGCGGCCCGATGAGCCGTCGCCGCTGCTCGATCGCCGTGTCCGCGAGGCACTGCTCATCTCCGTCGACCGCGAGAGCATCGCCGAGACCCTGTACGCGGGCTACGCCCGGGTGCCGGCCGGTTCGCTCCCGCCGACGACGCTCGGCTACGACCCCGACCTCGAGCCCTACCCGTACGACCCCGATCGTGCGCGGGCCCTGCTCGAAGAGGCTGGTGCCGCGGGCATCACCCTGCGGTTGAGCTCGTACAACGCGACGCCGACCATCCCGGACGTCGTCAAGCTGGTGGAGACCATCGCCGCCTTCTGGGGACAGATTGGCGTCAACGTCGAGCTCAACGTCGGCGAGACCGCCTCGATCCTCGGACCGTGGCGTGACCGCACCCTGAACGGCACCGGCTTCCTCGCTGGCCCGAGTCAGTTCTACGACGAGCCCTCACGCCTCGCCGCGTCGTTCTTCTCGACGAATGCGTCGTACAGCACGGTCTCCGATCCTGAGCTCGACGCCATCGTCGCCGAGCTCGACCAGGCCGTGGACCTCGACGAGCGCGCCGCCCTCGGCCGGCAGTTCAGCGACGTCCTGTACGAGGAGCTCTACGGCCTGCCGATGATCCTCGTCTCGTCCCTCATCGCCGTCGGTCCGAACGTGGCCAACTTCGAGCCCATGCTCGGAAGCCCGTACGCCGGCCCTGTCTGGTCGCTCCAGGCCAACTGAGGTCATCGCCCCATGCTCCGGTACGCCGCCGTCCGCCTCGTCCAGGGTGTGATCGTGATGTGGATCGTGGTCACCGTGGTCTTCCTGCTCAGTCGCATGAGCGGGGACACCGCGTCGATCATGGCCCCACCCGACGCGCCCCAAGAGGTGGTCGATGCGATCGCCCGGAGCATGGGGCTCGACCGCCCCTTGGTGGTCCAGTACTTCGACTATCTCGGTGATCTCTTCCGAGGTGATCTCGGGGAGTCGTTCTCTTACCGACAGCCGGTTTCCACCTTGATCACGAAGTCGCTGCCGAACTCCATTCGGCTCGGCGTGGTCGCCTTCACCTTCGCCGGGATCTCCGGCATCACGATCGGGATGCTCTCGGCGCTGCGCCCCAACGGCATCGTCGATCGGCTCGGCAAGGGCCTCGCCCTTCTCGGCCAGTCGGTGCCCTCGTTCTGGCTGGGCATCCTGCTCGTGTCGGTCTTCGCAGTCCGGTTCGGTTGGTTCCCGGCCTATGGATCGGGTTCGTGGAAGCACATCGTGCTCCCGGCGATCGCGCTCGGGTGGTACCCGCTCGCTGCGCTCACGCGTCTCACCCGGTCCTCCGTGATCGAGGTGATGCGCAAGGACCACACCCAGTTCAACCGGGCGAAGGGGCTCTCGCCGGCGTCGCTCCTCGTCCACACCCTGCGCAGCGCCTCACTGCCCCTGGTGACCCTCGCCGGCATCCAGCTCGGCGTGCTGTTCTCGGGTGCGGTGGTGATCGAGACACTGTTCGCCTGGCCCGGTATCGGCCAGCTCGCGATCCAGGCCATCAACGCCCGTGACTACAACGTCGTCCAGGGCGTGGTGCTCGTGAACACCATCATCTTCGTCCTCCTGCTCTTCCTGGTGGACATCTCGTACGGCATCCTGGACCCCCGCGTGAGAGGAGCCCGACGTGGCGCTCGTGGAGCCTGACACCGCCGCGGCGCCCCGTGTGCCCGAACCGGCCCCGCGCGGCCGCAGGATCTGGCGCCGCGCCCGCTGGCCGTGCCGCCGGCCCTTGAACTTCCACGCCCCCGGCTCGGCCCCCTCCGCCGC
>CAYRXQ010000379.1:0-2604 GCA_964428115.1 uncultured Ilumatobacteraceae bacterium
TTTCCGGGGTGTTGTGCACCCGATCGCCGGGCGGGGAAGCGGGCGAGCGGCGCGCGGCCGGCGGCGTGCGGCGCGGGGCCGGGGTTGGGTGCGTTCAGCCCCGGTTTCCGGGGTGTTGTGCACCCGATCGGGCGGGGAAGTGGGCGTGCGGCGCGTGGCCGGCAGACCTACCGCGCGGGGCGGCGCCGTTCAGACCGGGACGGCCAGATCGTCGACGAACTCGCCGCCGACGGCGGCCAGGGCCGCCGGCGCGACGGCCAGCTTGAGCCGGCGGCTGCCACCCCCGACGATCACCCGCTCGAGCTCGGCGATGCGGGCATCGAGGTAGAGCCGGAGCGAGGCTGGTAGCCCGAAGGGGGTCACCCCGCCGATCTCCATGCCCGTGGCTGCACGGGTCAGCTCCGCCGGCGCGAACGACAGCTTGCGGACCCCGAGCAGCCGCCGGACCCGCTTGTTGACGTCGAGCTTGGTGGTGGCCAGTGCCACGCAGGCGGCGAGCACCGGCGGATCGTCCTTCGAGGCGACGACGATGCAGTTGCCCGAGGCCTCCAGCGGGTAGCCGTACCGCTCACAGAACGTCGCGGTGTCGGCGAGCGACGGATCGATCTCGATCACCTCGAAGGGCTGCCCGGTGGCCGCCACGGCAGCCAGCACCGCCGCCTCGGTGGGGTCCTGTGGCGCGACCATCGTCACCCCTCAGTAGCCGAGTTCGACGTGGACGGGACCGAGCAGTTCCTCACCACGGACACGGCGCTCGACGTTCTCCCGCACCCGGGCCCACAGCAGCTTGACGCCCATCTCGGGGGTGTTCCCGACGTGGGGGGTGATGATCGCGTTGTCGAGTGACCACAGAGGATGATCCTCGGGCAACGGTTCCGGCTCGGTGACATCCAGTGCTGCGCCTCCGATCCACCCCTCGTCGAGCGCCGTGACCAGCGCGTCGGTGTCGATGTGCCGGCCGCGCGCCACGTTGATCAGCCACGCGTCGTCACGCATCGCGCGCAGGGTCGCAGCGTCGACGATGTGCTCCGTCTCCGGGGTCAGTGCCAGTGCGAGGACCACGAGGTCGGCCTCACCGACGGCGCGGTGGAACTCGTCCAGGCCGACGACCTCGGCCACGCCGGCGATCGGTTCCGGCCGGTTGCGCACGACGGTGAGGTAGACCCCGAAGGGCAGCAGCAGCCGCACCAACGAGCGGGTGATGGCGCCGCCCCCGACCAGGCACACGTGGGCCCCGAGGAGGTTCTTGCCGTAGGGCTCCGACCAGGTGTGGCGGCGTGCGTACCGCCCGACCCCCCGCAAGCCCCCGAGCGCCAACGCGAGCGCGTGCTCGGCGACGGGCTCGGCGTAGACCCCCTTGCCGCAGGTCCAGACGTGCTCCCGGTCGAGGACGTCGACGAAGGGCTCGATCCCGGCGAAGGGCAGCTGCACCCACTCGATCGCGGGGTTGGCGTCGAGGACCGATCGGAGCTCCTCGGCATCCTCTGACGAGGTCCAGATCAGCGTGTTCGCCTCGTGGAGCGGGGTGACCCGGCCCCCGCCCTCGATCACCGCCGTGGCCAGTGCTTCCCGGCGTCCGGCCGGTAGCAGCGCACAACGCACCTCACCCACCACGTCCTCCCTCGACCCGCGAGCACTGTTCGGGCCGCACCGTAGTCCGATGGGCCAGCGCCTGTACGCCGCGAACCCGCCCTATCCTCCCCGCGGAACGTAGGAGGGCAGCGTGCGAGAGCGGCCGATCGGAGTGTTCGACAGTGGCCTCGGTGGGCTGACGGTCCTGCATGCCATGGCCGACCTGTTGCCCGCCGAGGACCTCCTCTACCTCGGTGACACGGCCCGCTATCCCTACGGCGACCGGGACCTCGACGAGCTCGAGTACATCAGCCTGGCCATCGCGGAGGCCCTGGTGGCGCGGGGGATCAAGTTGCTGGTGGTCGCCTGCAACAGCGCCACCGCAGCTGCCCTGCCCGCGCTGCGTGCCGCACTCGACATCCCGGTCGTCGGCGTGGTCGAACCCGGGCTCCGCGCTGCGGCTGCGACGACCCGCACACGACGGGCGGTCGTGATCGCGACCCGTGCCACGGTCACCAGCGGGGTCTACGAGGAGGTGGCAGGACGGCTCGATCCCGGACTCGCCGTGCGCACCGTCGCGTGCCCCGGGCTGGTCGAGCTGGTGGAGGAGGGCCGGACCAGCGGCCCGGCGGCCACGGCGGTCGTGCGGGACCGGTTGGCGCCCGTACTGAGCGCTCGCGTCGACACCCTGGTCCTCGGCTGCACCCACTTCCCCCTGCTCGCCCGCCCCATCTCCGAGGTGGTCGGGCGGGACGTGACATTGGTGTCGAGTGCCGACGAGACCGCCTTCGAGGTCCGGGATCTGTTGAGCCGGCTGGGATGGCTGCAGCCGGAGGACGGCCCACCCGGTCGGCATCGTTTCCTGACCACCGGCGATGCGGCGACCTTCGCGCGGCTGGGTGAGCGGTTCCTCGGCGCCCACCTCGGTGTCGTCGAGCCGCTCGACCTGGCATCGCTCGGACCCGGCGCTCCTCCGGCCGGCGCTCCTCCGGCCGACGCCACACCGGCCGTCGCCACACCGGCGAGGCGTCA
>CAYRXQ010000380.1:0-2571 GCA_964428115.1 uncultured Ilumatobacteraceae bacterium
CTGCTCCGGTACCTCGACGCCGCGCTCGAGGTACCGGTCGTGGTCGTGGTCGGGGTCGCCGGGTCGGGCAAGAGCTCGCTGCTCGCGCAATGGGCCGCGGGACGACCCGTCGGATCGGTGTGCTGGATCAACGCCGACACCGCAGACGCCGATCCGGCCCGGTTCCTGCGTGCGCTGATCGAGTCGGTGCGCACGATCCGACCGGGGTTCGGACAAGACTGCCTCGACCTGCTCACCCTCGACGACGCGGTCGACGCCGACACCATCGAGACGCTGCTCACCGAGACCGACCGACTCGACCCGCCCGTGACGGTGGTCGTCGACGACCTCCACCTGGTCGGCTCTGCCACCCAGGAGCGGCTGGCGTTCGCGATCGAGCGCGGCACGGGTGGCCTGCACCTGGTCCTCGCCTCACGGACCCGTCCGACGCTCGGGCTGCACCGCCTCCGCCTGCGGGATGCCTGCCGCGAACTGGACGACCGCGACCTCGCCCTCGACGCCGACGAGGCGCGCGGGCTGCTGGAACGTCTCGGCGTGGAGCCCGACGACCGGATCGTGGACGTCCTGCTCGAGCGCACCGAGGGCTGGGCGGTCGGTCTGCACCTCGCCGCCGTCGTCCTACGCGATGCACCCGACCCCCATCTGGCGGCGGAGCGGATCGCCGGCGCCGACGCCGACGCCACGACCGAGCAGTACCTGACCAATGAGGTGCTGCTCACCCAACCCCCCGAGATCCGCCGGTTCCTGCTCGACACCTGCATCGTCGACGAGCTCTCGCCGGCGCTGGCCGCTGCGCTCAGCCCGGGGACACCCGTCGGGCTGCGCGACCTCGAGGCGGCGAACCTCCCGATCGTCCGCCTGGGCACCGGCGACGACCGGTTCCGCTACCACCACCTGGTGGCCGAGGTGCTCCGATCGCTCCTGCGCGAGACCGACCGCTCGCACGAGCTCACCCTCCACCGACGTGCCGCCGACTGGTATGCGGAGCATGGCGACCGCATGTTGACCTTCCGCCACCGCTGGCGGGCGCGACAGCGGACCGACGCCCTCGAGATGTACCTCGACCGGATCGTCGACGATTACCTGCGCGACCGTCTCCCGTCGGTGGACGTGTCCGCAGGGCTCCTGAACGACGAGGACCTCCGGACCTCGCCGGCGGCCGCGATCCGACTCTGCTCGATGCTCGCGGTGGACGGGCGCGGCGAGGAGGCGGAGCGGCTGGCCGACCGGATCGACACCGTGACCAGACCTGGTCTCGACCCCGGCACGCGGGTCGAGCTCCTCGCCACCCGCACCTGGTGCGCACTCGGGAGCTGCGACACGCGCAGCTCCTTCGAGCACGGAGCTGCACTGCTCGACCTCACACCGGGTACCGCTCACGACGAGGACCTCGTGGCCCTCGCGACCGGCATGTACGTACGGTCCGCCGCCTGGGAGGGCCGCTTCGCCGAGGCCGAGCTCGCGATCGCGTCGACGCGGGCCGAGCGGGCCGACCTGCTCGCCCTCGTCGAACAGGGCGGTGCGACTGCGCAGCTCCGATGGGCGCAGGGCCACCTCGGCGACGCCGTCCAGCTCGCCACCGCGGCCGTCGAGGCGATCGAGGAGCAGCAGGCGGAGCACCCGTCGGCCGATCTGCCGGCCCGCTCCGTGCTCGGCGCCGCACTGCTGGAAGTGGGACGGGTCGACGAGGCCGAGGTCCAGCTGCGGATCGTCCACGACCGTTCCGACGGGCCCCGGATCGCGATCACGGTCCTCGCGTTGGTCGAGCTCGCGCGTCTCGTCCGCTCGCGCGGGCAGGTCGACGAGGCCTTCTCGCTGCTCGACCGGTCCGGCGAGCTGCTGCGACGCGCTCCGGTCGACAGTGCGGTGCGTCAGCACCTGCGGACCTGGCGCGCCCGATTCCTGCTCGACGCCGGTGAGCTCGAGCGTGCCACCGAGCTCCTCGCCGCAGTCCCGATCGAGGGCCGAGCGGTGCTCGAGGCCCGTGTCGCCCTCGCACAGGGTCGCACCGGCCGGGCGCTCGACGTGTTCGAACGGATCGTCGGAGCGCAGCCCGAGACGGCCACGATCCGGGCGCGACTCGAGATCGACCTGCTCGCCGTCAGCCTCGACCTCGGCGGTCTCCGTCCTGACCCGGGCGCGGCCGCTCGAGCGTTCGAGACCGCCGCCGAGGGCGGGTTCGTGTTCACCCTCGCCGAGGCGGGTCTCGACACGTTCGAGGCGGTCCGAACCGTGGCGCGCCGCCAGCCGCACACCGAGCACATCGGCAGGATGCTGCGGACGACTCCGCACGACACCGGCCCCAACCGGCCCACGGACCGCTTCGCGTTCGAGACGCTCAGCGACCGGGAGCGCACGGTGCTGCGCTACCTGGCGACCACCATGTCGTACCGCGAGATCGCCGACGAGCTGTACGTGTCGGTGAACACCGTGAAGACCCACGTCAAGAACGTGATCCGCAAGCTGCAGGCCTCCTCGCGAGCCGACGCCATCCAGCGCGCCCGCGACCTCCACTACCTCTAGCAGGGTGATGAAAAGTGCCGCCTGAGCGCTTGCCGGGGTGCGGCGGGT
>CAYRXQ010000381.1:0-2546 GCA_964428115.1 uncultured Ilumatobacteraceae bacterium
ATCATCGACCTCGGGCCCGAGGGCGGCAGCGGCGGCGGGACGGTAGTCGCCACCGGCACCCCCGAGCAGATCGCGGCGGTCGAGGCGAGCCATACGGGTCGCTTCCTGCGATCCTTGCTCTCGTGACCGCGCCGACCGCCGTCCCCGACCTCACGGCGGCCGAGCGCGCCCGGCTGCAACGGCGCACGCTGGTGACCCTGCGCTGGTCGCAGGTCCCGGCGCAGGCGGCCGTGGCCGGTTCGGTCGCCGTGGTCACCCTGCTCGCCTCCGAGCTCCTCGGATCCGATCGGCTGGCCGGCCTCGGCAGCGCGTCGTTCACCGCCGGGGCGGCGATGATCGCGGTCCCGCTGGCGGCGTTCATGCGTCGTCGTGGTCGTCGGCCGGGCCTGATCGCGGCGCTGCTCATCGCAGTCGTCGGATCGATCGTCGCGGCGGCCGGCGGTCAGCTGCGGTGGTTCCCGTTGTTCGTCGCCGGGCTCTTCCTGTTCGGGGCCGGGCAGGCTGCGACGCTGCAGGGCCGGTACGTGGCGGCCGACCTGGCCGAGCCCGAGCAACGGGCCCGGGCCATCTCGGCCATCGTGTGGGTGGGCACGCTCGGCGCGGTCTTCGGCCCGGCGCTCACCCCACTCGCGAAGGGCCTCGGGCGAGCGGTCGGGCTCGACGAGCTCGTCGGGCCGTACCTCGTGGCGGCGGTGCTCTTCGCGCTCGGCGCTGCGATCGTGGCGGTTCGGCTGCGCCCCGATCCGCTCGTGGTGGCCGGCGGGGTGGATCCCCATGCCGAGCGGGTCCGCCCCTTGCGCCAGGTGCGAGCCTCGTACGGGGCGATCCGCCGCTCGCCGGGCGCGGTGTTGGGCCTGGCGGCGATGGCCGGCTCCCAGGCGGCGATGGTGGCCGTGATGACGATGACCCCGCCGCACATGAAGGACCACGGCCACGCCGACCTGTCGGCGATCGTGATCGCCGTGCACATCCTCGGGATGTTCGGTCTGTCGCCGCTCGTGGGCCGCTACGTCGATCGGACCGGCGCGATCCGTGCGATCCAGCACGGCGCCGTGATCCTGGGTGGGGGGACGCTGCTCACGGTGATCGCCGGCTACGTGCCGGCGCTGATGTTCATCGGGTTGTTCCTGCTCGGCCTGGGCTGGAGCGTGGGGTTGATCGGCGGGACGACGCTGCTCACGGCCTCGGTTCCCGACGAGTCGCGGGTCGAGGTGCAGGGCACCGGCGACCTGACGATGAGCATGTGCGGTGCGGCTGCTGCGCTCGGCTCGGGCTTCGTGAAGGCCTCGTTCGGCTTCCACCTGTTGGCCGACCTGGCCACGGGTCTGGCCGCAGCGCTGCTCGTGGCGGCGTGGGTGGCCGAGGCCCGTCGTCGCCGTGCCGCTCGGGCAGGTGCCCTCAGCGGAGCCGCTTCGACAGCTCGTTGAGCCGGCGCTTCTCGTCGGCGCTGAGCGAGTCGCGGCGGGTCGCCTTGATCTTGTCGAGGAGCACGTCGAGCTCGGCGTGCGCGGCCGCTGCGTCGGCCGACGAGGCCGGGGGAGGGGACCCGGCCCACGGGCCCTCGACGACACGGCCGCGAGGCGCAGCGGGGCGCGGTGGCTTCGGGGCGGGGGCGCGGCGGGTGCGGGCGGGCGTCGTGGAGCGGGGGCCGGCACCGGGGAGCGGGATCGCCGGGATCCACGGCAGTGCCTCGGCCAGGCCGTAGGAGCGGGCAGCGATCATGGCGGTCGCGATGCTGATGAGCAGGAAGACGATGCCACGCTCGTTGCGCAGACCGATCAGCTGGAGGATCTCGAGGCCCACGAACACCGCCCCCAGCGCCCAGGCGGGGATCCCGAAGAAGAAACGGGCGAACGGGTACTGGGCGATGAACACCAGGAACACCGAGAACTCGAGCGGGCGGATGCCGGCCTGCGGGAGGTCGAGGAGCGTGCCGACGATGCCGGGCACGATGGTCAGGATCGCGAGGAACCAGGCGAATCGACGCCGGCCGAGGATCCCCTCGAGCTCGCGGCCGAAGTACCAGAAGATGGCGAGGGTGATCACCGCCCAGATGTCGGGTTCGTTGGCGAGCGGCCAGGTGACCAGCCGCCACACCTGACCCTCGAAGACCTTGTCGGGGAGCAGCCACAGCGGCTCGAGCAGCCCGGGATCGATCGCCCACACCAGCATCGAGGCCGCGGACAGCAGCACGACGAGCACCGTCGTGGTGACGTCGAGCGATCCGAGTCGGAACCACGGTTGGGGGTCGTGGCGGGCCGCCGGCGAGGAGAACGAGAAGCGTCCGGCCATCGGACGTCACCGTATCCTGAGAAGCCCATGGTGCGGCGTCCCCCAGCAGGCACGATCCCCGATGAACCGGGCTCCTACCAGTTCAAGGACGCGCACGGTCGGGTGATCTACGTGGGTAAGGCGTCGAGCCTGCGCCAGCGGCTGTCGAACTACTTCCAGGACCCCCGCAACCTCCACCCGCGCACGGCGCAGATGGTGGCCACCGCCGAGACCGTCGAGTGGACCATCGTCCGCAACGAGGTCGAGGCGCTGAT
>CAYRXQ010000382.1:0-1350 GCA_964428115.1 uncultured Ilumatobacteraceae bacterium
GCTCGGCAGCGGCGGGCAGACGTCGAGCACCATCTGGATGTCAGCCCCGAGGAGCTCCTGGGTCGCCACGGCCGACTCGGGTGTGAACCGGTGGGTGGATCCGTCGTAGGTGCTGCGGAAGGTGACCCCGTCGTCGTCGACGGCCGGGTCGAGCGAGAACACCTGGAACCCGCCCGAGTCCGTCAGGGTCAGCCCGTCCCAGCCGGCGAAGCGCCCCAACCCGCCGAACCGGGCGATCACCTCGGCGCCGGGTCGCAGCATCAGGTGGTAGGTGTTGCCGAGCACGATCTGGGCGCCGAGGCGGTCGTAGTCGTCCGCACTCAGGTACTTCACGGCGCCTCGCGTCCCGACCGGCATGAAGCAGGGTGTGCGGTAGCTGCCCCGCGCCGTCCGGGCCGTGGCGGCACGGGCCCGTCCGTCGACGGCCTCGACCTCGATCTCGACGGTGTGCATCAGTCGGCCCAGCGGTCCAGCAGCATCGCGTCGCCGAAGGACAGGAACCGGTAGTCGGCTCGCAGTGCCGTCTCGTAGAGGTCGCGCCAGCGCGGCCCGACGAAGGCGTCGATCATCATCAGCAGTGTGGTGCGCGGCAGGTGGAAGTTGGTCATCAGCACGTCGACGATCTGCCACGGGAACCCGCGGTGGATGAACAGATCGGTGCGACCCTCGAGTCGACCCGTCGCGGCCGCCGACTCGAGGGCCCGCACGGCCGTGGTCCCCACGGCGACCACGCGCTCGGCCTGCTCGCAGGCGGCCATCGTTGTCGGTGGGACGCGGTACCGCTCGGTGTGCATCCGATGCGCGAGGGGATCCTCGGTGCCGATCGGTCGGAACGTGTCGAGGCCCACCACCAGCTCCACCTCGGCGATTCCGACGCCGAGCGAGCGGAGGCGGTCGAGCAGGTCGAGGGTGAGGTGGAGCCCGGCGGTGGGCGCGGCGGCCGAGCCGGGCTCGCGGGCGTACACGGTCTGGTAGCGGTCGCGGTCGGCCAGGCGCGTCGCGATGTACGGCGGCAGCGGCATCTCGCCGTAGCGGTCCAGGACCTCGAGCACGTCGTCGCGCCCATCGTCGCCATCGTCGGTCGCACCGACGAGCGTCACCAGGAACGTGTCGCCGCTCGACGAGCGACCGTCCAGCCGCGCGATCGGTCGATCCGACCCCGGTGCCAGCAGGAGCTCGCCCTCGCGCAGCTTGCGCCCCGGACGCACCAGGGCCTCCCAGGTCCGGCGCGCCGGGTCGAGGGCCTCGAGCAGCAACACCTCGACCGCGCCGCCCGACCCCCGGTGGAGCCGCAGGCGTGCCGGCAGCACCTTGGTCTCGTTCACCACCAGCAGGTCACCGGGGCGCAGC
>CAYRXQ010000382.1:1360-2540 GCA_964428115.1 uncultured Ilumatobacteraceae bacterium
TCGATCGGCGTCTGGGCGATGCGCTCCTCGGGCAGGGGGTAGTCGAAGTCCTCGAGGCGCACGACCCGACAGGCTACGAGGGCTCCTGTGGGATGATGCCCACCATGAGCGAGACCCTCACCGTGCCGGTCCCCTGCGACGGGGGCGAGATGGACCTCCACGTCTGGCTGCCCCCGAGCGGCCATGGACCGGGCATCCTGCTCATCCAGGAGATCTTCGGCGTCGGACCGTACATCCGCGCCGTGGCCGAGCGGCTCTCGGCGGCCGGCTACGTGGTCGGCGCACCCGACGTGTTCTGGCGCTTCGCGCCCGGTTGGGCCGCGGGACACGACGAGGCCGGGCTCATGGCCTCGATGGAGCAGGCCGGCAAGCTCGACCCCGAGCGGGCGGTCGCCGACTGCGCCGCCGCGCTCGGCACCCTCGCGGCGCTCGGCGCGACCGACGGGGTGCCCGGTGTGCTCGGCTACTGCCTCGGCGGGACCCTCGCCTGGGGGGTGGCAGGTGCTGCCGCGCCGAGCGCGTGCGTCAGCTACTACGGCTCCGGGGTGCCCTCCATGCTCGGGCTACTCGATGTCGTGCAGTGCCCGACGCTGTTCCACTTCGGTCGCGACGACGCCTACATCCCCGCCGAGGGCGTCGAGGCGCTCGCCGCCGCGATCGAGGGACGGCCCGGGTTCACGATCAACATCGAGCACGCCGGCCACGCGTTCGACAACCACGAGAGCTCCATGTTCTGGAACGAAGCCGCGGCCCGCGCCGCGTGGTCCAAGACCATGGCCTTCCTCGGCGAGCACCTCCCGGTCGGCTGACCGGGGGCGCCGAGCCTCACTCGAACAGCCCGGGCGGCCCGCCGCGGTCGACCGTGGGCACCGACATGCCGATGTGGGCATAGGCCGCCGGCATCGCGATGCGCCCACGTGGCGTGCGGGCGAGGAAGCCCTGCTGGATGAGGAACGGCTCGTACACGTCCTCGACCGTTTCGGGCTGCTCCCCCACGCTGATCGCCAGGGTGGAGAGGCCCACCGGGCCTCCGCCGAACTGGCGGCACAGGGCGCCGAGGACGGCACGGTCGACCTTGTCGAGGCCCATGTCGTCGACCCCGAACAGCGCGAGGCCGTCGCGGGCGATCTCGGCCGAGATCGCCCCGTCGGCTCGGACCTCGGCGAAGTCGCGCACCCGT
>CAYRXQ010000383.1:0-2508 GCA_964428115.1 uncultured Ilumatobacteraceae bacterium
CTGCATCGCCTTTCTTCCCCGATGGAGCCGCGACATCACGGTGCCGATCGGGATGTCGAGGATCTCGGCGATCTCCTTGTAGGCGAACCCCTCGACATCGGCGAGGAGCACGGGGAGGCGGAAGTTCTCGGGCAGGTCCTCGAGGGCCTGCTTGACCTCGTCGTCGGTGAAGAGCTCGAAGAAGGCCTGCTCGGCCGAGAGGCTGGCCGCCGCGGTCTCGAACGCACCGAGTCGCCGGTACAGGTAGAGATCCTCGATCTCGCCCAGGTCGGTCTCCTGCGGCCGGCGCTGCTTGGCACGGTAGATGTTGATGTACGCGTTGGTCAGGATGCGGAACAGCCAGGCGCGCAGGTTGGTGCCCTCGGCGAAGGTGTGGAAGCTGCGGAAGCCACGCAGGTACGTCTCCTGCACGAGGTCCTCGGCGTCGGCCTGGTTGCGGGTCATGCGGAGCGCGGCCGAGTAGAGCTGCGGTGCGTACTCCATCGCCTGGGCGGCGAACTGCTCGCGATCGGCCACGAGCGGCGACCCTACTGCAGCAGGTCGGTCGCCGGATCGGCGGGCGGCCGGTCGGCGGCGGCGGGGGTGTGGCCGTTGCCGGTGGTCGTGCCGAGCTCGGTGACGAACCGGTCGAGCGCGCCGGTGAAGCGTTCGAGGAGGTCCGCGAGCGCCCGGCGCTCCTCGGGTTCGAACTCCGCGAGGAGGTGCTTCATGGCTCGGATGCGCCGCCGTGCCACTGCGGCGTGCTGGCGTCGTCCTTCGGCGCTGGGAGCGACGAGCACGACCCGACCGTCGTGATCGGAGGCGTGCCGGTCGGCGAGGCCGTCGTTGACCAGTCGCTGGACGGCGCGGGTGGCGGTGGAGGGGTCGACTCGCAGGGCGTCGGCCAGCTCGCTCATCCGCCAGTGCGGGCGGGTCACCAGCACGTCGAGCGCGTCCATCTGGCCCTGTTCGATTGCGTCCTCGGTGGTGCCGAAGAAGTGGTCGCGGATGGCCGAGGCCGAGGCGCCGCGCCGGAGCTCGCGCCAGGCGAGCGCGATCCGGAACGCGTTGTCGGATTCGACCGGATCGCGAAGGTCGACGGAACGGCTCGGGTCGGGGCTCATCTCGGGCTGCAGGTTAGGTTGTACGGTGCAACCGATGTCGGCCCCGAGCGCCCTCGATGCACTGCAGGCGTTGGCCCGCACCGAGGTCGAGGTGCACCGGGGCCCCGTCGTCGGGCTCCGTCACCTCGAGGTGTACACGATGTCGGGGCTGCTCACGGTGCTGTGGCACGAGCCGACCGGCGCAGCGCGACCGGGCGCGATCGTGCTCTGTGGCGGGGCCATGGGCGGCCTACTGGGGCCCGGTCACGGGCTCTTCCACCACCTCGGTGACGCGTGGGCGGCGCGGGGTGTGCCGGTGCTGCGGGTCGGGTACCGGGAACCGAACGATCTCGACCGCTGCACCCACGATGTGGCCTGCGGCGTGGAGTTGGCGGTGGGTGCCGGCGCCGAGCGGGTCGTGGTGATGGGGCACAGCTTCGGTGGCGCGGTCGCGGTGCGGACCGGGGTGGTGATGCCGGAGGTGGCCGGGGTGGTCACGTTCGCCACGCAGTCGGCGGGGTGCGAGATGGCGGCCGGGCTGCAGCGTCGGCCGCTGCTGCTGTTCCACGGCGATCGCGATGAGCTGCTGCCGTTGGCCTCGAGCGAGATCGTGGCGGCGATGGCGGGGTCGGGCGAGGTCGTGGTCCTGCCGGGGGACGGGCACCTGCTCGCTCGCAGCGACCAGGCGATCCTCGAGCGCCTCGACGAGTGGCTGCCCCCCGTCCTCGACCTCTGACCCGGTGTCAGACACGCTGCAGCTGGTCGCGCTGCACCTCGCCCGCTGCACCTCGCCGCGCTGCAGGTCGCGGTGGACCACGTCCGGTGTCAGACGCCGATCGGAGGGTTGGAGCCCAGAGCGGGAGTCGAACCCGCGACCTACGCATTACGAGTGCGTTGCTCTGCCGACTGAGCTATCTGGGCGGCAGCCCGAGATGCTAGCTGCCGGGTCCGGTCGCCACACCGGGGGTTGGGCGGGCGCGGTCCTGCGAACCGATGGCGCGATCGAGCTCGCGAGCCGGTGGAATGGGGGGATGGGTGCACTCGCTGATCGTCTCCGTCTCGACCTCACCACGGCCATGAAGGCCCGCGAGGAGCTCACCGTCTCGACGCTGCGCATGGTCCTGTCGGCGATCACGACGGCATCGGTGGCCGGCGACGAGGCGGTGGAGCTGTCCGATGACCAGGTGGTCGAGGTGCTGCGCAGCGAGGCCAAGAAGCGGGTCGAGGCCGCCGAGGTCTACGAGCAGGCGGGTCGTGCCGAGTCGGCCGCCAAGGAGCGTGCCGAGTCGGCGGTCATCGAGGCCTACCTGCCGGCGGCCATGGACGACGCCGCGCTCGCGGTCGTCGTGGCCGAGGAGGTCGAGCGGGCGGCTGGTTCCGGTGCCACGGGCGGCAAGGCCATGGGCCAGGTCATCAAGGCGGTGCG
>CAYRXQ010000384.1:0-2459 GCA_964428115.1 uncultured Ilumatobacteraceae bacterium
GAGCCACGGCCGGTGCGGTAGGCGTCGATGATCCCCGCCTTGCCGAGGATGAACGCGCCGGTCGGGAAGTCGGGCCCCTTCACGTGCTCCATCAGGTCGTCGGCGGTCGCGTCGGGGTTGTCGAGCAGGTGCACGACGGCGTCGATGACCTCGCCGAGGTTGTGCGGCGGGATGTTGGTGGCCATGCCCACCGCGATGCCCTGGCTGCCGTTGACCAGCAGGTTCGGGAAGCGGGCGGGCAGCACGGCGGGCTGCTCGGTGGTGCCGTCGTAGTTGGGGATCATGTCGACGGTGTCCTCGTCGATGTCCGCCAGGAGCTGCATCGCGAGCGGGTGCAGACGGCATTCGGTGTTGTGGTTGACGAACGCCCCCGCCAGGAAGGAGTGGTCGTCGCTGTCGACTCGGATCGAGTACACCTCGGTCGGTGCATCATCGATGACCGCGGTGACCTCCTCGAATCGATAGCCCGAGTCCATCACCGGCAGGATCGTGCGGAGTATCTCGTCGTCCTTGATCCGATCGATGATCCGCAGACGCTCGGTCTCCCACCGCTCGACACGGTCGAAGTTGTGCTGCATGAGCCACTTGCGGCCCGACCCCCGGGTGTTCGCCGGCAACTCCGACCGCACGAAGTCGGCGACGTAGGGCACATGGTCACCGCTCAGGCGATGCGGCCGCAGCGGCGTCCTCGTGAGCAGCGCCTCGAGGCGAGTCTGCTTCGTGGTGAGGAAGCCCACTCGTTCGGCGAACGCCCGGACGTTCCGCAGACCGGAGATCACGAGCCGGTGCTCCACCGATCCCGACGGGCGCGTGTAGGAGCGTCGGGCGGCGATGACGCCGAACTCGGCGAGGAGCTCCTGCAGTTCCCGAGCCAGCCGCTCGCTGTACGTGGCGTACTGGACGGTGAAGCTCCCGTTCGCCTCTCGGTTCCCCCCGTCGCCCTCGAAGCACGCCATGAGGAAGGCGCGCTTGACGCCCAACCCACCCTGCCAGACGGCCTCTGGCACGAACTTGTCGGCGGACCGAACGCCGATCATCTCGGCCAGCGGACCGTCACGGAACGCCGACATGTCCTGGACGTCGAGTTCGTGGATCTCGCGACGGTCCTGTCGCGTCTGACGGCTCGAGGTGTACCGGCGGCCGCCGACGACTCGGTCGTACGCGTAGAGCACTTCGTCGAAGAAGACGCGGTCGGTGTTGTTGAATCCGGCGCGCTCCTCGGAGGCCCAGCCCTCGCTCACCCATGCGCCGCACAGCACGCCGAGCATCGACTCCTGGGCGGTCGGCACGACCTGCTTCCAGGCATTGCGTGCCACGCACACAACGGTGCCCGGTGTGATCTCGTCGAGCCGCAACCACTGGAACAACGGAACACCCGCCACGGGCACGAGACACAGCAGGAGGTGGTTGTGACTGCCGCGCAGCTCGAACCCGGCCCGCGTCGTGACGCGCTTGGTCGGGTGGACGCCGGAGTTGAACGCCATGCTGGCGTGCACCGACTTCCCGTCCTTGTCGAGGACCTCGACGTCGAGCGGTCGCTCCGAGTTCGCCGGTGACGAGACCAACTCGTCGATCCGCACCGATCGACCGTCGGCGAGACGGACACGGGTCTCACCGACCACGCAGTAGCGCTCGGCGGCCGGGCCGAAGTCGGGGCTCCCGTAGTTTCCGTGGAAGTCGATCAGCGGATGGCGCAGCGAGAACGGCTGGGCCATGCGCACGAGGGCGTCGTAGATGGCCGAGTTCCCGTGCGGGTGGTAGCGGGCCATCGTGTCGCCGGTGACGCGGGCGCATTTGACGAAGGGCCGGTCGGGGCGGAAGCCCTGCTGGTCCATGTCCCAGATGATCCGGCGGTGGACCGGCTTGAGACCGTCGCGGACGTCGGGCAGGGCCCGCGACATGATCACCGACATCGCGTACTCGAGGAACGAGTTCTCCATCTCGTCCTGGAGCTGGATGGGCTGGATGGGGCCGTCGCCGATCACGGCGTCGTCGCCGGTGGGCGGTTCGGTGGGGGGCGTCAGGTCGGACACGGTGGGTTCCTCGGGGCGATCGGGGTGCTGCTCGGGCGACGGGTCGGAGGTCGACGGCTCAGAAGTCGAGGTGTCGGACGTCGCGGGCGTTGGTGGTGATGAAGTTGCGGCGGCTCTCGACGTCGTCGCCCATGAGCACGCTCATGATCTGGTCGGCCTCGGCGGCTTCGTCGACGGTGACCTGCAACAGGGTGCGGCTCTCGTGGTTCATGGTGGTCGAGCGCAGCTCGTCCCAGTCCATCTCGCCGAGGCCCTTGAGTCGCTGGAACTCCTTCTTGTGGTTCGGCCGCTCGGCCAGGAACCGGGCCTTGGCCACGTCGTCCTTGAGGTACACCTTCTCCTTGCCGACCTCGGTGGAGTACAGCGGCGGCTGGGCGATGTAGACGTACCCGGCCTCGACCATCTCCCGCATCTGGCGGAAGAAGA
>CAYRXQ010000385.1:0-2436 GCA_964428115.1 uncultured Ilumatobacteraceae bacterium
CGACAAGGCGGCCTCGGCGATCTTCACCGAGCCCGAGATCGCCGACGTTGGCCTGGCCGAGGCCGAGGCCTTCTCGGTGGGCCGCAAGATCCGGGTCACCAAGGTGCCGTTCTCGGCCACGCCCAAGGCGCTCATCAACGCCGACTCGCGCGGCTTCGTGAAGATCATCTCCGACCCGGCGACCGGGGTGGTGCTGGGCGGCTCGATCGTCGGTCGGCACGCGGCCGAGCTGATCTCGGTGATCGCCCTCGCGGTGACGGCCAACCTCAAGGTCAGCGACATCGTCGAGAGCCTGCTGGTGCACCCGGCGCTCAGCGAGGCGCTGGCCGAAGCCGCCGAGTAGGGCCTCAGTCGACGATCGCCTGGTGCACCATCTGCTTGAGCTGGCTCCGCAGCGGGTGGGTGCTCGAGGGCAGCAGCTGGGTCATCATGAGCACCGACAGGCGCTCGACCGGATCCACCCAGTAGGTGGTGCTGGCCGCACCGCCCCAGCCGTAGTCGCCCACGCTGCCGGGGACCTTGCCGCCGACCGGGTCGAGGGTGACGCTCACGCCCAGGCCGAAGCCGACCCCGTCGAAGGTGGTCTCGCTGAACAGCGGACGCCCGTACTGGGTGAGGTCCGCGCCTCCGGGGAGGTGGTTGGCGGCCATGAAGTCGACGGTGCGCGGCGACAGGACGCGAACGCCGTCGAGCTCGCCGCCACGGCGCAGCATCTCGGCGAACCGCAGGTAGTCACCGGCCGTCGACACCAGGCCGCCGCCACCCATGAACGCCGCCGGCGGGCGCTTCGCGGCCTCGCCGAACGCGTCGAGGCGCATGATCTCCTTGGTCGCCGGGTTCGGCGCGTACAGCGCTGCGAGCCGTGGGTGCAGCGCCTCGGGGCACGAGAACGCTGTCTCGGTCATGCCCAGCGGGTCGAGCACCAGCTCGCGCAGGGCGCGATCGAGCGGCATGCCCGAGACGATCTCGACGACGCGGCCCAGGACGTCGGTGGCCATCGAGTAGTTCCACTCGGCGCCGGGCTGGAACAGCAGCGGCAGGGTGGTGAGGCGGTCGATCGTGGCCTCGAGGTCGAGCCCGGTCGGCACCCCCCACTCGAACCCGGCGCGGCGGTACAGCTCGTCGACGGGGTGCGCGTACATGAAGCCGTAGGTCAGACCCGAGGTGTGGGTCATCAGGTGCCACAGCTCCATCGGCTCGGTCACCGGCTCGGTGCGCGGCGCGGTGACCGACCCCGAGCGCCAGACCCGCTGGTCGCCGAAGGAGGGGATGAACCACTTGACCTGGTCGTGCAGCTCGAACGCGCCCTGCTCCCACAGTGCCATCGCTGCGACCGTGGTGATCGGCTTGGTCATCGAGTAGATCCGCCAGACGGTGTCGGCCTCGACCGGCAGCCTGGCCTCGACGTCGCGGTGGCCGCTCGTGGAGAGGTGCGCGAGCTCGCCGTCGCGCATGACCGCGATCAGCCAGCCCGGCAGCAGGCGCTCGTCGGTGTAGCGCTGGAACCGCTGATCGAGCCGGGCCAACCGGCCGGCGTCGAGGCCGACCTGCCCGGGCTCGACGGTGGGGGTGATCACTCGATCACCGCGACGACGTCGCCGCCGCCGACCGTGGCGCCCGGCTCGACCCGGATCTCCTTGATCGTGCCCGCCTTCTCGGCGTTGATCTGGTTCTCCATCTTCATGGCCTCGAGGACGACGACGCCCTGGCCGATCTCGACGGCCTGACCGACCTCGACGAGGATCTTGACGATCGTGCCCTGCATCGGCACGGTGACCTCGCCCGACCCGATGCCGCCCGCACCACCCGATGCTGCGGCTCGCTTGGGCTTCTTGGCGGCGCCGCCCGCTGCCGCGACCACGGTCTGGCCCTCGGGCACCCACATCTTCACGTCGAAGCGCTTGCCGTTGACCTCGACGGTCGTGCGGCGCTCGACGAGCGGCTCGGCCTCGGCCTCGGCGGCCGGTGTGGCCGGCGTGGCACCGATGCCCGACAGGTCGAGGGTCTGCTCGACCCACTTGGTGGAGTGCTCCACCGCGGCGAAGTCGGGATGGCGCAGGATCGCCAGGTCGGCCGGGATCGTGGTCGCCACGCCGACGACCTTCATCTCCTCGAGCGCCCGGATCGTGCGGGCGATCGCGGTCGGGCGGTCCTTGCCCCACACGATGAGCTTGCCGACGAGGTTGTCGTAGAACTGGCTGATCTCGTCGCCCGACTCGTAGCCGGTGTCGAAGCGCACGCCGAACCCGTCGGGGAGGTGGAGCTTCTCGATCGGGCCGGGGGAGGGGAGGAACTTGCCGCCGGCCGGATCCTCGGCGTTGATGCGGACCTCGATGGCGTGGCCGCGGCGCAGGGCCAGCACCTCGTCCTGGGTCATCGGCAGCGGCTCGCCGGCGGCGACGCGGATCTGCCACTCGACCAGGTCGATGCCGGTGA
>CAYRXQ010000386.1:0-2426 GCA_964428115.1 uncultured Ilumatobacteraceae bacterium
TCTGTTTGGAAAGGTCCCTTCGTCGACTCTTACGTCCTGAAAAAGGCCGAGAAGTCGCGCGAATCTGGCAAAAACGAAGTGATCAAGATCTGGTCGCGTCGTTCCACCATTCTGCCGCAGTTCGTTGGCCTGACTTTTGGCGTTTATAACGGCAAAAAGCATGTCCCCGTTGCGGTGACCGAAGAAATGATCGGCCAGAAGTTCGGTGAATATTCGCCGACGCGGACCTATTATGGTCACGCCGCCGATAAAAAAGCCAAGAGGAAATAAGTCATGGGCAAGGCAAAAAATCCGCGCCGCGTGGCCGATAACGAAGCAATGGCGCTTGCCAAGATGCTTCGCACCTCGCCGCAAAAGCTTAACCTCGTTGCTGGTCTGATCCGCGGCAAGAAGGTAGACAAGGCTCTGGCCGACCTTACCTTCTCCAAAAAACGCATCGCTCAGGACGTGAAAAAGTGCCTGCAATCGGCCATCGCCAACGCTGAAAACAACCACGGTCTTGACGTGGATGAATTGATCGTTGCCGAAGCATATTGTGGCAAAAACCTGACCTTGAAACGTGGCCGTCCGCGGGCACGTGGCCGTTTCGGCAAGATCATGAAGCCGTTCAGCCAGCTGACGATTTTGGTACGTCAAAAAGGGGAGTCCGCATAATGGGTCAGAAGGTCAATCCGATCGGTATGCGCCTCCAGGTTAACCGTACCTGGGACAGCCGCTGGTTCGCGGAAAGCAAAGATTACGGCAATCTGTTGCTGGAAGATCTGCGCATGCGCGAGTTTATCCACAAGGAATGCGCCCAGGCTGGCGTGTCCAAAGTCATCATCGAGCGCCCGCACAAGAAATGCCGTGTGACCATTCACACTGCACGTCCGGGCGTGATCATCGGCAAAAAAGGCGCTGACATCGAAGGTCTTCGCAAGAAGCTTTCCGTGTTCACCGCTTCCGAACTGCACCTCAACATCGTTGAGATCCGCAAGCCGGAAATGGATGCCAAGCTGGTGGCAGAATCGATTGCACAGCAAATGGAACGCCGGGTGTCTTTCCGTCGTGCCATGAAGCGTGGCGTTCAGAACGCGATGCGCATGGGGGCCTTGGGCATCCGTGTGAACGTGGCTGGCCGTCTGGGTGGCGCTGAAATCGCGCGGACCGAATGGTACCGCGAAGGCCGCGTTCCGCTGCACACACTGCGCGCTGACATCGACTATGCACATCATGAGGCCACCACGGCTTATGGTATCATCGGTGTGAAAGTTTGGATCTTCAAAGGCGAAATCCTTGAGCATGATCCGCAGGCACATGATCGTCGTCACGCCGAGGCACAGGAAGGCGCTGTTCCGCGTCAACCGCGCCGCGAACGCACGTAAGGGAGCAAAACAATGCTGCAACCTAAACGGACCAAGTTCCGCAAGCAGTTCAAAGGCAAGATCAGTGGCGAGGCCAAAGGCGGCTTCCTGTTGAACTTCGGCACCTTTGGTCTGAAAGCAACCGAGCCAGAACGTGTCACCGCACGCCAGATCGAAGCTGCTCGTCGTGCCATCACCCGCCACATGAAGCGTCAAGGCCGCGTCTGGATCCGGATTTTCCCGGATGTTCCGGTCTCGTCCAAGCCGACCGAAGTGCGGATGGGTAAAGGTAAGGGTTCTGTCGATTATTGGGCAGCCAAGGTAAAGCCTGGCCGCGTGATGTTTGAAATCGACGGCGTTTCGGAAGTCATTGCGCGTGAGGCCCTGCGCCTTGGGTCGATGAAACTTCCGGTCCAAACCCGCGTCGTTCAGCGCGAAGACTGGTAAGGTTTTTCCGCTCGGAAGAACCAGTTCGGAGTAGCGAATTGCGACAGTACTTCGCGGGCCGACACCAAGTAGAAATCAGAGACCCCGCTGGAAACGGCGGGGTTTTTGTTTTTTGTTGCTTTAACCCTATTATCACTTTGTGATGAGGGGGATGTGGAGCACTGCGCGGGTCAGGTAACTTTTAAATCAGAGCCCCGCGCAACCCGTCACTTTGCGTTTTGCAGGACGTTCCAACTGAATGCGAGCACGCCTAGAAGAACCAAAAGCTCCGAAATTGGTGCAAGCGGCACCATTGCGGATTCAGAGATGATCTGCGCGAGCATCAAAAAGAGCATCACGTTCAGCAAGATTGCGCCGACACAGTGCAGCCAGAAGTGAGCAACAGCGAGACGCCCATTGGTCATTGCAGGATACGCCTGGTAGGTGAGCGCGAAGACCGCCGATAAAACAAAGCCAAGCAGGTTGATATGTGCATGGCTGAGCGCCAGCGCGTGATTTCCTGATGCAGCCATGAATGTCCCCATTGCGATGCCCAAGATCAGAAATAGCGAACCCAACACTAGAAAATTTCGAGATACGTTCATTTGACTATCCCTCTTTGTTTTTCTGGTGCGTTAAGATTTATCACAAAAACGT
>CAYRXQ010000387.1:0-1045 GCA_964428115.1 uncultured Ilumatobacteraceae bacterium
GGAGGTGCGCAGCCAACTCGGCGAGACGATTCGAGTCGTGGTCGTGCAACCACGCCCAGGTCGTCCGCAGTTCGGGGACGAGCGCGGCGAAGGCCACCGCAGCGTCCGGCTCCTCGGGCGACCGCAACGCAGCGTCAAGGGCGACAGCCCGGTCGAGGTGATGCGATGCATGCCGACCCCGAACCATCCCGGCACGCGGGCTGAGCTCGAACTGGGGCTGGACCACGGTGCGCACCGTGTGGAGCAGGCGATAGCGAGTCGGTTTCGTGCTGCGGTCGGCAGCCAGCAACGAACGGTCGACGAGGTCGGCGACCACGGTTCGGATCGGTGCAGGCCCGCGCTGGCCATCGGACGGGGGGCCGAGCACCGCGTCGATCGTGTCGAGGTCGGCGGCTCCGGCGAACACGACGGCATCGAGCAGCACCTGCACCTCGCGCGGGGCGAGGATCCCGATCGACCACTCCACGAGTTCCTGGATCCCTCGGTGCCGTGTCGCCGCTGAACGGTCGGCGATCGCAGCGAGGGGAGATCCCGGGTCACCACCTGCTCGAGCTCGTCGAGATCGACCGACGACAGCCGGGCGGCCGCCATCTCGATCGCGAGCGGCAATCCGTCGAGCGCGTCGACGATGCGGCGCGCCACCGCCAGATCCGACACACCGAGCCCGGGGGCGGCGCCCGACGACGGGGGCGGCCCCAGGAGGTGGGGGGCCGACGCCCCCGCTCGCGATGCGAACAGCGCCAGGGCGGAGGCGGCGTCGAGCGGCGCGAGCGGCCAGACCTGCTCCGACGGGATGCCCAATCGCTCACGACTCGTCACGAGGACCCGGAGCCGGGATCCCTCGACCGGTACACGACGGAGGATGCGAGCGACCTCCTCGACCACGTGCTCGGCATTGTCGACCATCAGGGCCAGATCTCGGGCCGCGAGCGCCGCGACCAGGCGCTCGGTTCCGTCCTCGGACCCGTCGAGGACGACGCCGAGCCCGCGAGCGAGCGCGTGGACGACAGCGGTGGCGTCGGTGAGCTCCCCCAACTCCACCCCC
>CAYRXQ010000387.1:1055-2364 GCA_964428115.1 uncultured Ilumatobacteraceae bacterium
GCCGACACCGCCGGGACCGGTGATGGTCACGAGCGAGCCCGGGGTCGAGCGGAGCAGGACGCCTGCGACATCGGCACTTCGACCGATGAGGCGCGCCCCGTACGCTGCGGGCTCATCGTGGACGGCGGCGACGAACCGATAGCCGCGACCACGGACGTTCCGGATCACCGCTTGACGACGCCCATCGTCGTCGAGGGCGCGTCGGATCTCCTTGATGCGGGTGGTGAGCGCGGCGTTTGACACGAAGCGGTGTCCCCACACTGCGTCGAGGAGCTCCTCGCGGCCCACGACGCGATCGCGGTGCACCACCAGGTGCACCAGGAGGTCGAACGCCTGCGGCTCCAAATGCGCCGCCGAACCGTCCGCCCACAGCTCGCGCACCGTGGGATCAAGTTCGAACCGACCGAACCGGATCATGTCGGGCACAGTGTGGCACCCCGGCGGGCGGCGTGGGACGGCGTGGGACGCGTGGCGGCGAACGACCTCACTCCCCCCAGTGGGGATCCGAGGTCAGCTCCACGTTGAGCCACAGCTCGTAGCCCAGCGTCGAGAGCCGATCGTGGAAGGCCCGTCGGACCTGGTCCTCCTGGCCGATCGTGACGGTCGGCGCGACGAGGATGTCGATCTCGACGTACAGCTTGGGGCCGGCCTTGGTCATGCGCACCCGCGGGGTCGGCAGGTCGAACTGGCGCCGGACCTCGTCGACCCCCTCGAGCACGGGCCGCTGGACGTCCATCGCCGGCGCGCCCTCGAGCAGCTCGATCACCGTCGTGCGGATCATGGCGATCGGCACGGGGAGCGACAGCAGACAGGTCACCAGCACCATCACCGGGTCGACGTACGGCGCGGCCCCGGACCAGGACGATCCGATGAGGACCGCCATGACGCCGAACCCCACGAGCATCCCGAGCCCGCGCCAGACCGCGACGCGCCACGCCGCGGTCTCCGCGGCGATCAGCTCCGAGGCACCCGCACCCCGCCGCAGCCACAGGACGGTGATCACCGAGGCGACGAACGAGATGCCCGCATAGGCCAGCGCGATCCCGGCGCTGACCTCGCTGCCGCCCTCGACGATCGAGCGGACCGCGCCGACCATGGCATAGCCGAGGGTCGCGAACAGCGCGACGCCCTGCACACCGATCACGAGCGGGGTCGCGGCCTCGAGCCCGTAGGGGTAGCGGTGCGACGGCCCCTGTTCGGTGAGCTTCGAGGCCCGCAGCAGGAGCCACGACACGCCGACACCGATGAACGCGTACACGCCGTCGAGCAGGATCATCTGCGAGCCCGAGGCCAACCCCCAGACGATGCC
>CAYRXQ010000388.1:0-2364 GCA_964428115.1 uncultured Ilumatobacteraceae bacterium
TAGCGGCGCCAGAGCCGATCCGACAGCGGCTCGGTGTCGGGTTTGGAGCGCATGGCGTCGAGCTTCATGAGCCGGGCCTGGCGGAAGAACTCGTCGCGGCTCGCCTTGGCCGGCTCGCCGTACCAGTTGTGGAGGTCCTTCTCGAGCGGGATGCCGAGGGCCTCGATCTCGTCGGCCACCTCCTCGCCGACGTTGAGGCAGTCGGTGAGCTTGCCGCCGAACACCGTGATCACCTTGCGTTCGCGGTCGGCCTCGATCTCGTGCTTGCGGCTCAGCGAGGTCCACTCCACCGAGCTGGTGTCGCCGCGGTCACGCTTGACCACCAGCGGTCGCACGCCGGTGCGTTCGCTGATGATGTCGGCGGTGGTCAGGGGCTGGGGCAGGTCGAGCCGAGCGTTGATCTGGTCGAGGAGGAAGGTGCGGTCCTCGTCGTCGACCTCGGTGAAGGGCGTGTCGACCCGGGTGTCGGTGGTCCCGATCACCGATCGACGGCCCATCGGGATCACGTAGAACAGCCGCTGGGTGTCGTCGAAGAAGGCCAGCACGCGGTCGTGGGTGTGCGTGGTCAGGCGCGGCACCACCAGGTGGATGCCCTTGGAGTAGACGATCCGGTGATCGGTGCGCAGACCCCACGACTCGTTGAGCTCGTCGACGAAGGGGCCGGCGGTGTTGAGCAGGATCCGCGCCGAGGTCGTCAGCTCCTCGCCGGTGTCGGTGTCGCGCAGCCGGGCCACCCACCGGTCGCCCTGCCGCTCGGCCGAGACCAGCTCCACGTAGTTCGCCGCCGCCGCGCCGGCCTCGAGGGCCGACCGGACGAAGGAGAACACGAACCGTGCGTCGTTGTCGATCAGGTAGGCGTCCTGGTACTGGATCCCGCCCCGCACGTTGGTGGTGTCGATGACCGGCTCCTGGGCAGCGATCTTCTCGGGGCCGTACACCCGGGGCGCCTTGGTCCCGAACTGGCCGATGATCCAGTAGCCGAGGGCACCCAGGCCGGCGAACCACGGCGCGTAGGGCGCCGAGCGGTCGAGCGCGGCCAGGAAGCCGATCTCCTTGATGTTGTCGGGGTAGGCCTTCATGAGCCGGTTGCGCGACCGGCACAGCCCGAACACCAGCGGCAGCTCGTAGTTCTCCAGGTACTTGAACCCGCCCCACACCAGGTTCGAGGACTCCTGGCTCGTGAAGTGCCCGAAGTCGCCACGATCGACCAGGGCGACCTCGGCCCCGCGGCCCGCGAGCGCAGCCGAGCAGACGGCACCGTTGATGCCGCCGCCCACCACGAGCACGTCGAACGTTCCGTCGCGGAGGCGGTCGATCTGTCGCTGTCGGAGGGTCATGGTCACCAGCGTCGCACCCGGACGGCGTCCTGCCAACCACCGGCCGGCCCCGAGGGGGAGGAGCGGGGCGGCCAGTGGTTGGAGACTTCGCGGTCCGTCGCTCCGCCGTGAGCGCCAGACCGGCGACTTGCAGAACGAACCGTACGGAACCGGTGTGAACCCGGCCGGATCACCGAGTGGCGCAGCGGTGAACTGTTGGTGGCGAGGAGCTGTCGGAGCACGACGGCCACGGCAGACTCGTGGCGGGCGATCGCACACCGGACGACGCCGACCAGGACCATGGAGGGGACCGATGAGCGTGTACGCCGTGTTCGAGGTGCGGATCGAACCCGACCCCGCGCCCGAGGCCGCTGCGGCCTACGAGCGGTACCGGGCCGCGGTCCCCGCGCTCGTCGAGCGCTTCGGCGGGCGGTACCTCGCCCGAGCGGCACACGGTGAGGCGATCGAGGGCCCGGCCACCGCGGGCCGCTGGCACCTGGTGGAGTTCCCCGACGAGGCCAGCGCCCGCGCGTTCTGGGCCTGCGACGACTATCGCGAGCTCGTGCCGCTGCGCGCCGGGGCGGCCGACGTCCGAGCGGTGCTGGTGGGCATCGACCCGACCGGCATCGACCCGGCCAGCATCGACCCGGCCAGCTGAGCCCGGCGGACCGCCCCGTCGCGGCCGGGCCGCTGGTCGCCGCCACCGCAGGGATGGGACACTGGGGCATCGAGACGGCACGGGTGGACCAGTGGATGTGGGCGGTACGGCTGTACGCGACGCGCTCGCAGGCCGCCGAGGCCTGCCGTGGCGGCCACGTGCGGGTCAACGATGCGCCGGCCAAGCCGGCGACGACCGTCCGGCCCGGCGACCGGGTCGAGGCCTACGTGGGACGCCGCCATCGCGTGGTCGAGGTCGTGCGTCCGATCACCAAGCGCGTCGGTGCCCCGATCGCCGTCGAGTGCTTCGTCGACCACAGCCCACCGCCTCCCGAACGCGAGGACGAGACCGTGTTCCGGCGGGATCCGGGCGCCGGGCGGCCCACCAAGC
>CAYRXQ010000389.1:0-2354 GCA_964428115.1 uncultured Ilumatobacteraceae bacterium
GACCGCTACGTCCCCGAGCGGCGTCTCGCTGCCGGGGTGTCGGCCGACCGGGTTCCGCTGCTGCGCCAGACCGACCTGCACCTGCGGTCGCGGTTCCGTGCGCAATTCACGGGTGTCGCCGCGATCCTCTATCGCGACGAGAGCGACTTCCAGGGGCTGCACAGCGACCGCGAGATGCGCTGGCTCGACGACACCCTCATCGCGATCGTCGTCCTCGGTGCCCGACGCCCATTCGTGTTCCGACCGCGGCGGCCGGTGGCCGAGGTGGTGGAGCGGGTGCCCGCGGGGACGGCCCCCGACGACGTCGTGGTCCACCCCGGCCACGGGGATCTGCTGGTGATGGGCGGGGCGTGCCAGCGCGACTGGCTGCACGGGGTCCCCGCCGCGCCGGCCGATGGGCCGAGGATGTCGTTGACCTGGCGGTGGACCAGTCGGCGGGGCCGCCCCGACACGGCGCCGAGCTACTACGACGGCCGTCAGTTCTCCGACCGCCCGCAGGTCCCCGGTCACCGCGCCCGACCTCGCTGAACCCCTCCTCGCCGAGCCCGGCACCGCCGCGTGTCGCCAGCGCTGGTGACGAGCGGCCTCGGCCGCGCCAGGGCCCCCTCCCTACACTCCTGGCCCGTGACCACTCCCCCGACCGGCCCGGCAGCTCGACACGACGGCGACGCCGAGTTCCTCGGGCTGACCGGCGACCCGACCAGCGGTCGGTTCCGCTTCTCGGTCACCCCGCACCTGGCCCGGCTCGACGGCAAGCTCTACGGCGGCACGGCGATCGCCGTGTCGATCGCCGCAGCCGAGGCGGTCTGCGCCCGGGATGCACTCTGGATGACCACCCAGTACGTGTCGACCGCGACCCTCGGCTCACCCGTCGACGTGCTCACCGAGGTCCTCGCCGCGGGTCGGCGGACCCAGCAGGTGCGCGTCACCGGGATGGACGAAGCGGGCGACGTGGTGTTCGCCTCGCTCGGCGCGACCGGGCATCACGTGGAGGGCGGCCTGACCGGCCAGTTCGAGTCGCAGCCCACGGTGGCGTCACCCGATGCCTCGGAGCACTGGGACAGCCCGTTCACCGGGATGGCCCGGGCCGCCGGGCTCGAGGCCGTCCTGCCCCCGATGCCCCGCGACCTCGGGTTCACGTCGGTGCTCGAGCTGCGCCACGCCGAGGTCTCGCACCACCCCGATCCGGGCCCGGGTCGGACCTGCATCTGGGTCCGTCGGCGCGACCAGCGCCCGATCACCCCGGCGGTCGCCGCGTTCCTCGCCGACATGGTCCCGATGTCGATCGCTCGGGCCTTCGGCGTGATCGCCGGCGGGACGAGCCTCGACAACACGATGCGCATCGGGTCGTTCCCCGAGAGCGAGTGGGTCCTCATCGACCTGCGCCCGCACCTGGCCGTCGGCGACTACGCGCACGGGGTGGCGCACGTCTGGAGCGACGATGGCCACCTCATGGCCACCGCCAGCCAGACCGCGGTGATGCGGGCCTTCGACCCGGCCAACGCGCCGTGGGCACCGGCCGCACCGTCGACCTGAGCTGCGACGACCTGAGCCGCGACGGCCTGAGCCGCGACGAGCCGCTCAGCTCCCGGAGGTCAGCTCGGTGAGCTGGCGCATGTAGGTCCCCATGTCGAAGTAGTCGCGCCAGCGCGTGATCCGACCGCTGCCGTCCACCTCGAACACCCCGGCGACCGGCAGCTCGAGCCAGCCGCTGCCGATCTGGAACCGGTCGACGCGCTCGTTCATCACGACACCGTCGCCCTCCAGGACCCGCGACACCGGCCAGTCGATCGCGGTGGACGCATCGAGGAACCCGTGCATCACCGCCAGCACCGCGTCACGGCCGACGACCGGGTCGATCGGCATGTTCTCGTAGGAGACGTCCTCGGCCAGCAGCTCCGAGATCGCGTCGTAGTCCTTGGCCTCGACCGCTGCGATGAACCGATCGACGACCTGGGATGCACTCGTGCTCATGGCCTCACCGTAGGCACCCGAGCGGCCTCGCCGTCATGCCGACGCCTCGAACAGGGCGCCGGCGATCGCGAGGATGTGGCGCTCGTCGGTCCCGCAGCAGCCGCCGACGACCGACACCGCGGGCAACACCGAGAGCAGATCGCAGTACCGCGCCGCCAGGTCGATCGGGTCACCGATGTCGAGGTCGGTCGACTCGTCGAGCTCCGCGTGGCTCCGGGTGGAGGCGTTCGCCCGCACGCCGACGATGCGCTCGACCCACGCCGCACCCGGCTCGAGGACGTCACGGAAGTGGGTCGGGTGCGCGCAATTGACCATGTAGCCCGCCGGCGATCCGCCCGTCCGTTCGTCGACGCGGTGGATCGCATCGCGCAGCGCCGTCC
>CAYRXQ010000390.1:0-2348 GCA_964428115.1 uncultured Ilumatobacteraceae bacterium
ACCGCCCGCTCCCGGCCGACGATCCCAAGTTGCGGTGCCCCGACATCACGGTGGCGCGCGAACTGCTCGACTGGTCGCCCCACGTCGCTCTGCGCGAGGGGTTGGAGCGCACGGTCGAGTGGTTCCGGGCCGTCCACTGACGCACGCCTACACTGACCTCGTGTGAGGCGCCGTCGGCTGGGAGTGAAGATCCGCCCCGGCTCCCTCGACACCCGCCGCGCCGAGCTGCGGTCGCTGTTCCGCCGATCGGGTGAGGTGGTCCTGCTGGCCGCCATCACCGGGGCGATCACCGGGCTCTTCGTGCGTGCCTTCGAGTACGTGGTCATCGAGGTGATGTTCGAGTACGTCATCGAGGCCGAACTGTGGGTGGTCGCACTCGCCCCGATCGGCGGGCTGGTCATCTCGGCGATCCTGCTGCGCACCGTCGGCGGGGGCGCCTCGAACGCGACCTCCGACGAGTACCTGCGCGCGTTCCACGACCCCGGCTATCCCCTGCGGTTCCGGCCGTTCGTGGCACGCACCATGGCCGCGGTGGCCACCCTCGGCAGCGGCGGCTCGCTCGGGTTGGAAGGGCCGTCGCTGTACGGCGGTGCCACCCTGGGCGACAACATCCAGCGCCGCCTGCCGCGCCCGTTCCGCGGCACCGACCAGCGCACGCTCCTGGTGGCAGGCGCCGCGGCCGGGGTGGCCGCCATCTTCAAGGCGCCCGCGACCGGTGCGATCTTCGCGCTCGAGGTGCCGTTCCGCGACGAGCTGGCGCGGCGCATGCTGTTGCCGGCGCTCGTCTCGAGCGCCTCGGGCTACCTGGTGTTCGTGACGCTGACCGACACCTCGGCCATCTTCCGCATCGTCGAGGTGCCGCTGTTCTCGCTGCGCGACCTCTTCGGGGCGGTCCTGCTCGGTGCGACCTGTGCCATCGGTGCCCGCGGGTTCGCCAAGGCGATGCGCATCGCGAAGGGCTTCTCGCTGCGGCCGATGGGCATCCGGCTGGTCGTCTCCTCGCTCGGACTGCTGGGCCTGTTCGTGCTCACCCGTGGGCTCACCGGCGAGAACCTGAGCGTGGGCACCGGCTACGAGGTGATCACCCAGTGGCTCGCCGACCCCGAGCTGTCGGTGTGGTTGATCTTCGCCGTGTTCATGATCCGATGCCTCGCCTCGGCGTTCACGATGGCGGGCAGCGGGGTCGGTGGGGTGTTCGTGCCGCTCGTCGTGGGCGGTGCGCTGGTCGGTCGCGGCGTGGGTGAGGTCATCAACCCCGACCGATCGACCCTGTACGTCCTGCTCGGTGTCGCCGCCTTCCTGGGGGCCGGGTACCGGGTACCGATCGCCGCCATCATGTTCGTTGCCGAGACCACCGGACGGCCGACGTTCATCGTGCCGGCGCTCTTCGCCGCCGTCGCCGCCGAGCTGGTGATGGGCGAGCAGTCGATCACCCAGTTCCAGCGGGGGCCGAACGACGAACGATGATGGGCCGCGTGAGCGACCCGAGCATCTCCCCGTCCGCCACCGTCGAGGTCCGCAGCGAGCTGCAGGGCACGATCGTCGCACTCGAGGTGCAGGTCGGTGATCGGGTGCGACCGGCCACCGTGCTCGCCCTCGTGGAGTCGATGAAGCTCCACCACGACGTGGCCGCCGGGGTGCACGGGGTGGTGCTCGACGTGGTCGTGGAGGTCGGGACCACTGTCCACCCCGGTGACGTGCTGCTCGTGGTGGCGCCGGTGGCGGCCGACGCCGTGCCCGATGCGGTCGGGGGTTCGCCCGCCGCGACCGAGGGCGTCAGCAGCGGTGCCGGGGCGTCGGTCGAGCGGGACGACCTGCGGCTCGTGCGCGAGCGCCACGAGATCGGCCTCGACGCGGCACGTCCCGACGCGGTCCGCAAGCGACGCGATCGTGGTCGTCGCACCGCACGGGAGAACCTCGCCGACCTCGTCGACGACGGCACCTTCATCGAGTACGGCCCGCTCGCGATCGCCGCGCAGCGGCGGCGCCGGAGCCTCGACGACCTCATCGCGTCCACGCCCGCCGACGGGCTGGTCGGGGGCATCGGCTCGGTGAACGGCGATCGCTTCACCGGACGGGCCGCCCAGTGCGTGGCGGTGTCCTACGACTACACGGTCCTCGCCGGCACCCAGGGCACGCAGAACCACCGCAAGAAGGATCGCCTGTTCGAGGTGGCCGAGCAGCTCCGACTCCCGATCGTGTTCTTCACCGAGGGGGGCGGGGGCCGGCCGGGCGACACCGATGCGCCCGGCGTGAGCGGGCTCGACTGCCTCGCGTTCCGATGGTTCGCCGAGCTCTCGGGCACGGTGCCGCTCGTCGGGGTGAACTCGGGCTACTGCTTCGCCGGC
>CAYRXQ010000391.1:0-2329 GCA_964428115.1 uncultured Ilumatobacteraceae bacterium
TACGGACCTGGTGCGACAGGTAGTTGGGGTCGATCGGGATGCAGTGCCCGCCGACACCCGGGCCCGGGTAGAAGGCCGAGAACCCGAATGGCTTGGTCTTGGCCGCGTCGATCGAGGCCCACAGGTCGATGCCCAGCTCGTGCGAGAACACGGCCATCTCGTTGACCAGGGCAATGTTCACGTGGCGGTAGGTGTTCTCGAGCAGCTTGGCCATCTCGGCCTCGCGCGGCCCGGTGGTGCGCACGACCGTCTCGACGATGCGGCCGTAGAACGCTGCGGCCCGATCGGTGCAGGCCGGGGTGAAGCCGCCGACGATCTTGGGGGTGTTGCGCAGGCCGTAGACCGGGTTGCCCGGGTCGATGCGCTCGGGGGAGAAGGCCAGCGCGAAGTCGGTGCCGGCGACCAGACCCGACTCCTCGAGGATCCGACGCACTGGCCCGTCGGTGGTGCCCGGGTAGGTGGTCGACTCGAGCACCACGAGCATCCCGGCGTGCAGGTGATCGCGGATCATCCGGCTCGCGGATTCGACCGCCCGCAGATCGGGGGCCTGGTGGTCGTCGAGCGGGGTCGGCACACAGATGACGGCGACGTCGGCCTCGGCCAACACGCTCGCGTCGGTGGTGGCCGTGAAGCCGTGTGCGATCGCCTCGGCGAGCTCGGCGTCGTCGATGTCGTCGACGTGTGACCGGCCGGCGTTCAGCCCGTCGACCACCCGCTCGCTCACGTCGAGGCCGGTGACCGACACGCCCTGGCGCACGGCCTCCATCACGAGGGGCAGGCCCACGTACCCGAGCCCGATCACCACCAACTTGTCGTCGGAACCACTCACGAGACCGTCCTGTCGTCGAACCACGCTGGCGGGCGAGCGTACCGCAGGGGTGGTCACGTCGTCGGGGGACCCGCCGCGGTGTCGGTGCGCACGAGGAACGTCGGACGACCCATGCTGCGGAAGTGGACCCGGCCGAGGTACTCGCCGAGGATCCCGATGCACAGCAGCTGCACGCCCGAGAACAGGGTGAGCGCGGCGGCGAGGAACGAGAACCCCGGCACCCCGGAGTCGCCGAGGATCCACCGGGCGAGCACGTAGATCAGCAGGCCGAATCCCAGCACGGCTGCCGCGACGCCGATCAGGGCGACCAGGCGCAGCGGTGCGGTGCTGTAGCCGGTGACCATGTTGAGGGTGTGCCGGGCGAGCCGCCGCAGCGTGTAGCCCGACGCGCCCTCGCTGCGGACGTCCATCCGCACCGGGATCGCCTCGACCCGCGTCGTCGCCCACGAGAGCATCACGTCGACCGAGACGAACGGATCGTTGATGTCGCTGAACACCGGCAGCACGGCACGGCGGAACAGTCGGAACGCGCTGGCCCGCGGATGCACGTCGGGGCCGAGGCTGGCCGACATCAACCGCTTCGCCCCGCGGGACGCGAGGTTGCGCCACCACGACTGCGGCTCCTTCTCGGGGTAGCCGTAGACGAGGTCGACGTCGTCTTCGAGTGCGTCGAACAGCAGCGGGATCTGGTCGGGCGGGGTCTGCAGGTCGTCGTCGAGGGTCAGCACCACCTCACCGCTGGCCCGCTGCAGGCCGGCCGCGATCGCGTTGTGCTGCCCGTAGTTGCGAACCAGGCGGACCAGTCGCACCCCGGGCTCCTCGGCGAGCACCGACAGACGGGCCCAGGTGTCGTCGGGGCTGCCGTCGTCGACGAACACGAACTCGATGCTTCGGGCTCGGTCGCCGACGGCGGCGCGCACGGCGGCCGGGATCGCGGCCACCGTCGACGGCGACCGGTAGCAGGGGACGACGACCGTCAGCGACGGTGCGGGTCGAGCCTGGTCGTGGGCGTCGGGACCCGTCTCCATCGGGGTCAGTATCATGGCGGGCTCATGCCGGAGCAAATACCCTTCAACCGCCCCGGCATCGTCGGCGAGGAGTTCGACCTCGTCCGCCGGGCCGTGGAGGGCGGGCACACCGCCACCGGTGGCCCGCTCGCTGCCGAGGCGGCCGAACTGCTCCGTGAGGCCCACGACGCTGCCGACGTGCTGCTCACCACCTCGTGCACCGACGCGCTGGAGATGACGGCGATGCTGCTCGACGTCGGCCCCGGCGACGTGGTGATCGTGCCCTCGTTCACCTTCACCTCGACCGCGCTGGCCTACGCCCGGGCCGGGGCCACCCTGCGGTTCGCCGACATCGAACCCCGTACCCTCGGTATCGATCCGGCGTCGGTGGCCCGACTGCTCAACGACGACGTGACCGCCGTGGTCAGCGTCAACTACGCCGGCGTGGCCTGCGACCTCGACGGGCTCGCCGAGGTCATCCCCGAGGACGTCG
>CAYRXQ010000392.1:0-2323 GCA_964428115.1 uncultured Ilumatobacteraceae bacterium
CCATCGAGAGGATCGCGATGTCGCGGGTCGGCAGGACGGTGGCGACGAAGCGGCGCGTCTCGCCGTCTGCCGTGGTCTCGAAGAGCAGGTTGCGTCGGCGTGCGCCGGCGGTGCTCTGCCCGAGCATCTGCACCACGACGGGTGTGCCCCAGTGCGCAGTGAGCCAGCCCTCGAGTGCCACCTGGTCGGCGCTCATGCCGCGCCGCCGAGCTCGTCGTAGCCGGGCTTGGAGATCTGCAGATCGGCGCGCACGGTGGCGAGCAGGGCGTCGTACGCCGCGTGGTCCTGCTCGGGGGTGAAGGGTCGCTCGTCCTCGAGGCGCTCGGCCAGGGCGGCCCGCATCCCCACGAGGTCGTCGGGGTCCTCGACCGCGACCCCCAGCGCGGGCAGCAGGCCGACGAGACGGATGCGCTCGTCGCGCGACGCGGTCGGCCCGAGATCGGCCTCGCGCTGCAGGATGCGGCAGATGTTGGCCGCGACGCGCACGCGGTGCTGGAGATGCGGCGGGACGGCGGCGAGGACGTCGTCCTCGAGGAGCTCGGCCACGGCGTCGAGGAACTCGGCGGCGTCGGGGCGGTACTGCACGGTGGGGAGCCTCCGGTGCGTCGGGAAGGGACGGGGTCGAGGTTGGCACCCGCGCCGCGGCGCCGACGAGGCAGAACCCCGCGACGCGTGTGCAGCGGGCGGTCTCGACGGCGGCTCAGGCCGGCACGGTGTCGGCGCGGTGCTCAGCCGCGAGGTCCGCGATGTCGCGCATGATGCGGGCCAGCTCGTAGTCCTTCGGGGTGTAGACGCGGGCGACGCCGGCCGCGAGCAGGCGGACCTGGTCGTCGGCGGGGATGATCCCGCCCACGACCACCGGGGCGTCGACGCCCTCGGCAGCGAGTCGGGCGAGCACCTCGGGCACGAGCGCGAGGTGCGAGCCCGACAGGATCGACAGGCCGATCACGTCGGGGTCCTCGTCGCGCGCCGAGGCGGCGATCTGCTCGGGGGTGAGCCGGATCCCCGAGTACACGACCTCCATCCCGGCGTCGCGTGCGGCGACGGCGATCTGCTCGGCGCCGTTGGAGTGGCCGTCGAGCCCGGGCTTGGCCACGAGCAGCTTGGGTGGCCCACCCGGGATCGTGCGGACGTGGGCGGCCACGGCCGCGAGTGCGCCGCTGCTCCCACTGCGTGCGCCCGCCACCCCGGTGGGTGCACGGAACTCGCCGAACACCTCGCGCATGACCGCCGCCCACTCGCCGGTGGTCCCGCCGGCCTTGGCGAGGGCGATCGAGGCGGGCATCACGTTCTCGTCGCCGGCCGCGACCCGGTGCAGTTCGGCGAGCGCGGCCTGCACGGCGGCCTCGTCGCGGGCGGCCCGCCAGGCCTCGACCTCGGCGACCGTCTCGGCCTCGACGGCGGGGTCGACGGTGAGGATCGATCCGGCGCCACCGAGCGGTGACTCCGCCGACTCGGTGAAGCGGTTGACGCCGACGACGATCTGCTCTCCCGACTCGATGCGGCGGGTGCGATCGGCCATCGAGGCCACCAGGCGCGACTTGAGGGTCTCGACGGCCTCGAACGCGCCGCCGAGCGCGAGCACCTCGTCGAGCTCGGTCCGGGCCGCCTCGCGCAGCCGGGCGGTCGTCGACTCGATCACGTGCGACCCGTCGAAGATGTCCTCGTACTCGAGCAGGTCCGACTCGAAGGCCAAGACCTGTTGCATGCGCAACGACCACTGCTGGTCCCACGGACGGGGGAGGCCGAGGGCCTCGTTCCAGGCCGGGAGCTGGATCGAGCGGGCCCGCGCCCCCTTCGACAGGGTGACGGCCAGCATCTCGAGCACGATCCGCTGCACGTTGTTCTCGGGCTGGGCCTCGGTGAGGCCGAGGGAGTTGACCTGCACGCCGTAGCGGAAGCGGCGCTGCTTGGGATCGGTCACCCCGTAGCGCTCGCGCCCGATCTCGTCCCACAGGTCGGTGAAGGCGCGCAGCTTGCAGACCTCCTCGACGAACCGGATGCCGGCGTTGACGAAGAACGAGATCGAGCCGAACACCTGCCCGAACCGCTCCTCGGACACCTGGCCCGAGTCACGGACCGCGTCGAGGACGTCGATGGCGGTGGCGAACGCGTAGGCGATCTCCTGCACCGGGGTCGCGCCCGCCTCCTGCAGGTGGTACGAGCACACGTTCATCGGGTTCCACAGCGGCGCATGCTCGGCGCACCACGCGACCATGTCGACGATCAGCCGACGCGAGGGCGCCGGCGGGAAGATGTACGTGCCGCGCGACAGGTACTCCTTGACGATGTCGTTCTGCGTGGTGCCTCGCAGCTCCGAGCT
>CAYRXQ010000393.1:0-2316 GCA_964428115.1 uncultured Ilumatobacteraceae bacterium
CGTCACCTATCTGCACCCGCTGCTCGAGAATTCCCTCGGCAAGACCCTTGGGGTGCCGCTGTTCCAGGAGCAGCTGATGCAGATGGCGATCGACGTGGCCGGGTTCACGCCGGCCGAGGCCGACGAGCTGCGCCAGGCGATGGGGTCGAAGCGCTCGGCGGCGCGCATGGAGCGGCTGCGCGAGCGGCTGTACGCGGGGATGGCCGAGCGGGGGATCACCGGGGACGTGGCCGACGAGCTGTACGTGAAGATGAAGGCCTTTGCGAACTACGGGTTCCCCGAGTCGCACTCGGTGTCGTTCGCCTACCTGGTGTACGCGTCGTCGTGGATCAAGTACCACGAGCCGGCCGCGTTCTGCGCGGCGTTGTTGAACGCCCAGCCGATGGGTTTCTGGAGCCCGCACACCCTGGTGCGCGACGCCCGCCGGCACGGGGTGGCCGTGCACACCCCCGACCTGCACGCCTCGCTGGCCGGGGCGACGCTCGAGCCGGTCGTGGTTGGCGCGGGTGCCGCCGGGTTGGGTGCGGGTGCGGGTGCGGCTGCCGCCGGTGCGGCTGGTCCCGCCGGTGTGGCTGGCGCTGGTGCGGCTGGCGCTGGTGCGGCTGGTCCCCGGTCGGACGCTCCGGAGCTGGCGGTGCGGCTCGGGCTCGGGTCGGTGCGGGGGATCGGGAGCGAGCTGGCCGAGCAGATCGTTGCCGATCGACACGAGCACGGACCGTTCGCCGCGCCGGAGGATCTGGTGCGGCGGGTGCCCGAGCTGACCGTGGCGCATCTCGAGGCGTTGGCGACGGCGGGGGCGTTCGGCGAGTGCTTCGGGCTGGATCGTCGTTCGGCCCTGTGGTCGATGGGGGCGGTCGCCCAGTCGCGGCCCGGGCGGTTGCCGGGGATCGTGACCGGGGAGCGGGCGCCGACTTTGCCCGGGATGTCCCCGGTGGAGGAGGCGGTGGCCGACTTGTGGGCGACCGGCATCTCGCCCGACGGGCATCCCACGGGGTTCCTGCGGGAGCGGCTCACGGCGATGGGGGTCTCGACGTCGACCGGTCTGGCCGATCGTGAGCCGGGCTCACGGGTGCTGGTGGCGGGGGTGGTGACGCACCGGCAGCGGCCGATGACGGCGCAGGGCACCACCTTCCTCAACCTCGAGGACGAGACCGGGCTGATCAACGTGGTGGTGTCGAAGGGGTGCTGGGCCCGGTTCCGCCGGGTGGCCCGCGAGGCCCCGGCCCTGGTGGTGCGCGGTCGCCTGGAGCGCTCGGAGGGCGTCACCAACGTGGTCGCCGATCACCTCGCGCCGCTGCGCCTCCCCGCCACCACCGCCAGCCGCGACTTCCGCTGAGGCCGGCCCGGCGGTGGCGTGCCCCGCCCCGCCCCACCCGCCGTGATCGTGTCTCGGCTGCAATTCCGGTCAGATCTGACCGAATCTGCAGCCCAGACTCGGTTGCGGCGGCCGTGTCCCGACCGCTCAGCAGCCAGTTGCCGCTTGGAGGGTCCGACAGGCATCGGCGAGCCGCGGCGCGGACAGCATCGCGATCTTCCGGCGGAACGACTCGCGGGGGATGGTATGGATGTTGTCGAAGTTCACGACGCAGTCGGTCGGCACGCCATCGGCGGTGGTGAGTTCGAGTTCGGAGACGAGCCCACGCTGCGTACGTGTCACGGCGGCGACAACGACCCGGCCGATCCGATCTGCGACGGGATCACGGGTGAGGATGAGGACTGGGCGATCGCCGCCCGGTGTCGATGCGAACCACACCTCACCGCGTTGCATCGACGGCCCGCTCCGGTTGATCGGCCCAGTCGGCCCAGTCCTCGGCGGGGCCCCAGTCTGCGATCTCCGAGAGTGCTCGCTCCCCGTCGTCGAGCGGTTGGGCGTTCCAGCGATCGACATCTCCCTCGGACGCAAGACGGGCGAGGTGACGGCGCAAGGCCTCGCGGAGCAACTCGGATCGATCGATACCCAGGGCCGCCGCCCATCGTTGGGCCTCGTCGGCGTCACGATCGTCGACGCGAAAACTGAGCATCGTCATACACGGAGCGTAGGTTGTATGACGCTCGGTTGGCAATCCCCTGAGACCTGCTCGTGTGCCGCTCCGTCGACGTTCGTTACGGGCAGGTGGTGCCGGTGGCGACGGATGAGCCGATGGCGGTGGTGCCGCCGAGGAGGACGATGCGGTTGGCGCCGAGTCGGGCGATCTCGGTGTCGGTGACCGTGGGGATGCAGGTCGTGCGTGACAGCAGGATCGGTCCGGGTGCCATCGCGGCGGCGGGTCCGGCGGCGAGGGCGTCCGGGCACGTGATCCCGGTGGCGAGGTGCCC
>CAYRXQ010000394.1:0-2293 GCA_964428115.1 uncultured Ilumatobacteraceae bacterium
GGTCGGCGGCGGCCTCGGTGTCGAGGTCCTCGGGGGCCGCGACCACCGACTCGCCCTCGGTGGTGCGCCAGCGCCAGTACGAGTGGAGCCGGCCGAGCACGGCCCCCGCCGGCTCGGGGAACGCGAAGGCCTGGATCGGCGACCCGGGCGTCAGCGGTCCGTCGGTCGCGCCGAGCATCACCGCCACCAGTGGCTTGCCCGCCCCGGCCGCAGCGGCCTCGATGTCGGCGACCGGCGCGCCGACGCCCGACACGGTGGGCGGTGCATGGATCACGAGCAGGGCGTGGACCTCGTCGTCGGCCAGCGCGGCGGTGATCGCGGCCCCGTAGTCGGGCCCGGTCGCACGCCAGTCGAGCGGGTGCGGCGGCGGCACCACCTGCAGGCCGGCCGTCGTGAGCGCCGCTTCGGCCAGCACCCCGGGGCTGCGCGAGTTGGTGATCACGGCCACGTTCGGGCCGGTCATCAACGGCTGGGTGGCCATCACCCGCGCCGTGTCGAGCAGCGCCACGACGGTCGGCACCTCGATCAGCCCCGCCTGCTGGTACAGCGCACCGGTGCCCGGGCCGATGAGCGCGGCACCCGTGCGGACGGCCACGATCGGACGGCTCTGCGACACACGCCGGGCGATCCGGGCGAACTTGCGCGGGTTGCCGAAGCTCTCGGTGTACATGGCGACGACCTTGGTGGCCTCGTCGTCGAGCCAGAACTGCAGCAGGTCGTTGCCCGACACGTCGCACTTGTCGCCGAGCGACACGAACCACGAGATGCCGAGCTGCAGCTCGCCGGCCAGGCGCAGCAGCGAGCCGCCGAGCGTGCCCGACTGCAGCGAGATCGCGACCCCGCCCGGCGGCAGGTCGACGTGCACGAGGCAGGCCTGGATGGCGACGTCGGGCCGCGGTGACGCGATCCCCATGCTCGACGCGCCGATGATGCGCAGCCCGTTGCGCCGCGCGCGCGTCACCAGCGCGTCCATGTCGACATCGGAGTGGTCGACGGCGGTCACCACCACCGCGCCGCGGACCCTCGCGGCGATGCAGTCGTCGATCGCCGCCTCGAGCTGTGCCACGGGTACCGCGATCACCGCCAGCGAGACCTCGTCGCCGATGTCGCGCACCGAGGCGAACGTCGGGGTGCCGTCGACCTCGGCGCGGTTCGGGTTCACGGGGTACACCGGCCCGGTGAAGTCGAGCTTCGTGTGACGCCAGACGGCGAAGCCAACGGTGTGCAGGCGGTCGGTGGCCCCGATGACGGCGATCGACCGGGGCAGGAGCAGCCGGGCCATGGCCCGTGAGTCGGCCCGCTGCTCGCGCCGCTCCACCGAGTTGATGAACTCGGTGGTGTCCTCGAGGTCGAAGTCGATGTCGATCACGCCCGAGTCGAAGCGGCGCTGCAGGGGCCACCCGGCCCGGGAGAAGACCGTCAGCATCGCCCGGTTCTCGGCCAGCACCTCGGCGGTGAACCGCCGGATGCCGTTCGACCGGGCGATCGCCGCGAGGTGCTCGAGCTGCAGCGTGGCGATCCCGATGCCCTGGTGGGCGTCGTCGACCATGAACGCCGCCTCGGCATCGTCGCGGTTGGGCCAGCGCTCGTAGCTCGCCCAGCCGATGAACTCGCCGTGGCGCTCCACCGCGAGTGCGACGCGGTGGACGAAGTCGATCTGGGTGAAGTGGTCGAGCTCCGAGGCCGAGAGCGTCGGCTTGGCCGAGAAGAAGCGCCGGTACTTGCTCTCCGACGACTGACGTTCGTGGAACGCCAGGAGCTCCTCGCGGTCGTCGGGGGTGATCGGGCGGATCGTGGCGGTGTCGCCGTCACCCAACACGACCGTGGACGTCCACTGTTCGAGCGGCACGTTGGTCATGTGCCGAGCATGGCATGCCCGGCGCGACCCCGTCGGCGGGTCAGGGGTCACGCTGGTCACGCGGGGCATCCGCAGGCGCGGTGCCCGGTCGGTCGTCCCATAGCCTGCGCCCGATGGACCGCCCGATCGGGATGTTCGACTCGGGGTTCGGCGGGTTGACCGTCGCCCGCGCGCTGATCGACCTGCTGCCCGCCGAGGACCTCGTCTACATCGGCGACACCGGTCGCTACCCGTACGGCTCCAAGCCCCTCGACGAGGTCCGTGGCTACGCAACCGAGCTCGCCTGGAGCCTGGTCGAGGACTTCGGGGCCAAGGCCGTCGTGGTCGCCTGCAACACCGCCACCGCGGCCGGACTCGACGAGCTGCGCGCCGAGCTGCCGGTCCCAGTGATCGACGTGGTCGAGCCGGGGGCCCGAGCACTCGTCACGGCCACCT
>CAYRXQ010000395.1:0-2282 GCA_964428115.1 uncultured Ilumatobacteraceae bacterium
GCGGCGTGACCCAGCCCTCGTCCCAGGCTCGATCGATGATCTCGACCTCGACCTGCTTGATCGACACCGGGTCGGCGTTGATGCCGAGCACGCAGGCCGCCTCGCACGGCGCCGGGCAGAGCCGCCCGGTGAACTCGGGGAAGTTGTTGGTGGCGTGCAGCCGGTCGATCGCGTCCTGCCAGTGGTGGCGGTAGACGAGGTCGTTCCAGTCGGGGATCAGGTTGCCGAGCGGACAGCCGTTGTTGCAGAACGGGATGCCGCAGTCCATGCAGCGACCGGCCTGGATCTGCACCTTCTCGATCGGGAAGTCCTCGTAGACCTCCTTCCAGTCGCGCAGGCGCACCGGGACCGCGCGCCGGGTCGGCGCCTCGCGATCCCACTTCAAGAACCCCGTCGCCTCACCCATTCCCGTGTCCTCCCTCGTCGGCCCTGCGTCGTTCATCGATCGTCGTGGCAGTCGTCATGGCCGTCGTCACGGCACTCGTGATCGCGTTCATCGGCGTGCCGCCTCCATGATCCGATCGACGGTCTGCTCCTCGTCGAGGCCCGCCGCCTTCGACTCGGTCATCACCGTCAGCACCCGCTGGTAGTCGGTGGGCATGACCTTGCGGAACCGGCTCACCTCCACGCTCCAGGCGGCCAGCAGCCGCTTGGACACCGCCGACCCGGTGAGCTCCCCGTGGCGCTCCACCGCCGAGCGGAGGAACTCCCGGTCGGTCTCGTCGAGCTGCTGGAGCGTGACCATCTCGTAGTTGACCCGGGTGTCGAACGAGCCGTCGCGGTCGTAGACGTAGGCGATGCCGCCCGACATCCCGGCGCCGAAGTTGCGACCCGTCGCGCCGAGCACCACGACCCGACCGCCGGTCATGTACTCGCAGCCGTGGTCGCCCACGCCCTCGACCACGGCGAGCGCACCGGAGTTGCGCACGCAGAAGCGCTCGCCGACCACGCCGCGGATGAACAGCTCGCCGCCGGTGGCGCCGTAGAGGATGACGTTGCCGGCGATGATGTTCTCCTCGGCCGCGAAGCGCGAGTCGGCCGGTGGACGCAGCACCAGGCGACCGCCCGAGAGGCCCTTGCCGACGTAGTCGTTGGCGTCGCCGATCAGGTGCAGGGTCACCCCGGCGGGCACGAACGCACCGAAGCTCTGACCGGCCGACCCGCGGAAGGTCACCTCGATCGTGCCGTCGGGCAGGCCGGCGCCCTTCCACTTCTTGGTGATCTCGTGGCCGAGCAACGTGCCGACGGTGCGGTTGACGTTGCGGATCGGGAGCTCGATCGACACCGGGTGACCGTCGAGGATCGCCGGCTGTGCCTGGCGGATGAGCTCCTGGTCGAGCGCCTCGTCGAGGCCGTGGTCCTGGGCCACCGACTGCAGCATCGTCTGCCCGTAGGGGTTCTGCGGCGGGGCCAGGATCGGCGAGATGTCGAGGTGGTGCGCCTTCCAGTGGTCGACGGCGGGCCGCGTGTCGAGGCACTCGACGTGCCCGATCATCTCGGCCATCGTGCGGAAGCCGAGCTGCGCCATGAGCTCGCGCACCTCTTCGGCGATGAACTCGAAGAAGTTCTCGACGAACTCGGGCTCACCGCTGAACCGCTTGCGCAGCTCGGGGTTCTGGGTGGCGATGCCCACCGGACAGGTGTCGAGGTGGCAGACCCGCATCATCACGCAGCCCGACACCACCAGCGGCGCGGTCGCGAAGCCGTACTCCTCGGCCCCGAGCAGCGCCGCGATCACCACGTCGCGACCGGTCTTCATCTGCCCGTCGGTCTGCACCACGATGCGGTCGCGCAGCCCGTTGAGCAGGAGGGTCTGCTGGGTCTCGGCCAGGCCGAGCTCCCACGGACCACCCGCGTGCTTGAGCGAGGTCAGCGGGCTGGCGCCGGTGCCACCGTCGTGGCCCGAGATCAGCACCACGTCGGCCTTGGCCTTGGAGACCCCGGCGGCCACGGTGCCCACGCCCATCTCGGCCACCAGCTTCACGTGGACGCGAGCCGCCGGGTTGGCGTTCTTCAGGTCGTGGATGAGCTGCTTGAGGTCCTCGATCGAATAGATGTCGTGGTGCGGCGGCGGGCTGATCAGGCCGACGCCGGGCGTGGAGTGACGCGTCTTGGCGATCCAGGGGTACACCTTGTGTCCCGGGAGCTGACCACCTTCGCCGGGCTTGGCACCTTGGGCAATTTTGATCTGCAACTCATCCGCGTTGGTCAGATACCAGATGGTGACGCCAAAACGGCCCGAGGCGATCTGCTTGATGGCGGATCGCTTGCTGTCGCCGTTG
>CAYRXQ010000396.1:0-2269 GCA_964428115.1 uncultured Ilumatobacteraceae bacterium
GGCTCGAGAAGTCCTCTGGTGAGGGGTTCGCCGCGGGTGGCAACAAGCTCGAGACGGCCACCGCCGCCATCACGCTGCTCGGCCCGGCCGAGGGCTCCTCGGGGGCCCGCAAGCGGCTCCGGGCCTGGGAGTTCATCGACGCCTTCCCCGTCAAGTGGCGTGGTCCCACCTTTGCCACCTCGTCCAGCGACCCGGCGACCGAGGAACTGGAGATCGCGCACCATGGATTCCGCGCCGTCGACATCTGACGTCGGCGCATCGTCGTCGGACGGCGCGACGCCGGCGTCGAGCGCGTCGAGCGCGTGGAGCGCGTCGAGGTCGAGCACATCGAGCGCGTCGAGCGCGTCGAGCACCGAGCGCGCCGGCCTCGGTCGTGGCATCGCAGCGCGGGTCGCGCCACGCACCGCCGGTCGGCGGTCGTCGTTGCGACGTGCTGGCGGCCCGGGAGCGCTCGGTGCGTCATCGCAGCGATTCGGCTCCGCGCTCGCGCTCTCCAACTCGTCGCGGTGGGCCCTCGGCCGGGTGCACGGTGCGGCGCCGGCAGCCTCGTCGGGGTCCGCCCCGTCGGGACGCGCCCCGTCCACGATCGACGCCTTCTCGGTCCGGCCCCCGGTCTCGGTGTGGCCGGCGTGGGCCGACGAGGTCGACGAGCCCGATGTCGACTTCCGCCGCAACCCGGCCCCTGCAGCACCGGCACCGGCGGCGCCGGCTCGACGTGAACCACCCAAGTCCAAGGCCGAGCGTAAGGTCGATGCCCTGAGGCGCCTCGTGATGGGTGGCGCCACGGGTGCCTCCGATGGTTCGTCGGCCACGCCCACCGCCACCCCCGGGTCCGGGTCGGCCGGCCCGCGCTCCGGCGTCGCACTGCCGGCGGCCGCAACCCCGACGACTCCCAGGGCTCGGCCCGCGGCCGCACCGGTCGCGCCCGCACCGCGGGTCCGCCGAGGGCTCCCGCTCGTGGTCCGTCGTTCGGTGGGCGCCGCGCCGGCCTCGGGGACCGACCGGGCTGCTGCCGCGGCGCACGGCGGTCCGGCTGCCGGTGCCGGCCCGGGTGGGTCCGGCGCTCCCGCCGGACCAACGGGGACTCCGCTGCCCGGGCGCATGGCGCGCACGATGCGTCCCGATCCGATCGACCCCGACGCGGTCCCGACTCGCAGCGCACGGGTCGTCGGCGACGACCGGCCGCGACGCCCCGCCGGCGGGACCGGTGCGTCTGTCGCGGACGGCGCAGGTCGCCGCCCGTCCCCTGGCCGGGGACCGCAGCGCGACCGGGGCGGCGATCAGGTCGATGCGCTCCGTCGGATGCTCGCGAACCAGGGCGTGATCCCGCCGTCGAGCGACACGGGCGGTGGCGGATCGGCACAGGCCGCCGGCGCGCCCGCCGATCCGCGGTCACACGCCCGGCGGCTCCCTGCCGCAGCCGAGAGCGCAGCGCCTCGAGTCGGCGCGGTGTCGACGGTCGGCTCGGTGTCGACGGTCGGCTCGGTGTCGACGGTCGGCTCGGCGGTCATCGGGCGCCCCGACGGTGGCGCCACCGGTCTCCCGCTCGCCACGATCATGCGGACCCCGGCCCCGAGCCGTGCCGCCGCGGCCGTGCTCGATCGCGACCATGCGGCCGGCGGCCCCGACGCGAGCTCGGGAGCGTCCGGGGCGACGACACGGCGACCGGGCCGGCTCCACCGTCGGCTCGGTGTCGGAGGCGTGCACTGGGTGGGAGATCCGACGCTCGGCCACCGCGTCGATGCCGTGAGCGATGCCGCGACGGCCGATCTCGCCGTGGCGCCGGCGGGATGGGTGACGCGCTCCGACGAGCAGCCGGGGACCGACCCCGGATCGTCGACCCCGACCCGCCCGACCCCGACCCGCCCGACGCCGACCCGCCCGACGCCGACCCGCCCGACGGGTTCGGTCCCCGCGGCTCGTCCCACGGCCGCCGATCCCCGCTCCGAGACGATCCGCCGGTCGCCGATCACCGACGCGGCCGGGGTCACCGGGGTCGCCTCGGCTGCACCCGGTCGCACCGATGGACCTGCTGCCGTCGTCGGCGGGACCACGGCCGAGGGCTCCACCCGTCCTGAGCGTCGGGCGGACATCGCGACGACAGCGGACGACGGCGGGACCCGAGCTGCGACTGCGGCAGGCCGCGACGACACGGTCGGCATCGGCTCCGCAGCTGGTTCGGGCGCTGGTGACGTGCTGGCTCGGCCGGGTTCGCTGTTCGCTGCCCAGGGCAACATGACCGGGTTCGCCCGCTGGCCGTTGCTCCGGC
>CAYRXQ010000397.1:0-2260 GCA_964428115.1 uncultured Ilumatobacteraceae bacterium
GGCGGACGTGTTGCGCGGGCGGCATGATTTTCGCGCCTTCTCGGCCTTTGGCGGCGAGGAGCGGGAAAACACGGTGCGCACTCTGGCGCGGCTGGAGATTTTCGAGGACGGCCCACGACTGCGGGTGGAGGCGGAGGCGGAGGGGTTTTTGTATAAAATGGTGCGCAGCCTGGTCGGTGCGCTGGCCTATGCGGGCATGGGCAAACTTTCGCCCGAGCGCATCGCGGAGTTGTTGGCCACGCGCGAGCGCACGGCCGAGGTGGAGACCGCGCCGCCGCAAGGGCTGTGTCTCATGCGGGTGCGCTACCCCGCTCCCTGGGACGATGTGGAACGGGAGGGCGGCGGATGAGCCCGGGTGTGACGGCGCTGGCGCGGGCTCTGCGCGACACGGTGTTTCCGCCCTCGTGCCTGCACTGCGGCGACGTGGTGGAGGCGAGTCCGCTACGGCACGTGTGCGCGGCCTGCGCGCCCTTGCTCGCGCGGGTGGAGCCGCCCTGTTGTCCGTGTTGCGGGCATCCGTTTTTTGGCGAGGCGTCGGGCGAGCGGCTCTGTGTGCATTGCGAGGGGCTGTTGCCGGCGTTTGGCGAAGGGCGCACGGCGGTATTGTTCAAAGGGCCGGCGCGGGCGCTGGTGCATACCCTCAAGTATCGTAACGGACTCTTCGTGCTCGAAGACCTCGCGGTGATCATGACCGGGCACGCGCACACGGCGGAGTTTTTGCGCGGGGCGTTGCTGGTGCCGGTGCCGCTGCATGCGCGCAAGGAACGTGAGCGCGGGTATAATCAAGCTCGGGAACTGGCCAGGGAGCTGGCGAAGGTGTTGGGCGGCGGCACGCGGGTGGCGGATTTGTTATGCCGCGACACGGATACCCAAACGCAAACGAATCTCGACCGCGAGGAGCGCCGGGCGAACCTCAAAAACGCGTTTGCGCTGGCCCCCGGGGCGGTCATTACCACGGGACTTCGGCATGTGCTCATCGATGATGTCTTTACCACCGGCTCCACTCTCAACGCCTGCGCGACCGTGCTGCGGCGGGCGGGCTGCCTAAACGTGGACGTCTGCACCTTTGGCCACGGATAACCGTTTTTGTTAACCTGATTTTTGTCTATGTCGCTGTTCAGCAAGCCCAAGTATTCGACCGTAGTGGTCAAAAAGAAGGACATCCCCAAGGGGCTCTACACCAAGTGCCCGCTCTCCGGGGAGGTGATTTTTAACCAAGAGCTGGAGGCGAACCAGATGGTGGTGCCGAAAAGCGGCTACCATTTCCCGATCGGGGCGCGGGCGCGGATCAAGGGCTTGTTCGATGCGGACACCTTTGTGGAGCACGACGCGGGCGTGACCTCGGCTGATCCGCTGAAGTTTGTCGATTCGGCCGCCTATCCGGACCGGATCAAAAAATACGAGCGCGACAGCGGCCTGCCCGAGGCGGTGATCTGCGGCACGGGAAAAATCCATGGGCTAAAGGTGTCGGTCGCGGTGATGGATTTTCGTTTCTGCGGCGGCGCGATGGGCTCGGCGGTGGGTGAAAAAATCACCCGTGCGATCGAGCGCGCGTTGGCCGACAAGACGCCCTGCATCATTTTTTCCGCCTCGGGCGGCGCGCGCATGCAGGAAGGTATTTTTTCGCTCATGCAGATGGCCAAGACCAGCGCGGCGCTGGGGCGTCTGGCGGAGGCCAAGCTGCCCTACATCTCGGTGCTCACGCACCCGACGATGGGCGGCGTGACGGCCAGGGCGCGCGTGATCAAGGACACGGTGAAGCAGACCCTGCCGCCCGGATTTCAGACCGCGGAGTTTTTGGAGAAGAAGGGTCTGATCGACCTCATCGTGCCGCGCCTCGAAATGCGCGACACTCTGCGCAACGTGCTCGGCGCGCTCCATCTGCGCAAAGCCCCGCCGGTCGCGGCTTGAGGCACATAACGGAGCCTTGATGAAAGGTCCCGGCGAGACGCCGGGGTCGGCCTGCGTGACGCGGGCGCCACCCGGACCATGAAACCCCCAATCGGCGTATCCGTGGAAAACTACGCGGCGGTGTGCGAACGCCTCTTCGCGCTGAAGGCGCGCGGGGTCGGCACATCGATCCACTATCCGGGCGCGCTGCCGCTCTTCACCTATTACCGGGAGAAATACGGCTACAAGCCCGGCCAGTTCCCGGTGGCCGAATGGCTCGCCGCAGGCACCATCTCGCTTCCCATCGGCCCACATCTCGCGCCTGGCCAGGCCAAGGCGATCGGTGAGGCCGTGGCCGAGGCGGTGGCGG
>CAYRXQ010000398.1:0-2233 GCA_964428115.1 uncultured Ilumatobacteraceae bacterium
TGCCGAGGCGCTCGAGTGCCCCACCCTGCTCGAGAACGGCTACGGCGAGCACAACATCCAGGGCATCGGCGACAAGCACGTCCCGCTCATCCACAACGTGATGAACACCGACGTGGTGGTGGCCATCAGCGACCGCGCCACCGACGAGCTCGACGTGCTCTTCAACACCCCGGCCGGGCGAGCCCACCTCGTGGACCACAAGGGGGTGCCGGCCGAGGTCGTCGCGACGCTCGAGCACTTCGGGTTCTCCTCGATCTGCAACGTGCTGGCCGCGATCAAGACCGCCAAGCTCCTCGACCTCGGCCCCGACGACGCGCTGATCACCGTCGCCACCGACGGCGCCGCGCTGTACCCGAGCGAGCGGGCCAAGACCCTCACCACGCGCTTCGGTGGGGAGATGACGCCGGTCGCAGCCGCCGAGGTGTTCGGCACCCACCTCGGCCACGTGGCCACCGAGGACATGATCGAGTGCACCGAGCGCGACCGGACCCGGATCTTCAACCTCGGCTACTACACGTGGGTCGAGCAGCAGGGCACCCCGTTCGAGCTGTTCGAGGAGCGCCGCTCCCAGGACTTCTGGCGAGGCCTGCGCCGCTACGTCGGCGTGTGGGACGAGATGATCACCGAGTTCAACGACCGCGTCGCGAGCTGACGAGCGGCGACGAGCGGCGACGGAGCATCGGGTGGACATCGACGTCGCCACACCGGTCGAGCCTTGGGCGGTCGGTTGGCGCTGCCTCGTGTGCGGGGCTACCCGTGACATCGGCGACCTCGCACCGTGGCGCTGTCCTGCCGGGACCGACACCGACCGGCACCACCTGCTCGGGATCGTCAACCAGGGCGAGCAGCCGCCCGAGCTCGACGACCCCAATCCGTACGTTCGCTATGGACCGCGGCTCGCCTGGTGGGCCGCAGCGCGGGCGAACGGCCTGTCGCACGACGACTGCGTCGCGCTCACCCGCGAGGTCGCGACCGGCTTCCACCGCACCCCCTTCGCCCCCTCGGCGGTGCTCAGCGAGGAGTTCGGCCTCGACGTGTGGGTGAAGGACGAGACCGGCGACGTCGCCGGCTCGCACAAGGCACGGCACCTGGTCACGATCCTGCTCCACCTGCGCGCAGTCGAGGCGCTCGGTCGTGGGCCCGCCGTGCGGCCCCCGCTGGCCATCGCCTCCTGCGGCAACGCCGCGTACGCCGCCTCGACCCTCGCCGCCCGCCTCGGCTGGGAGATCGACGTGTTCGTGCCGACGTGGATGGATCCGGCCTTCGGGGTCCTGCTCGACGGGCTCGGCGCGAGCTGCCATGCGTCGGTCCGCGGACCCGCCGACCCGCCCGGAGATCCCGCCGTTCGTCGATTCCGCGACGCCGTGGCCGCCGGGGCGATCCCGTTCAGCGTGCAGGGCCCCGAGAACGCGCTCTGCCTCGACGGTGGTCGCACCCTCGGCTGGGAGATGGTCGACGACCGCCCGGCGCGGATCTTCGTCCAGGTGGGCGGTGGCGCGTTCGCGAGTTGCGTCGGTGCCGGTCTCGGCCCGTCCACCGCGCTCCACGCGGTGCAGATGGAGGGATGCGCGCCGCTCGTGCGCGCCTGGGACCTCGCGGCGGGCATCGCCGATCCCGAGCACCACTGGGCCGAGCTGATGACGCCGTGGGCCGATCCGCACTCGATCGCCGATGGGATCCTCGACGACGAGACCTACGACTGGTTGGGCGTGATCGCCGCCATGCGCGCCAGCGGCGGAGCCCCGGTGGTCGCACGCGAGCACGACGTCCACGAGGCCCACGCCCTGGCGCACCGGGCCGGCTTCCCGGCGAGCCACACCGGGGTCGCCGGGCTCGCCGGGCTGCTCGCCACCCGCGGCCTGTGGGAGCCGGGGGAGCGTGTTGCAGTGATCACGTCAGGCGTCCAACGCTGAGCGACCGGTAGCCTGCGATCCATGTCGGAGCTCATCCAGCCGCAGGCCCTCGACGCGGGGTTCGACCCCCGCTCGGACGTCTTCAACCGTCTGCTCAAGAACCGGGTGGTCATGCTCGGTTCCGACGTCAACGACGACATCGCGAACCAGATCTGTGCCCAGCTCCTCTACCTCGAGGGTGAGGACCCGAGCGCCGACATCTGGCTGTACATCAACAGCCCCGGTGGCTCGGTCACCGCCGGCATGGCGATCTACGACACCATGCAGTTCGTCGGCTGCGACGTGGCCACCGTGTGCCTGGGCCTCGCCGCCTCGATGGG
>CAYRXQ010000399.1:0-2229 GCA_964428115.1 uncultured Ilumatobacteraceae bacterium
GCTGACCCGCTCCACGTCGAACCCCGCGAGCGCCGAGCGGATCTGCGTCAGGTCCGGCTGCTCGGACCCGTTCACGGTCACCAACGTCACGGGTGACCCCTCGGGCACGAAGGTGGCCAACACCTCGGCCGCGTACGTCGACACCGGGCCGCCACGGCTCGGCACCAGGACCCGACCGGGCTTCACGACGAGGTTGCGCTCGTGGCGCTCCTCGCGGACGAGGCGCTCGCGTTCCTCGGGGGTCCCCTCCCAGCCGCGCACCACCAGGCGCAGCAGCGGCGGGGCCATCACCGAGGTCGCGATGGCCATCAGCACCACGATCGTGTACGACGCGTCGTTGAGCACGCCGAGCGAGAGCCCGACGGTGGCGATCACGATCTCGAGCGCACCGCGGGCGTTGAGCCCGACCCCCAGCGCCGCGCCCTCCCGCCACGACAGGCGTGCGAGACGAGCCCCGATGAGCGAGCCGGCGAACTTCGAGATCGACGCGATGGCGAGCACGATGAAGGCCCACAGCGCGACCTCGGGATCCCACAGCAGGCCGAGGTCGATCCGCAGCCCCGCCGTCGCGAAGAACACCGGCGCGACGAACGAGCTGGTGGCGATCTCGAGGTGCTCCTCGACGTCGTGGCGGGTGTAGCGCGACCTGCCGAGCAGGATGCCGGCCACGAACGCCCCGAGCACGGCCTCCACGCCGAGCGCCTGGGTGATCGCCCCCATGGCGAACATGAACGCGATCGCGACGGTGACCCATCCGCCGAGACCGACGTCGTTGCGGCGGAGCACGCGGAGCGCGGCGTCGACGATCCGCTGCCCGACGACGGCCGAGGCCACGAGGAACGCCGCCAGGCCGAACACGGTGAGCGCGAACTCCCCGAGCTCGAGCCCGCCCGACTGCACCAACCCGGCGATCAGGCCGAGCAGCACCCAGCCGATCACGTCGTTGGCCATGCCGACCGCGAGCGTCAGCTGCCCGAAGTTGCGGCGCAGCAGCCGGAGCTCCGACATGATCTTGGCGATCACCGGCAGCGACGAGATCGTCAGCGCGGCGGCCAGGAACAGGGCGAACACCGTGGCGTCGGCCTCGGGCCCGCGCAGCGAGGCCGGCGCCGCGAAGCCACCACCCAGACCGAACAGGAACGGCAGGAGCAGGCTTCCGGCGGTGACCCACACCACCGCCCGGCCCAGTCGCTTGATCAGCACCAGGTCGGTCTCGAAGCCGGTCACGACGAGCAGGAACAGCACCCCGATCCATCCGACGGTGAACAACATGGCCGACTGGGTGGCGCCCGGCGGGAAGATCCAGTCGAACAGGTCGGGTGCGGCCGCGCCGAGGACGGACGGGCCGAGCAGTACACCGGCGCCGAGCTCGCCGATCACCGAGGGCTGGCCGAACTTGCGGCACACCTGCCCCAGCAGGCGGGCGACGAGCAGCAGGAGCGCGATCTGGACGAGGAAGACGAGGACGGCGTGCTCGCCGGGGGGCACGAAGCGCATGCGACTCCGGTGGCTGGAGGGGCGGGACGCGGCGACCCTACTGGCATGATTCCGGGGTGCACGACCAGCTGCCCACCCACCTGTTCGTCTACGGCACGTTGCGACCCGGCGACGTCCGTTGGCCCCTGTTGGCCCCGTTCGTGGTCGACGAGGGGTGGGACGACCACGTGGCGGGCAGCCTCTTCGACACCGGGCTCGGCTTCCCGGCCGCCTCGTTCCACCCCGACGACGGGTGGATCGTCGGGCGGACGTTCGCCCTGCTCGAGACCTCGATCGACCGCTGCCTGGAGGTCCTCGACCTCGAGGAGGACACCGCCGACGGGCACTACCGGCGGGTCCGCGTCCAGACACGCCGCGGCGCCGACGCGTGGGCGTACGAGTACGGCCAGGGGTACGGCCTGACGCCCATCGCCTCCTTCGACTGGTTCGCCCGGGCATGAGCGCGACCGCGGCCACTCGACCCTGGTGGCGCGACGCCGTCGTGTACCAGATCTACCCGCGGTCGTTCGCCGACGCGAACGGCGACGGGGTCGGCGACCTGCGCGGCATCGTCGAGCGCCTCGACCACATCGAGCGCCTCGGCGTCGACGCGATCTGGCTCTCCCCGATCTTCCGGTCGCCGATGCGCGACTTCGGGTACGACGTCAGCGACTACTGCTCGATCGATCCGGTGTTCGGCACCGAGGCCGACCTCGACGACCTGATCGAGGGCCTGCACCGCCGCGGGATGCG
>CAYRXQ010000400.1:0-2226 GCA_964428115.1 uncultured Ilumatobacteraceae bacterium
CAACGGGATCAAGAAGAAGTCGGAGCTCGACGACATCGTCGAGTCGTCGCTCAAGCGGGCGGCGCTGTGGGACGAGGTCAAGGACCGGCTGTCGGCCTCGGCCCTCGGTCTGTCGGGCGGTCAGCAGCAGCGGTTGTGCATCGCCCGCTGCGTCGCCGTCGAGCCCGACGTGATCCTCATGGACGAGCCCTGCTCGTCGCTCGACCCGATCGCGACGGCTCGCATCGAGGAGCTGATGAAGGAGCTGGCGCACGACTACACGATCGTGATCGTGACCCACAACATGCAGCAGGCGGCCCGCGTCAGCGATCGCACGGCCTTCTTCATCACCGAGGTCAACCCCGAGAGCGACCGTCGCACCGGCGTGCTCGTGGAGTTCAACCCGACGACGAAGGTGTTCTCGAACCCCGACGACGAGCGGACCGAGCAGTACGTGACCGGGAGGTTCGGCTGATGAGCGACTTCCTCGAGGCCCCCGTGCCCGAGCCCACGCCCGACGGCGACGTCCGCCCGGCCTTCCACCAGGAGCTGGATCTGGTCGTCCAGGGCGTGGCGCGTCTCAGTGCCTCGGTCACCGAGCTCGTCCCGCGCGCCACCGACGTCCTGCTCGATCAGGATCTCGAGGGTGCCGACTACATGATCCGCGGCGACGACGAGATCGATGCTGCGTCGATCGAGCTCGAGGAGCGGCTGTACTCGTTGCTGGCCCGCGAGTCGCCGATGGCCAAGGACCTCCGCAGGATCGTCTCGGCGGTCAAGCTGATCGCCGAGATCGAGCGCTCCGCGGATCTCTGCGTCAACATCTGCAAGGCCTCGCGGCGCATCCACGGACACGCCCTCGACCCGAAGCTGCGGGGTGTCATCCGCAAGATGGGCGACCAGGCGCAGCACCTGTTCAAGGAGGCCACCGAGGCCTACGTGGCCACCGACGGGCCGCGGGCGTCCGCACTCAACGACATGGACAACCTGCTCGACGACCTGCAGCGCGAGTTCATCCAGACGATCTTCGAGAGCCACGCTGCGGGCAACATCGATCTGCAGGTGGCGGTCCAGCTCGCGGTGGTCGCCCGGTTCTACGAGCGCATCGGCGACCACGCCGTGAACATCGGTGAGAAGGTGCGCTACATCGTCGACGGCTGGATGCCCGAACACGCCGGGGCCGCCCGCTACACCGCCCGCACCGTGCTCGGCACCAGCGGCACGTCCTCCGGGGACTGAGCATGGAGCTCCTGGTCGTCGCCGTCGTGGCTGCGGCGGCCGGGGCATTCCTCGCGATGGTCCTGCGCCCGCGGGGACGGACGTCGGCACCAGCGACCGACGAGTCCGACGAGGCTGGCACCACCGTGCCGGTGCTCGGTCTGGTCGAGGGGCGCCGAGCGAGGGCGACCGAGGACGACCGACCGCCTCGGAGCGCGTTGCTGGCGGTGCTCGATCGCGTGCCCGCTGGGGTCGTGGTCGCCGACCGCCGCGGCATCGTGCACCGCAACCGCTCGGCGGCCGCGCTGGCCGGAACCCACGCCGGATTGCTCATCGACGGCGCGGTCGATCGCCACCTGGCCGATGCCCGCAACGGGCGTGCCACCGACGAGGTGCTCGACCTCTACGGCCCACCCAAGATGGTGGTGGCCGTACGAGCCGTGCCCCTGCCAGACGGCTGGGCCGTCGCGTTCGTCGACGACATCAGCGAGCGGCGTCGGATCGATGCCGTGCGCACCGACTTCGTCGCGAACATCAGCCACGAGCTGAAGACACCGGTCGGCGCGCTCGCCGTGCTGGCCGAGACCCTCGTCGACGAAGAGGATGCGGCGGTGGTCCGGCGGCTGTCCGACCGCATGCTCGACGAGGCCCACCGCGCCGCCCGCACGATCGACGATCTGCTCGAGCTCTCCCGCATCGAGCTCGGTGGCGAGCAGGTGCACGACGGCGTCGACGTCAACGAGGTCGTCCGCTGCGCCGTCGAGCGTGGTGAGGCACTGGCCGAGCGGCGTGGCATCCGCATCGTCGCCGAGCCGGCGGTCGGCGACCACCTGGTGGTCACCGGCGATCGGCGCCAGCTCGTCTCGGCGGTCGGCAACCTCGTCGAGAACGCCGTCAAGTACAGCGACGACGGTGGCACGGTGCGCGTCCGTGCGGCACGCCAGGGCGATCAGGTGGAGTTCGAGGTGAACGACCAGGGCGTCGGCATCCCGTCGCGCGACCTCGACCGGATCTTCGAGCGCTTCTACC
>CAYRXQ010000401.1:0-2215 GCA_964428115.1 uncultured Ilumatobacteraceae bacterium
GCGCGGTGCGGATCTCGCGCATCACCTCGTCGACGTCGGCCTCGGTGAGTCGTCCCTTGCCGCGGAGGCGCTTGACGATCCCGTCGAGGCGTGTGGAGAGCGAATCGAACATGCAGGCCCGAGGCTACCGGGGCGGACGCGAGCGGGCCGCCCGGGTGCATCCCGGACGGCCCGCGTGCGTCAATGGGCGGCGGGTCAGCCGAGTGACACGACCTCGGTCACCACGTCGGCCTCGACGGCCACGTTGACCCGGGGCGACACCAGATCGTCGGTGACATCCTGGGACACGCCGTCGATCTCGACGATCCGAATGGTCAGGCCACGCTCGGCGGAGAGTGCGGTCGCGGCATCGACGGTCAGGCCGACGAGATCGGCGGTCTCCACCGGCACGGTCGCACCGGGCACCGTCTCGACCGGCACCGTCTCGGGCGGCACCGTCTCGACCGGCACCGTCTCGACCGGCACCGTCTCGGGCGGCACGGTCTCCACCGGGGCCGGCTCCTCGACCACCTCGGGCTCCACGATCTGCAGGTACTCGTCGGTCACGGCGGCCACGGTGTGGAACCCACCCTCGGTGTCGATGAAGGTGTAGGCCGGCAGCAACCAGATCGACCCGTCGTCCTCCCACACCCACCACAGGTCGGCCCGCACGTCGACGAGCGTCGCGACGATGCGCTCGGGCTCGGGCATCGGGACCGGCTCACCGGTGGCCGGATCCGTCGCCGGATCCACCATCGCCGGGTCGACGAGGGCGGGCTCGACGGCGATCGACCCCCACATGGCCTGCTGGTCGGTGAGGCGGGCGATCGCGGCATCGAGGTCGATGAGCGGGTACGGGCCCGTGGGCACCGGCGTCGCCAGCGCACCGCCGGCCCACTGCAACTCGGCGTCGCCGCCGTAGCCCAGGTACCACGACATCGGGGCCGGGACGCCGTCGAAGGCCGGGCGGGCGTCGACGGTGGCGAACCACTCGTCGGCGAACACCTCGAACCGGACGCTCGCCGGATCCACACCGATAGCGCTCAGGAATGTCCGGGCGAGGGACTCGGCCTCGCCAGCCGTGGGCACGCCGGCGGGGGGCTGGGGCTCCGAGCACTCCTCCACCGGGATCGGTTCGACGGACGCAGGTGCATCGGTGGTGGCCGAGTCCGGCGCGTCCGGCTCGACCGGGTCGACCGGGTCGACCGCGTCCATCTCCCGCACGCCCCCGCCGTCGGCCGCGATCACGCACTCGGTGGTACGGCCGCTGTCCTCGAGCCAGGCCGGCGAGTAGTACCAGCTCAGCTGGGGATCGTCGGAGACCACGAGCGTCGGAGCAGAGCCGTCGTCGGGTCCGATCCGCCACTGGACGCCATCGACCTGCATACCACCACCGCGCACGGGGTCACCGACCACACCGAGCGCGGCGGCGAGGGCACGCACCTGATCCTCGGCGGCCTGGGCACCGGGCGGATACTGGTAGCCGGTCGAGTTGCCCGGGAGCGCCCCCAGACCCTGGCCGACCACGTAGTCGTAGCCACCGAACACCGGCATGATCGAGAAGTCGCCGTCCGCGGCGATCCCCGTACCGGCCAGACGGCCGCCTTCGGCCGTCGCCGCTGCGTCCGCGCCGCCGCCCCCGGAACCGCCGCCGCTCCCGACCGCTCGTACGGCCACCGGCGCGCGCAGCGCGCCGTCACCGACGGGATCAGGGTCGTCGCCGCAGGCGGCAGCCACGAGCGCGACGACGGCGACGGTCGCGGCCAGGCCACGACGGCCCGATGGGATCAGAGATCGAGTGCGCATGCCCATGTGACGACGCGCACACGCCGCCGGTTCCCGAGGATCCGGGTCAGGCCTCGAACAGCCCGGCCACGAAGTCCTCGGGGTCGAACGAGACGAGATCACCGATGGTCTCGCCGACACCGACGAGCTTCACGGGGATCCCGAGCTCGGTCTCGATGGCGAACACGATGCCACCCTTGGCGGAGCCGTCGAGCTTGGTGAGCACCACGCCGGTCACGTCGGTTGCGTCGCCGAACTCCCGGGCCTGGGTGAGCCCGTTCTGCCCGGTGGTGGCGTCGATCACCAGCAGCGTCTCGGTGACCCGACCGGCGCCCTTCTCGGCGACCCGGCGGACCTTGCGCAGCTCGTCCATCAGGTTGGTCTTGGTGTGCAACCGACCGGCGGTGTCGGCCAGCACCAGCTCGATGCCCCGGGCGGCCGCCCGCTCGAC
>CAYRXQ010000402.1:0-2182 GCA_964428115.1 uncultured Ilumatobacteraceae bacterium
CCTGATCGGCCTCAAGGAGAACATCATCATCGGCAAGCTCATCCCGGCCGGGACCGGCATGATGAAGTACCGCGAGTTCGGGATCGAAGCGCCCGACTACGAGCCGATGACCTTCTACTCGAGCGAGACCGACGAGGAGGACCCCGCGGCCTTCCTCGCCAGCCTCCACGGCACCTACGAGGGTGCTCCGGCCGAGTCGGCCGACCGCTGAGGTCGAACGACCCGGCGTCGACGCAGGTGTCGTCCCCGGTGTGGCAGGTTGCCGCACCGGGGACCCGCCCCTAACATTGCAGGGTCCTGCGTGGCGGCCGTCGTCACGCGACCGATTGCGCTCCGGGTGCCCGCTCGTCGGGTCATCCGGCCACCGAAGATCGTCAGTCCAGGAGAAGGTGCCGCGTGCCCACCATCCAGCAGCTCGTCCGGCAGGGCCGGAGCTCGAAGTTCACCAAGAGCAAGACCCCGGCCCTCAAGGGTTCGCCCCAGCGCCGTGGCGTGTGCACCCGCGTGTACACCACCACGCCCAAGAAGCCGAACTCGGCGCTGCGCAAGGTGGCCCGTGTCCGCTTGTCGAGCGGCGTCGAGGTCACGGCCTACATCCCCGGCGAGGGGCACAACCTGCAGGAGCACTCGATCGTGCTCGTGCGTGGTGGTCGTGTCCGCGACCTGCCCGGCGTCCGCTACAAGATCATCCGTGGCGCGCTCGACGCTGCCGGGGTGAAGAACCGCAAGCAGGCCCGGAGCCGGTACGGCGCCAAGGCCGACAAGTGATCCCCGAGAACTGAGCCGAGAGAGCACGTCATGCCCCGCAAAGGTCCCGCCCCCCGCCGCGAGCTCGTGGCCGATCCGATCTACCGGTCGGTCCAGGTCACGCAGCTGATCAACAAGGTCATGCTGCACGGCAAGCGCAGCATCGCCGAGAAGATCGTGTACGACGCGATGACGATCATCGAGACCAAGACCGGCGAGCCGGCCATCGACACCGTGAAGCGGGCCATCGACAACGTCAAGCCACCGCTCGAGGTCCGCAGCCGCCGCGTCGGCGGTGCCACCTATCAGGTGCCCGTCGAGGTGCGCCCGCGTCGCTCGACCACGCTGGCCATCCGCTGGGTGGTCGACTTCTCCCGTGCACGTCGTGAGAAGACGATGGCCGAGTGCCTCGCCGGCGAGCTCATGGATGCCGCCAACGGTCTCGGCGCCGCCATGAAGAAGCGCGACGACATGCAGAAGATGGCCGAGTCGAACAAGGCGTTCGCCCACTACCGCTGGTGACCTCGCGCTGACGCCCGGTGCGTCACCCCGAATTCGTCCCGACCCGGCCCCGGTGGCCGGGTCGGTTCGCGTCCGGGGCGCGGACCCTGGGGTGTCACGAATGCACTAGGTTGGCCCCCGGGGGATTCGCTGTCGTGCGAAAGGGGACCACGATGCACGTCCGGACCATTCTGCGAGACAAGGGGAGCGAGGTCGCGACCATCGACCAGACCGCCACGATCGCCGATGCCGCGCAGCGCCTGCGCGACCGCGGGATCGGGGCGTTGGTCGTGTCGGGCGACGGGTCATCGATCGAGGGCATCGTCTCGGAGCGCGACCTCGTGCGCAGCATCGCCGCACACGGCGCGAGCGCGCTCGGCCGGTCGGTCGGGGCGACCATGTCGGTCGACGTGGTGACCTGCTCGATCGAGGACGACGTCGACCGGCTCATGGGGTTGATGACCGAGCGACGGATCCGTCACCTCCCGGTGGTCGACGACGAGGGGCGCCTCACCGGGATCATCTCGATCGGCGACGTCGTCAAGGCTCGCCAGCAGGCGCTCGAACACGAGAACCAGGCGTTGTACGAGTACCTCACCACCGGTCGCTGAACCACTGCCCGGGCGCCGTACGCAGGTCACTTCCGCGGCGCGCACCGTGATGGAGCGCGGGATCGCGCCGGTACACTGGTCTGCCGTGCCCGTGGCCGTCGCGCCGCTGCGGCCGGCCCGGATCCCCCCTGACGACACACGGAAGTTGACTGACGATGGCCAAGCGAGAGTTCCCCCTCGAGCGCACCCGCAACATCGGCATCATGGCCCACATCGATGCCGGCAAGACGACGACCACCGAGCGCATCCTGTACTACACGGGGAAGAACTACAAGATCGGCGAGGTCCACGACGGTGCCGCCACCATGGACCACATGGCCCAG
>CAYRXQ010000403.1:0-2153 GCA_964428115.1 uncultured Ilumatobacteraceae bacterium
CCACCATCGCCGACCTCGCGGTCGCCACCAACTGCGGACAGATCAAGACCGGCGCCCCGGCTCGCAGCGATCGCGTTGCGAAGTACAACCAACTGCTGCGCATCGAGTCGCAGCTGGGCGACGACGCCGAGTTCCGCGGTCGCGCCGCCCTCGCGCCCCGCTGACGACCCGCTGACGACCCGAAGACGGCCCGATGACGCACGAGCGCCGGACGGCGCTGCGAGACTGTCGGGGTGCGCACCACCGTGAACCGTCCGTCGACGCGCCGTCCGGCGTCCGACGCGGGCCGGTCCCGGCTCGGTGACCTGACGACGCCGATCCCCCGGGACCGACGGATCGTCCGCCGGCGACGCTCCACGATCCTGTTCGGCCTGTTCGCACTGGGCATCGCCGTCGCGCTCTCGGCCGCGCTGTTCGTGCTCCCGGTGCAGACCTACCTCGACCAGGAGGAGGACCTCGCCCAGCGCCAGGCACAGCTCGACCAGCTCGAGACGGTGAACGCCGACCTGGCCGCCGAGGTCGAACGGCTCCGGACCGCCGACGGCATCCGCGAGGCCGCACGCGAGGAGATCGGCTTCGTCGAGGCCGGCGAGGGCCGGACCTCCCTGCTCCCCGTGCCACCGCTGCCCACCGACCTTCCCGACGGCTGGCCGTACTCGCTCGTCGAAGCGGTCATCGGGCTGCGCGCCACCGCTGCGCCCTGAACTACGGTTCGGCCCAGAAGTCGCCGTCGTCGCCTCCGCGACGACGCACGTTCCAGGGGGTATCACGTGGTCGGCAGCATCCTCGGTAACCGAGTCCTCCGCAAGGAAGACCCGAAGTTCCTCACCACCGGTGGGGTCTACCTCGACGACCTGCACGACGAACCCCTACTGAGCGGCGCCGCCTACGTGGTCTACGTGCGGTCCTCCGCGGCACATGCCCGCATCGTCTCGATCGACACCGACGACGCTGCCACGATGCCGGGCGTGCTCGGCGTGTTCACGGCGGCCAGCCTCGGTCTCGAGCCCGTCCCGGCCGCCTTCAACCCGATGGTCGCCCGGACCCTGCTCGCGAGCGACAAGGTCCGCTACGTCGGCGAGCCGATCGCGGCCGTGGTGGCCGAGACCTACGAGCAGGCCGTCGACGCCGCCGAGGCGGTGCTCGTCGACCTCGACCTGCTCGAGGCACTCGTCGACGTCGAGCAGGCGCTCGCCTCGTCCACCCTGATCTACGAGTCGGCCGGGTCGAACGCCGTGTTCGACACCACGGCCCTCGGCATGCCCGACAACACCGGCGACGAGTTCTTCGCCGAGTGCGAGGTCGTGGTGACCGGACGGTTCGTGAACCAGCGCGTCGCGCCGTGCCCACTCGAGGTCCGCGCCGCAGCGGCCGCCTGGGACGGTGACCGGCTCGTGCAGTGGCTCTCGACCCAGCACGCCCAGGGTGCGATCGACCCGATCAAGGCCGTCAACGGTCTCGGCGACGGTCAGGTCCGGGTGATCACCCCCGACGTGGGTGGCGGTTTCGGCGCCAAGATCGGGACCTACCCCGAGGAGATCCTGCTCGGGCCACTCGCCACCGCACTCGGCCGACCGGTCCGCTTCCGCGAGACCCGCAGCGAGTCGATGATGGCCCTCGGCCACGGTCGCGCCCAGGTGCAGTACGTCACGATCGGCGGGTCGCGCGACGGCACCGTCACCCACTACCGGATGCACGTCATCCAGGACTCGGGCGCCTTCGCCGACATGGGCACGATCCTCGCCCCGTTCATGACCCGCCCGATGTCCTCCGCGGTCTACGCGATCCCCAACATCGAGGTCCGCACCACCTCGGTCGTCACCAACACCACGCCCACCGTCGCCTACCGCGGCGCCGGGCGACCCGAGGCGACCGCTGCCGCCGAGCGGGCGATGGACATGTTCGCCGCCGAGATCGGCATGGATGCCGCCGAGCTCCGCCGCAAGACGCACCGGCGGATGCACCTGGATCGAGAGATCATCGCGCGCATCCAGCACCTTGATCAGGATCGGGAAACGCGGATGCATGCCATCACTGTTGCCGAACAGTTCCGACTGCCGCGAAGTCCACAATTCATGCAGCGATTTGCCCGCCAGCGGCCCCTCATCGACGATCGACTGCTCATCCTCGCGGTCCACGATTTCCCATGATTC
>CAYRXQ010000404.1:0-2151 GCA_964428115.1 uncultured Ilumatobacteraceae bacterium
CCGGTGCCGCTGGTGAGGTCGCCCAGATTCGACATCACGTCCCCGCCCCCGGGTCGCGTGATGTTGGGCGTCTGGATGAAGCGGTTGCGGTACCACTGCGCCCGGCCGTCGCCCAGGCGCACGCCATGGACCATCCCGTCGCCGAAGAACCAGTGGTCGCTGTGCCCCGATGCCGGGTTCGGCCCGGTACGCAGGTACACGCCCTCGAGCTCGGGCGGGACCTGTCCGGTCACGCGCAGGTCGGTGACGGTGAGCTCGTCGTGGACGGGAGCCCAGTTGCCCCGCAGGTGCCAGGGCGTCGCCTGGACGGCGTGCTGGTCGAGCGCGGTCATGATCGCCTCCTCAGATGCGGGCACCCCCATGCCCGTCGGCGCGCACCGTAGCACTCAGCCGAGTCGGAATCTACCCTCGGTAAGATTCACTCGAGAGGCCCGGCCAGACGAGGTCCGCAAGCCGCTCGGCCAGGTGCTGCGCCGGCTCGTCGCTCGACTCGACCCACCACAGCGACACCAGGTTCATCATGCCGATGACCCCGTAGGCCCACGGCTCGACCGAGCTCGTGTCGAGTCCGAGGCGTGACCGCCAGTAGGTCAGCAGCTCGGCGAGCCGCGGGGCCGAGCGCCCGGCGAGGTGGAGGGTCCGCTCGGCCTTGTCGTCGTCGGCGCCGCGGCTGACGAACAGGAACAGCGATCGATGCGCGCCGATCGTCTCGAGCGTCGCCAGGAAGAACGACACCAACGCGTCGTGGCTCGGCTCGAGGCTCTTCACCCGGTCGCGCGTCGCCTTGGTGAGACGGACGGTGAGTCGCTCGGCCAGGGCATCGCACAGCGCAGCTCGATCTCCGATGCGCGCGTAGACGATCGGCTTGGTCACGCCCGCCTCGGCGGCGATGGCCGCGATCGACGCTCCACTGCCCTCGCGGGCGATCACGCGCTCGGCGGCGTCGAGCACCACCTCGCGGTCGACCACCAGCTTGCCGCCGGGCGGGCGGCCCGGTCCCCGACGGGCACTCCCGGTCACGCGGTCAGTCTGCCGCGGATCGCTCCACCTCCCCGTGCTCCGATCGCCGGCCGCTCGTTCACCCGCACCGGGTGATCCCGGATGCGAGGACCCGATGGAGACTGGCGCGCCGCACCGTGCGGGACGAGCAACGAGGAGACGACGTGGCCGACAAGCCGAACATCCTGGTCATCTGGGGCGACGACATCGGGATCACCAACCTCAGCTGCTACAGCGACGGGCTGATGGGATATCGGACCCCGAACATCGACCGCATCGCGGCGGAGGGTGTCCGGTTCACCGACTACTACGGGGAGCAGAGCTGCACGGCTGGTCGCGCCGCGTTCATCACCGGCCAGAACCCATACCGCACGGGCCTCACCAAGGTCGGCTTCCCCGGTGCCGACATCGGCATCCGCCCCGAGGACCCGACCATCGCCACCGCCCTCAAGGCGCAGGGGTACGCAACGGGCCAGTTCGGCAAGAACCACCTCGGCGATCGCGACGAGTTCCTCCCCACGGCGCACGGCTTCGACGAGTTCTTCGGCAACCTCTACCACCTCAACGCCGAGGAGGAGCCGGAGCATCCCGACTACCCCTCCGAGGCCGACTTCCCGAACTTCCGCACGGCCTTCGGACCGCGCGGTGTCCTGCGCACCACGGCCAACCCCGACGGCACCCAGACCATCGAGGACACCGGGCCGCTCACCAAGAAGCGGATGGAGACCTGCGACGAGGAGTTCCGCGACGCAGCCATCGACTTCATGCAGCGCAAGCACGCCGAGGACCAGCCGTTCTTCATGTGGTTCAACACCACGGGCATGCACTTCCGCACCCATGTCCGACCCGAGGACCGTGGGCGTTCCGGGCGCTGGCAGAGCGAGTACCACGACGCGATGTGCCGCCACGACGAGCTGGTCGGCGGTCTGCTCGACGCACTCGACGAGCTGGACATCGCGGACAACACGATCGTCGTCTACAGCACCGACAACGGGCCGCACATCAACACCTGGCCCGACGCCGGGATGACGCCGTTCCGCAACGAGAAGAACTCCAACTGGGAAGGCGCCTACCGAGTGCCGTGCGTGGTCCGCTGGCCGGGTCACATCGAAGCCGGCGTCGTGAAGAACGGGATGATGAGCCACAACGACT
>CAYRXQ010000405.1:0-2145 GCA_964428115.1 uncultured Ilumatobacteraceae bacterium
AGGACCACCACAGCCGTCGTGGCCTGCTCATGCTGGTCGGCAAGCGCCGCCGCATGCTCGACTACGTCAAGGGCATCGACGTCGAGCGCTACCGCACGATCGTCGCCGAGCTCGGCCTGCGCCGCTGAGCCCGGCGGGTTCGCGGCCGCCCGGCCGTGGCCCCTCCACCCACGAACCCCCGACGGGCCGCTAGGCTGTGCGGGTCGGTACCGGATCGTCCGGAGCCGACCGAACCACAACCGAGCGGCCCGTCGTCGGTTGCCGGTTGCCCATCCCGTACCGACACTCGTCGGGAGGCGGGGTCGCCAACTGGGAACCGGCCAGGCCGCTCCACGACAGACCGGGGAACGTCCCCGTGTCCGAAAGGAGCCATTCGTGGCTGATCCCATCCGCGTGTCCGGACCCGTGTCGGGGACCGACAAGACCCTCTCGTTCGAGACCGGCAAGCTCGCCCCGCAATCGCAGGGTGCCGTCGTCGCGACCATCGGTGGCACGACCGTGCTCACCACGGCGAATGCCGCGAAGGAGGTCCGTCCCGGGATGGACTTCTTCCCGCTCACGGTCGACGTCGAGGAGCGTCAGTACGCGATCGGCAAGATCCCGGGCTCGTTCTTCCGTCGTGAGGGCCGCCCGAGCGAGGACGCGATCCTCACCTGCCGCCTGACCGACCGTCCGCTGCGCCCCTCGTTCCCCAAGGGCTTCCGCAACGAGACGCAGATCGTCACCAACCTCCTGGGCGCCGATCACCAGCAGCCCTCCGACGTGCTGTCGATCAACGCGGCCTCGGCCGCGCTGATGATCAGCGGCATCCCCTTCGACGGCCCCATCGGCGCCGTTCGCCTCGCGTTCTCGCAGGGCGGCGAGTGGATCCCGCACCCCACCTACGCCGAGTCCGAGGAGAGCACCTTCGAGCTCGTCGTGGCCGGTCGTCAGCTCGACGACGGTGACGTCGCCGTGATGATGGTCGAGGCCGGTGGCACCGAGAAGGCGTTCACCTTCTTCGAGCAGGGCGCGACCCCCGTCGACGAGGCCGTCCTCGCGAGCGGGCTCGATGCCTGCAAGGTCTGGATCAAGGAGTCGATCGCCCTCCAGCGCCAGCTGGTCGCGAGCGTCATCGCCACCAAGGGCGCCATCGAGCCGCTCGCCTACACGCTGGTCCTCGACTACGGCGACGACGTGTTCGCCGCCGTCGAGCGCGTCGGCACCCCAGCCCTGACCCCGGCGCTCTCGATCACGAACAAGGCCGAGCGCAACGCCGCGACCGATGCCGCCTCCAAGGCGATCGTCGCCGAGCTGTGCGCCGAGGGTGCCGAGTTCGCCGGCCGCGACCGCGAGGTCAAGGAGGCGTCCCGCTCGCTGCAGAAGAAGATGATGCGCAAGCGGGTCGTGAACGAGGGCGTCCGCATGGACGGCCGCGGCCTGAGCGACCTTCGCCCCGTCAGCGCCGAGATCGGCATCCTGCCGACCGCGCACGGCACCGGGCTGTTCCAGCGCGGTGAGACCCAGGTGCTCGACGTCTGCACGCTCGCCATGCCCCGCATGAACCAGATGGTCGACACGCTCAACCCCGAGACGACCAAGCGCTTCCTGCACCACTACAACATGCCGCCGTGGGCCAACGGCGAGACCGGCCGAGTCGGCTCGCCCAAGCGTCGCGAGATCGGTCACGGCGCGCTCGCCGGCCGGGCGATCCTGCCCGTGCTGCCGAGCCAGGAGGAGTTCGCCTACACGCTCCGCCTGGTGTCCGAGGTCATGAGCTCCAACGGCTCGACCTCGATGGGATCGGTGTGTGCATCGAGCCTGTCGCTGATGGACGCCGGTGTGCCGATCAAGGCCCCCGTGGCCGGCATCGCCATGGGCCTGATCTACGACGACGGCAAGTACATCACGCTCACCGACATCCTCGGCTCCGAGGACGCGTTCGGTGACATGGACTTCAAGGTCGCCGGTACCGCCGACATCATCACGGCGCTGCAGCTCGACACCAAGATCGACGGCATCCCCGCCGAGGTGCTGACCGCTGCGCTGGCCCAGGCCAAGGAGGCTCGCCTCCAGATCCTCGAGGTCATGAACGCGACGATCTCGGAGTCCCGCTCCGAGGTGGCCGCCTCGGCGCCGAAGATCTCCACGATCTTCATCCCGCTC
>CAYRXQ010000406.1:0-2137 GCA_964428115.1 uncultured Ilumatobacteraceae bacterium
GGTGGTCTCGCACCAGATCCTCGACGTGGTCGCGATGATCACCGGCATCCCGTGACGCGGGTGCTCGCGACTGGCCGTCCACCCGCGGGTTCGGCGCAGCGCCCAGGGCACACCTCCTGGCGCCGACGAGGAGCGCGTCAGGGTCGGGTGACTGCGCGTCGCAGCATCACCGCGGCGAGGGCCATCAGCCCGACGCCGAACATGGCGAGCACGGCGAGCTCGAGGGCGATGTCGCGGATGCCGCCCCCTTCGAACACGACGGCGACCCACCCGTCGAGTGCCCAGGCGTGCGGCGTGACATGGCCGAGCTGGCGAAGCCAATCGGGGACGAACTGCAGCGGCCACAGCGCCCCGCCGAGCATGCCCATGGCGATGCCGAGGGGAACACCCACGCTCTGGGTCTGCTCTGGGGTGCGGGCGACGGCACCGATCAGCACTCCGGCTGCGGCCGCCACGACGGCGAAGAGCGTCACGAGGACTCCGACTGCGATGGGATCGCCCCAGTGCACGTCGAACACGAGGGCGCCTGCGAGCACGACGAGGACCCCCTGGAACATCGCCACGAGGAAACGGCTGGCGGCGTACCCGGCGACCACGGTCCCGGGCGAGACGGGTCCGGCGAGCAGGCGGCGCGTGACGCCCAGCCGTCGGCTCTCCACGATGACGCCGCCGACGGCGAGCGTGTTGAGGAAGGTGAAGAGCACGAGGTTGGCGGCCGCCGGGTAGCTGAAGGGACTCCCGGTGTCGATGCCGCCGGAACCCACCTCGTGGGTGCGCACGAGGACCGGGCGCAGCGAGTCGCCGACCGATCCGGCGAGCTCCGACGCCTCCGCCACCCCGACGCCCGTCCGGTCGCTCGTGAAGCCGGCTGCGGCGATCACGGCTGCGTGCCGATCGACCACCGCGGCGACCGACGCTCGCGCAGCTGTCGTGGTCGCACGGCTCGGGTCGACGATCATCTCGAGCTCGGATGTGTCGCCAGCTGCGAGGCGCTCGGCGTGCCCGACCGGCACGATGATGCCGGCTCGGAGTCGGTCGAGGCGAACGTCGACGGCGAGCGACTCCCGGTCGGCGACCACCACCACGTCGAGCCGGTCCGATGCGCCGAGATCGGCGAGCAGGCGAGCGGATGCCGATGTCCGGTCGAGGTCGACCACCCCGACCTTGGCGGTTTCCGAGACCGACCCGACCGAGGACCCGATCACGATGATGACGAGGATGGGGAGCACCAGGATGAAGAACAGCCCGGTGCGGTCGCGCAGGATCCTGGTGATCTCGGTCATCGCCAGGGCCACCACGGCCGCCAGACGGCCGACCCCGCGAGGCGCGGGCGACGCGCTGTTCATGCCGCCCCGAGGCGCACGAGGCGGAGGCCGAGGGCACCGGTGACGAGGCCGATGCCGGTGAGGACGAGCACGGGCGTGAGGACCGCCGGGACGCCGCCTGCACCGGCGCCCAGTTCGGCGAACGCATCGAGTGCCCAGCGGTTCGGGGTGAGGAGGGCGATGCGAGCCAACGGATCGGGGAGATCGCCGGGCGAGAGGAATCCGCCGCCGATCAGTGCGAACCCGAAGCCGAGCACGCTGCTCATGCCGTCGGCCTGCGCCTCGGTGCGGGCCAGGCCGGTCACGAGGGTGCTGATCCCGGCCACCGCCCCCACGGTCGCGACGATCACGACCAGCACGCCGAGGGGATCGCCCCAGTCGGCGCCGAGGACGACCGCGGTGACGAGCCAGACGACGAGGAACGACACGAGGCCGACCAGCACCAGGCTCGCGGTCACCCCGGTGAGCACGGCGCGATCGGAGACGGGCGTGGACCGGATCCGGGACAGCGTCCCCTCGCGGCGCTCGACGATGAGCGTCCTGGCCCCGGCGCCGAGCGTCAGGAACGCGAACAGGATCGCCATCGAGGGGGCGAAGTAGGTGATCGGATCGAACCCTTGGCCGAACGCGCTCGCGCCGAGCGTGACCGGCGGGGCGATCTCGGCGGCTTCGGCGGTGAGCGCGACCGGGCCCGGATCGATCGCGAGCGTTGGCTCGGCCGTCACGGCCGTGGTCACCGCGATCCTGGCGGCGTCGACACCGGCGACGAAGCGGGTGGCGATCGCGACAGCGACGTCGGATGGCAGCTGTCG
>CAYRXQ010000407.1:0-2129 GCA_964428115.1 uncultured Ilumatobacteraceae bacterium
GCCAGCCCCTTGGATCCGACGAGGATGTCCGGGGTGACCCCCCAGTGGTCGACGGCGAACCACTCGCCGCAGCGCCCGAACCCGGCCATGACCTCGTCGCAGATCATGACGATGCCGAACTCGTCGCACAGGTCGCGCACGCCCTGGAGGTAGCCGTCGGGCGGTACGAGCACACCGTTGGTGCCGACCACCGATTCCAGCACGATGGCGGCCACGTGCTGGGGCCCCTCGGCCAGCACCGTGGCTCGCAGGTGCTCGAGCGATCGGCTGCACTCCTCGGCCTCGCTGGTGCTGTGGAACGGCGACCGGTACAGGTACGGGTTCCAGAACTTGATCAGCCCCGGCACGGTCGGTTCGCTGTCCCACCGACGACCCTCACCCGTGAGCCCGATCGCCGCGGCGGTGCCGCCGTGGTAGCTGCGGTAGCCCGAGAGCACCTTCATCCGGCCGGTGTGGATCTTGGCCATGCGGACCGCGTTCTCGACCGCCTCGGCCCCACCGTTGGTGAAGAACACCATGTCGAGGTCGCCCGGCGCGAGCTCCGCGATCAGCCGTGCCGCCTCACTGCGCATGTCGTTGCCCGCCGTCGGCGCGATCGTGCACAGGCGGTCGACCTGCTCGTGGATGGCCGCCAGCATCTTGGGGTGCTGGTGACCGATGTTCACGTTGACCAGCTGGCTGGAGAAATCGAGCCAGGTGGTACCTCGGTCGTCCCACATGCGCACGCCCTCGGCGCCGGCGATCACGACCGGATCGAGCGCTCGCTGCGCCGACCACGAGTGGAAGACGTGGGCGCGGTCGTTCGCGTAGGCGGTGGCGGCGTAGGGAGACGGCGGGGTCTCGAGCTGGGTCATGGCGCGAATGTATTCGACACACCCAGAGGCGTACAGACCGGTCTTTGTTCCCGTACAACACGGGGTCTACGGTGCGCGGCATGGCAGATGTCGTGGGTGAAGTCGTGACGTTCCGCAGCAACGGTGGCACCGCCGAGGGGTACCTCGCCGACGGGGGTGGCCCCGGGGTGATCGTCATCCAGGAGTGGTGGGGGCTCGTCCCGCACATCCGCGACGTCGTCGACCGGTTCGCCGCAGCGGGCTTCATGGCCCTCGCGCCCGACCTGTACGGCGGCGACAGCACCACCGAGCCCGACGAGGCCGGCAAGCTGATGATGGCCCTCAACCTCGACCAAGCCGCCAAGGACCTCTCGGGTGCGGTCGACCTGCTGCGCGAGCGCAGCGGCTCCGACAAGGTCGGCGTGGTCGGTTACTGCATGGGTGGCGGGCTGGCATTGGTCCTCGCCTCGCAGCGGCCCGATGCGGTCGCGGCGGCCGCCCCCTACTACGGCGTGATCCCGTGGCCGTCGGCGCAGCCCGACCTCTCGGCCATCACGGCCAAGATCGTCGGCGAGTACGCCGAGCTCGACGGGTTCGCCGGCCCCGACGCGACCCGAGCCCTCGAGGCGCAGCTGCGCGAGCTCGACAAGGACGCCACGCTCCACATCCACGAGGGCTGCGACCACGCGTTCTTCAACGACGCCCGGCCCGAGGTCTTCAACGCCGAGCACGCGGCCGAGGCCTTCGACCGCACCGTGGCACTGTTCCGCGAGACGCTCTGACCGGGTCGGTCCTCGTGCTCTCGATCGACGTCGACGCGCTCCTGTTCGACGCGGGCGGCGTGCTGGTGCTGCCCGACCCATTCGTGCTGGGCCCGCTGCTCGCGCCCTACGGCGGTGATCTCGACCCGGAGCGACATCGCCGGGCGCACTACGAGGCGATGGCGGCCAAGTCGTTCGCCGGTGCCGGCGAGCTGGAGTGGTCGCACTACGACGAGGTGTACGTCGCCTCGATCGGGGTCCACCCCCACGAGCGCGTCGCGGCGGCCGAGGCGCTCGTCAACACCCGGACCCCGTGGGTCTGGCAGCATCCCGTGCCCGGGAGCATCGAGGCCCTGGCCGAGCTCGCCCTTCGCGAGGTGCCGATCGGTGTCGTCTCGAACGCTGCGGGCCAGATCGAGGCCACGCTGCGGCGGATGGCGATCTGCCAGGTCGGCGCCGGGCCGGGTGTCCCGGTCCGCTGTGTGGTCGACAGCCAGGTGGTCGGCGTGGCCAAGCCCGACCCGGCGATCTTCTC
>CAYRXQ010000408.1:0-2097 GCA_964428115.1 uncultured Ilumatobacteraceae bacterium
TGCGTTTCGAAAACGTTGAAAAGGGCGTTACCGTTGCCGAACAGATGGACGAGGTTACCGGCTTGTCAACCTTGGTGGTGATCGATCCGAAGCGGGGAGGCAAGTCCCAGGTCAAGGGCCTGAGACCGCAGGTCAAGCTGCTGGATGAGTCGGGCCAGGAAGTGAAGATTCACGGCTCGGATCTTTCCGTGGCCATCACATTCCATGTCGGATCGATTATTACCGTGAAGGATGGTCAATCGGTGAGTGTCGGCGAAATTCTTGCCCGCATTCCTCAGGAGTCGGCCAAGACCAGAGACATTACTGGCGGTTTGCCGCGCGTTGCCGAACTGTTCGAGGCTCGCTCCCCCAAGGATGCCGGCATGCTGGCCGAGATAACCGGTTCCGTTTCCTTCGGCAAGGATACCAAAGGCAAGCAACGCCTGGTCATTACCGAGCCGGATGGCACCGCGCATGAGTATCTGATCCCCAAGGACAAGCACGTTATGGCGCACGATGGCCAAATCGTCAACAAGGGCGAGGTCATTGTGGATGGTGCCGTCGATCCGCATGACATCCTGCGCCTGAAAGGCGTGGAAGAGCTTGCTCGCTACATCATTGACGAAGTACAGGATGTGTATCGCTTGCAGGGCGTGAAAATCAACGATAAACACATTGAAGTAATTGTTCGGCAGATGTTGCGACGAGTGGTCATTTCCGAGCCGGGCGAATCCCGCTTCATCCGCGAGGAGCAGGTCGAACGCTCCGAAGTGCTGGATGAAAATGACAAGCTGATAGCTGAAGGCAAGCGCCCTGCAGAGTATCAGTACATGCTGCTCGGCATCACCAAGGCAAGCCTGTCCACCGATTCATTTATTTCTGCCGCATCCTTCCAGGAAACTACCCGGGTCTTGACTGAGGCCGCGATCATGGGGAAACGCGACGAGCTGCGCGGCCTGAAGGAAAACGTCATTGTCGGCAGGCTTATTCCGGCAGGGACCGGGCTGGCTTACCACCGCACCCGTCGCCTGCAAGGCGCAAGCGAAGATCTGGCCATGGAAGATCTGTCCGTTGGCACGGATCAGGCAGAGATAACCGAGGTTGATGCATGATCCGGTTGACGTTTGCGAACCCTTCAAATACAATTCCGCCTCTTTTTTGCCCCGTTCGCAGAGGCAGGGCGAGTGGCGATGTTCAAGTGACCCACGAATCAGGAATGACAAAATATGCCAACCATTAATCAGCTTGTACGCAAACCGCGGCAGGCAGAGAAAACTAAAAGCAAGGTTCCCGCCTTGGAAAGCTGTCCGGCCAAGCGGGGGGTATGCACGCGAGTCTATACAACAACGCCGAAAAAGCCGAACTCGGCTTTGCGTAAGGTTGCCAAGGTCCGGCTTACCAACGGGTTTGAGGTCATTTCCTACATCGGTGGGGAAGGGCACAACCTGCAGGAGCACTCGGTTGTTCTGATTCGTGGCGGTCGGGTAAAGGATTTGCCGGGTGTGCGTTATCACATCGTCCGCGGCAGCCTTGATACTCAGGGCGTCAAGGATCGCAAGCAATCCCGTTCCAAGTATGGCGCCAAGCGTCCCAAGAAAGCCTAATTAATCCAGTCTTGATCGGCAAGAGGGGTCATCATGCCACGTCGTAGAGAAGTTCCCAAGCGCGATATTCTGCCGGACCCAAAGTTCGGCAATATCGAGGTTTCCAAGTTTGTTAATGTCATCATGACGAGCGGCAAGAAGTCGGTTGCCGAGCGTATCGTCTATGGGGCGTTCGACGTTATTTCGAAAAAGAGCGGCAAGGATCCGGTGGAGGTGTTTTCTCTCGCGATCAATAATGTCAAACCGATCGTAGAGGTGAAGAGTCGTCGCGTCGGTGGTGCCAACTATCAGGTGCCAGTGGAGGTTCGGCCATCGCGTCGCCTGGCGCTGTCGATGCGTTGGATTCGCGAGGCTGCGCGCAAGCGTAGCGAGAAGTCGATGGATCAGCGCCTGGCGACCGAGTTGATCGAGGCGGCAGAGGGGCGTGGGTCGGCGATGAAGAAGCGCGAAGAAGTGCATCGCATGGCTGAAGCCAACAAGGCATTCTCGCATTTCCGTTTCTAAGCAATTTGCC
>CAYRXQ010000409.1:0-2093 GCA_964428115.1 uncultured Ilumatobacteraceae bacterium
CGGGATCACCGCCAACGCGAGACCACCTGCAAGAAGCCCGGCGCCCATGACCAGCATGGCGACGGCGAACGAGGTCAGCCCGCTGGCATCGGTCGTCGCCAGCGGCGACCGCCCGAGCGGCTTCGAGCCGAGCAGATGACCGACGGTCGGGCCGGACACGCCGGGTGGTCCGTCGAGCGCTGATCGATGCGCCGACGGCACGGCCTCCACCCTGATGGGCCCGGTCCACACCGCATCGGGACCGAGCCGCTCCTCGACGACGCGAACCTCGTAGTCCCACGCGATCGTCTCGCCCAGGTACGTCGGCGGCACGTCCGCCGGCACGGGGAGGACCGCGTCGGTGGTCGTGGCCGTGCAGGGCGCGCTCGACACGACGCGCGCATGGTTGACCTTGACCTGGAGCTTGAGGTCTCGCTTGCGCTCGACGAGGAGCAGTTCGACCCGGCGCATCGGGTCGGTCGGCGAGGACGCCCGGTGGGTGAACCGGATCTCGTCGCCCGGGTGCACCACGTCGGTGTGCACCCGGAAGCCGAACGCCTCACCCATCGCCGAACCGTACCCCTCGAGTCGTCCGCGGGCCGACGCCCCGAGTTCCATGTCCGATTCGTCGCGCCCAGCGACAGCGTGCGCGTGTCAGGTGTCCCGAGTGTCAGGGGTGGAGGCGGCGGGCGAGGGCGGGGGTGACCGACCACTCGGCCGCGAGCGCGGCGGCCGAGGCGGCGGCCTCGGCATCGGGCCGCCCGGTGCGAACCGCCCGGATCATCAGGTTCTTCGCCGTGTGCTCGGTGCTCACGAACTCGATCACGTCGGTCCGATAGCCCTCGGCGCGCAGCAGCTCGGCCCGGAGCGTGTCGGTGAGCAGGTCACCCAGACGCTCCCGGACGATCCCGTGTCGCAGCAGCGGGGCGAGCGCACCCGGCGCCGCCGAGCGATCGAGCTGTGCCTGCAGGTCGTGCTGGCAGCACGGTGCGGCCAGGATCCAGGTGGCCTCCCAGCCGACCGCCCGGGCGAGCGCGTCGTCGGTGGCCGTGTCGCAGGCGTGCAGCGCGAGCACCAGGTCGGGGGACGGGTCCACCATCGCGTCGGCGATCGTCGCGGTCACGAACCCGAGCCCGGTGCCGTCGGCCGCCGGGGCCCACCCCAGCTCCCGGGCGTCACCGTTGAGTCGTTCCATCAGATCGGCCTTGGTGTCGACCCCGGTCATCGTCACTCGCAGACCGCGCACCACGGTGAGGTAGTGGTAGGTGGCCAGCGTCAGCACCCCGGCGCCGCAGCCGAGGTCGACGGCGCGCAGCGGACTTCCTGGCGTCGGAGCACCGCCCGGGACCTGGTCGAGGGTGTGGCCGAGGATCTCGAGGAAGCGCTCGACCTGCGTGTACTTGGCCCGTGCCGTCGGCTTGATCCGGCCCTGCAGGTCGACGATCCCGACCGAACGGAGGAACGGCGCCGACGGGTCGAGCAGGCGGGTCTTGGCGCGGTCGTGCGAGGTGTCGACCTCGGTGATGGCCGGCGCGTGGCGAAGCACCCGGGGCACACCCTTGCGGGAGAACACCACCTGCAGATCGACGACCGTCGTTCGCACGAGCACCGATCGGAAGCCCGAGGTGAGCAGCGCGGCGAACCGCTCCCGGGCGGCCGGGCCCGACAGGTTCTCGGCGTGTGTCTTGCGCCCGTCGAAGGAGGAGAACTGCAGGTGGCGCCCGCTGGCCAGCTCCACCGGCCGCACGGTCACGGTGACCGCAGGCGGGACGGTCCCCTGGATGACGCCACTGAACCGGGTGACCACGAACGTGGCGGCGTCCTCGATCGCGTCGACGACGGGGAGCAGCACCTCGGGGAGTGGAGCCGCGGCAGGAACCCGCGCCGCCGGAGCCGGAGCCGGCACCGCTGTTCCCTCCACCTGCTCACCGGGCACGGTGTCATCCATGGTCGGCCTCCAGATCGAGTGCGGCACGCTCGGCCCGTGCCAGCACCTCGCGCAGTGGGAGCTCGAGCGCGGCGGCCGCCGCGGCCGCGTCGTCGTGCTCGGCGTCGGCGCGACCGGCGACGACCTTGACCCGGTCCGGGCGCCCGTCGACCTCGACGACGACCTC
>CAYRXQ010000410.1:0-2063 GCA_964428115.1 uncultured Ilumatobacteraceae bacterium
GCCCGCATCGACCACGAGATCCTGCGTCGAACCCGGCGCGTGTGGACCAGCGACTGCAACGACGCGCTCGAACGTCAGGAGATCCAGCGGGGTGCCTCGCTGTTCATCCCGCCCGAGGTCATGGGCGCCCACATCGGCCCGACGCGATCGCACACCACCGGCCGGGTGCACACGCTCGCGTTCCGTGCGGCGACGGCCATGTTCGGTCACCTCGGCGTGGAGTGGGACGTCACCGCGCTCGACGAGCGCGACCGGGAGCAGCTGGCGGCCGCCATCGCCCTGCACCGCGAGCTGCGCCCGCTCCTGCACGGCGGCGACACCGTTCGCTTCGACACCGAGGCCGCCTACCGGGCGCACGGCGTCTACGCCCACGACCGGTCGCGTGCGGTGGTGTCGTTCGCCGTCCTGCGCTCGGCGCTGTCGCTCGCGCCGCCGCCGCTGCGCCTCCCGGGGCTCGACCCCGACGGCGTCTACGAGGTCGAACTGCTGCCGCTGCCGGGCGCCCGGTCCGGGCCGGTGCGATCGACGGGTGGCTGGGCGGGGCACGGGCTGGTGCTCACGGGCCGTCAGCTGGCGGCACAGGGGATCCGGCCGCCGGTGCTGCACCCCGAGTCGGCGGCGCTGTTCGGTCTGACCCGACGGTGAGCTCCTTCGCCGTCCGCCGTCGCAGGACGGCGGGCGGCCAAGGAGCCCACCCGGGATGCCGGCGCGTTCCGACCGGTCGGCCCGGTGCGACCGGTCTGCCCGGCGGAGCCGGACCGCTCACGCGGCGAGGAGGCGGTCGCGCTCGTCGGTCGACCGGTGGAACGCGTTCCACTCCTCGTCGGAGAGCAGGAGCGGAGCGTGCCCGTCGGTCCGGGGTGCGATCACCACCAGCTCGGCGTCGCGGACCACGAGGTGGCCCTGGAGCGGATGGGACGAGTCCCAGCAGATCCGAGTGGCCTCGGTGATGCCGTACCGTGCCTCGAGGTGACGGCAGGCCCGGGCACGGGCATCGCGGTCGCTCAGTCGCTCGGTTGGCGTGTCCATCGTGGGCCTTCTCTCGCTGTTCCGACCGTGACTTGACGGTCACTTGATCATCGGCAGCTGGCGGGCTGGCGATGAGTCGGGAGGCCCGTGATCCACGTCACCGGTGGCGTCAGGAGTGGGGCAGCTCGTGCATCTCGACCGTCGCGACGACCGCCGCGTGCTCGGGGTGGTCGTGCTCGATGTGGTCCTTGACCTCGTTGTGGTAGACGAACACCAGCTCGCAGTACGGGCACGTGTGGGTGTCGGGTCGGGTGTCCATGGCCCACTTGTCGCGCCGGTCCGCCCCGGATCGCAAGGGTCCTCCGACCCCGACGAGCGGTAGCCTGCGATGTCGTGTCCGACCAACCAGCCCCGAGCGGCGCGGCCGCGCGGATCGACCAGACCGTCGTCGCCAAGGTGTCCCGCCTCGCCCGACTCGACCTGCGCGATCACGAGATCGAGACGATGACGGCCGAGCTGTCGGCGATGCTCGACCACTTCGCCGACATCGACGCCCTCGACCTCGCCGAGGTCGCTCCGATGACGCAGCCGTACCCGCTCGTCAACGTCATGCGCGCCGACGTGCCGGCACCGTGCCTCGATCGCGACGAGGTGCTCGCCGCCGCACCCGAAGCCTTCGACGGACGGTTCGCCGTACCCCCGATCGTCGGGCTCGACGGCTGATGGCTGCCGAGGTCACCACCGCTGCCGGCATCGCTGCCGGGGTCCGGTCCGGAGCGGTGCGCGCCGCCGACGTGGTCGAGCGCCACCTGGCCGCGATCGCCGCCCGGGAGCCCGAGATCCACGCCTTCAACCTGGTGCTCGCCGACGAGGCGCGTGCCGCTGCCGCCGTGATCGACGAGCGGGTCGCCGCCGGCGAGGACCCGGGCCCGCTTGCCGGCGTCCCGGTCGCGCTCAAGGACAACCTGTGCACCCGCGGCGTGCCGACCACCTGCTCCTCGCGGATCCTCGAGGGGTGGCGGCCGCCCTACGACGCGACCGCCGTGACCCGGCTCATGGCGGCCGGCGCCGTCGTGATCGGCAAGACCAACCTC
>CAYRXQ010000411.1:0-2050 GCA_964428115.1 uncultured Ilumatobacteraceae bacterium
GGTGCGGCATCGGCGATCCTCATGAACTGCTCGGGCAAGCACGCCGGGATGTTGGCGACGTGCGTGGTGAACGGTTGGCCCGTGGAGGGCTATCTGGCGCCGGATCACCCGCTGCAGCGGATGATGACCGACGCGATCGAGGAGCTGGCGGCGCCGGCGGCCGGCCAACCGATGGCGGGTGCGGGCGTCGCGGCGCCGATGTCGAGCAGTGCGTCGGCGACACCCGGTGGCGGGCCCGCGGTGGTGGCCCACATCGGCGTCGACGGCTGTGGCGCGCCGGCGCACGCGTTGTCGCTGCGGGCGATCGCGTCGGCCTTCGCGACGATCGCCGACGAGCAGGGTGAGGTGTGGCGGGCGATGACGATGGAGCCCCGGATGGTCGGTGGCCCGCGCCGGTTCGTGACCCGGCTGATGGAAGCCGCGCCCGGGTGGATGGCCAAGGACGGCGCCGAGGGCGTGTTCGTGGCCGCCTTCCCCGATCGTCGGGCGGTCGCGGTGAAGATCGCCGATGGTGCGGCCCGGGCGTTCCCCGCGGTGACGCTGTCGATGCTGCGAGCGCTCGGCGTGGAACTGCCGGCCGACGTGGTCGAGGAGCTCACCGTCCCGGTGCTCGGCCACGGCGCGCCCGTCGGCGAGATCCGCTCGCTGCGCTGACGCGCGGACCTCGGAGCGATCAGTTCGCCGAGTGCACGATGACGGTGATCAGCGCGTAGATCACGGCGACACCGCCGATCAACAGGTAGCCCTGGATGCGGAGCTCACGCTGCAGCTCGGCCCGGAAGTCGTTGAACGCTCGGTCCATGTGCCCGAGGAATCGATCTTCGGGCGTCCAATCTTCGGAAGACTCCTCCGTACCGCCCCGATCGTGCCGGTCGGCCGGTGGTTCGGCGATCGCCACGCTCGTCGCGGCACCTCGGTCCGCAACGATGCTCGGTTCACGGTTCCACCCAGCGCCGAGCGAGGCCGGCGGGCGAATTGCCGAATCCGACCGCCCGGTGGCTCGCGGGTCGATGTCGCGGCGGGCTGTCGGGAGGTCGGGCGCGCGCATGGCGTCTCTCCAGGGAACGCGTGGGAGAAGCTCCATGAGGGTCGCCGCTTCGTCGGCGCCCAGCACTTCCTCGAGCCGGCTGTGCAGTTGGTGTCGCTTACGTTCGTCGATGGCCATGTCTGTCCTTGTCCGAATCGTCGTGTCGGGGGAGCGCTGGCTCCGAGGCCGGGCGGGCCGGCACCGACAACCGTAGATCGGGGCTGTGACACCGTGAGTTGGATCCCTGCGCTGCTGCAGCTGGTCGGCCGCACGCGTCCGCGTCGTAGCCATCGGGGGTCAGGTGGTAGCCAGGGCCGGGTGAGCCCTCGCTTCGAGACCCTCGACCCGGCGTCCATCGAGTACGGCCGGGCCGACCAGGTGAGTCCGCTGGTGAGGCGGGTGATCGCCAAGAACCCGTCGAAGTTCACCTATCTCGGCACCGGCACCTACATCGTGGGGTCGGGGGACATCGTGGTGATCGACCCGGGCCCGATCCTCGACTCACACCGCGACGCACTGGCCCGGGCGATCGAGGGCGAGCGGGTGCTCGCGATCCTCGTCACCCACTGCCACAGCGACCACTCGCCGCTCGCCGCCTGGCTGAAGGCCGAGACCGGCGCACCGACCGTCGCCTACGGTCCGCATCCACGCCCCGACACCAGCGCCGGGAAGCGTCACGACTGGTCGAAGATCGACGAGGCGCTCGCCCCGCCGCCCGAGCCGGAGCCCGATCCCGACTCGCCCGAGGGCAAGCTCGCCGCGCTCGAGCGTGAGGCGGCCGAGGAGGCCGGCGGTGAGCCGAAGATGGAGGAGTCGACCGACCACGACTTCACTCCCGACATCACCGTGCGCACCGGTGACGTGGCGGCCGAGGGGCCGGGCTTCACCATCACTGCCGTCCACACCCCGGGTCACACCTCGAACCACACGTGCTACGCACTGGCCGAGGAGCGGGCGCTGTTCACCGGCGATCACGTGATGGGGTGGAGCACCACGGTGGTCGGCCCGCCCGATGGCGACATG
>CAYRXQ010000412.1:0-2047 GCA_964428115.1 uncultured Ilumatobacteraceae bacterium
GCTGCTGTTGAGCCGGCCGGGCACCACCTGCACCCGTGAGCAGATCATGACCCTGGTGTGGGACGAGCACGACCACGGATCGAGCCGCACCCTCGACACACACGTCTCCACGCTGCGCCGCAAGATCGGCGACGTCGACGACCCGCCGTCGACCATCGTGACCCTGCGCGGGGTCGGGTTCCGGTTCGAGGCCTGAGCGGCGTCGATGCGTCGCCGGCTCGTCGTCTCCACGATCCTGATCGTGCTCGTGGTCCTCGCGGCCCTCGCCGTCCCGGTCGTCGTGGTGGTACGCGACGCGGCCGAGGGGGAGCTGCGGACCCGACTCGAGACCGACGCCGAGGCCGTCGCCGAGGCCGCGACCGCGGCGCGGGCCGCGGGCCGTGAGCTCTCCGAGGCCGAGGTGACCCCGCTGCTCGCCGAGGGCGACGGCATCCTGATCGTCGACGCCGACGGTGCGGTGGTGGTCGACCGGGCGCCCGCCGATGCCGACGATCCGCTCGAGGTGACGCGCCTGCTCGCCGGCGGCGGGCGGATCGTGATCTCGGCCGACCGCGGACCGCTCGACGAGCGGGTCCGATCACAGGTGACGATCCTGGTGGGCCTGGCCGGGCTGGCCCTCCTGGCCGCGGCGACGCTGGCGGCGCTGCAGGCCCGCCGCCTCGCGGTCCCGCTCGAACGACTCGCGGCGAGCGCGGCACGGGTGGGCGACGGTGACTTCAGCGCGACCGCGCCGCCGCGGACGGGGATCCCCGAGATCGACGACATCGGCAGGGCACTCGGCACGAGCGCGGCGCGGGTCAGCGAGATGCTGGCCGCCGAGCGGCACTTCACCGCGGATGCCACCCATCAGCTGCGGACCGGGCTGACGGGCATCTCGATGCGCCTCGAGCTGCTCGCCATGCACCCCGACCCGGAGGTGGTGCGCGAGGCCAGCGCCGGACTGTCGCAGACCGAGCAGCTCGACGAGACGATCTCGGAGCTGCTGGCGGTGGCCCGCGGCCGGGCGACGCGGGAGCGAGCCGCGTTCGATCTGGTGGCCCTGGTCGAGGACCACGTGGCCGAGTTCGCCCCGGTGTTCGCAGTCGAACGGCGGTCGCTGGTGGTCGACCTGCGCGCCCCGGTGGAGGTCATCGGGACCAAGGGGCTCGCCGGTCAGGTGCTCGACGTGCTCGTCGACAACGCGCTGCGCCACGGCGCCGGCACCGTCACGGTCACCGTCGACGGTCCGGCGGTGCTGGTCTCCGACGAGGGCGACGGGATCGCGGATCCGGCCGTGCTCGAGACGCTGTTCGACATGCCCGACGACCCCGCCGCGCCGCACGGTCGCGGCCTGGCGATCGCGCGGCGCCTGGCCGAGGTCGACGGGGGCGCCGTCGACGTGGTGACCGCCGTGCCGATGCGGGTCCGCTTCCGGCTCCTGCGCGCCTGACGCTTGCCTGGCCGGATCGGGCCGGATCTGGTCGGATGCCCGATCAGGCCGGCGGGCGTCCTTCGAGGACGAGCTCGCCGTCGGCGTCGGTGCGCAGCACGATCGAGCCGCCCTCGGGGACCCGGCCCTCGAGGATCAGCACCGCGGCGCGGTCGCCGATCTCGCGCTGGATGACCCGCTTGAGCGGCCGGGCGCCGAACGCCGGGTCGAAGCCCTCGCGGGCCAGGGTGGTGAGGGCCTCGGGGGTGACCTCGAGGCCGAGGCGGCGCTCGGCGAGGCGGTCGCGCAGGTGCTGCACCTGGATCGACACGATGTGGGTGAGGTCCTCCTCGGTGAGCGACCGGAAGCGGATGATGTCGTCGACCCGGTTGATGAACTCGGGCTTGAAGAACTGCATCGGATCGCCCGGCAGGTTCGAGGTCATGATCAGCACCGAGTTGGTGAAGTCGACGGTGCGTCCCTGGCCGTCGGTGAGCCGACCGTCGTCGAGCACCTGCAGCAGCACGTTGAACACGTCGGGGTGCGCCTTCTCGACCTCGTCGAACAGGATCACGCTGTAGGGTTTGCGCCGCACCTGTTCGGTGAGATAGCCGCCCTCCTCGTAACCCACGTAACCCG
>CAYRXQ010000413.1:0-1017 GCA_964428115.1 uncultured Ilumatobacteraceae bacterium
GAGTACCGTCGGGGCGTGTCGCGCTCGGTGTACGTGACCGCGATGGGCGCGGCGAGCGGGAAGTTCCTCGTGACGCTCGGCCTCGTCGAGATGCTCGCACGGCGCGTGCAGGCGGTCGGGTTCTACCGCCCGGTCGTTCCGAGAGCGCCCGACAACGACATCCAGCTGATCCAGGCCCGCTACCAGCTCCCCGACGAACGCGTCGGATACGCGTTCACCGCGGAGGAGTACCGGCACTTCGTCACCGCGCACGGCCCCGTCGCCGCCATGGAGCGTGCGCTCCGTCGCTACAAGCAGATCGAGTCGCACTGCGACGTCGTCGTGATCGAGGGCAGCGACTTCACCGGACCCGACTCACCGGTCGAGCTCGAGGCCAACGCCCGCTTCGCTCGCAACTTCGGGGCGGCGGTCGTCGCGGTCGTCAACGGCCACAACCGAACCGTCGACGAGATCGTCGACGCCGCGGCCGTCGGGGAGGAGTCGCTCGGCGACGACCTGATCGCGCTCGTGGTCAACCGAACCGATCGCGCGCTGATCGACGAGGTCGACGCCGCGCTGGCGGGGACCGTCTCCAACGGTCGCGCGGCGGACGGTGCGCCCCGCTTGGTGTGGGCGGTGCCCGAGGAGTCGGCGCTGCGCCAGCCATCGGTCGAGCAGCTCGCGGCTCGGCTGGGTGGCACGTGGATCACCGGTGCTCCCGAAGACCTCCAGCGTCCGGTCCGCAACATCCGGGTCGCCGCCATGTCGGTCCCCAACCTGCTCGACCGGTTCGTCGAGGGCACCCTGCTCATCGCCCCCGGCGACCGGCCCGACGTCATCATGAGCGCGGCGTTGTCTCGCGCCTCCGACGCCTACCCGGCGGTCGTCGGCGTGGCGCTCAGCGGTGGTCTGGTTCCCGACGAGCGGGTCCTGCGCCTGGTCGACGGTGTGGGCCGAGGGACGACGCTGCCGATGTTCGTCGCTAACGCGACGTCGGCGGCGTCGCGGCCGGTGCCGAAGCGAACGAAGCCCATCGGG
>CAYRXQ010000413.1:1027-2045 GCA_964428115.1 uncultured Ilumatobacteraceae bacterium
ATGTTCGTCGTCGACACCGACTCGTTCGACACGGCGGTCCGGGCCGCTCACATCGAGGGCTCGATCACGCCCGACGACACCCGCAAGGTCGAGGCGGCCCTCGGTCTGTTCGAGGCCCACATCGACGTGGCCGCTCTCGCCGAACGAATCGAGCTCGCCCGGGCCGACACGGTCACTCCGATCATGTTCCAGTACGACCTGGTCGAACGCGCCCAGGCAGCCAACGCCCACATCGTGCTCCCGGAAGGCACCGACGACCGCGTCCTCATCGCCGCAGATCGGGTCCTGCGGCGCCGCGTCTGCGACCTCACCCTGCTGGGTCCGGTCGACCAGGTCCGGGCGCGCATCGCCGAGCTCGGCCTCGACCTCGACGTTCCGGTGATCGACCCGCTCGACTCCGAGCTCCTCGACCGGTTCGCGCTGCGCTACCACGAGCTGCGCGGCCACAAGGGCATCACGGCCGAGAAGGCGCGGGACATCATGACCGACGTCAGCTACTTCGGCACGATGATGGTGTACGAAGGCTGCGCCGACGGCATGGTCTCGGGCGCCACCCACACCACGGCGCACACGATCCGACCGGCTCTCGAGTTCGTGAAGACACGGCCCGGCACCTCGATCGTCTCGAGCTGCTTCCTCATGCTGCTGAGCGACCGGGTGCTCGTCTACGGCGACTGCGCGGTCAACCCGGACCCCGACGCGGAGCAGCTCGCCGACATCGCGATCTCGTCGGCCGACACCGCCGCGATGTTCGGGATCGACCCGCGGGTCGCCATGCTCAGCTACTCGACCGGCGAGTCGAGCGGTGGCGTCGACGTCGAGAAGGTCCGAACCGCCACCGATCTCGTGCGTCGGCGTCGGCCGGGTCTCCTCGTCGAGGGCCCGATCCAGTACGACGCAGCCATCGACCCCGTCGTCGGGCGAGCCAAGCTCCCCGGGAGCGAGGTGGCGGGTCGGGCGACGGTGTTCATCTTCCCCGACCTCAACACTGGCAACAACACGTACAAGGCGGTGCAGC
>CAYRXQ010000414.1:0-2042 GCA_964428115.1 uncultured Ilumatobacteraceae bacterium
GACCCGCACGATCCGCGAGCTGGCGGATGCGAGCGCATCGCTGCGAGCTGCGTCGCGTCTGAGCGGCCTCGGCTGGTGGTCGCTCGACCTCGCCACGAATGGCATCACGTGGAGCGACGAGGTCGCCCTGATCCACGGCGAGCAGCCAGGGCATTCCCCGGTGCTCGACGAGGGGATCGGCTACTACCACCCCGACGACCGAGCATTCGTCTCGTCGGTGGTCGAGGCCTGCGCCGAACGCGGTGAGCCGTGGGAGTTCCAGGCGCGGCTGATCACCCGGAGCGGGGAGCTGCGATGGGTCCGTTCGATCGGCGAGGCCGTCCGCGACCGCACCGGCACGATCGTTGGGCTCACCGGTGGGTTCCAGGACATCTCGGCCTGGAGGTTCACCGAGGAGGCGCTCCGTCGCAGCGAGGAGCGATTCCGCCATGTGGCCCGGGCGACCTCCGACGTGATCTGGGAGTACGACTCGAGCGCCGGCACCGTCTGGCACAGCGAGGGGCTCCCCGAGGTCTTCGGCCCGGGGGCCGAGACGGTCGATGTCACCCGCTGGTCCGAGTTCATCCACCCCGAAGATGTCGACGGGTTCCGGGCGGCGACCGCTGCGCAGATCGACGAGGGTGTCGACGACTGGAGTGGGGCGTGCCGGTTGCGGTGCCTCGACGGCACCTGGCTCGAGGCCGAGCTCGACTCGAGCGTCCTCCGTCACAGCAGCGATGGCGTAGTGCGGATCGTCGGGAACATCGTCGACGTGACGGCCCGGAACCGGATGGAACAACAGGTCGCGCAGGCCGAGCGTCTCGAGTCGATCGGCCAACTCACGGGCGGGGTCGCCCACGACTTCAACAACCTCCTCACCGTCGTGCTCGGCAGTCTCGAGTTGCTCGAGACGGTGGTCGAGCCCGAGCACCGTCCGCTCGTCGTCGGTGCTCGTACGGCCGCCCAGCGCGGCGCCGAGCTCACCGCTCGCCTCCTCGCGTTCGCCCGTCGCCAGCCACTCCGCCCGGTGCCCACCGACGTGAACGAGCTGCTCAGCGGCACCGAGTTGATGCTCCGCCGGACGCTCGGCGGGGAGCTCGAGCTCGAATACGCCCTCGACCCGTCGACGTGGACCGCTCTGGTCGATGCCACGCGACTCGAGTCAGCGGTGCTCAACCTGTGCCTGAACGCCCGCGACGCCATGCCGACAGGGGGTCGGCTGACCATTTCGAGTGGCAACGTCCGCCTCGATGCCGAGGATGTGAGCCCGATCCCCGAGCTCGCCCCCGGTGAGTTCGTCGTCGTCACGGTGACCGACACCGGGACGGGCATGCCTCCGGAGGTCGCAGCACGGGCCTTCGAGCCGTTCTTCAGTACCAAGCCGACCGGGCAGGGAACCGGTCTGGGCCTGAGCATGGTCTACGGCTTCGTCCGCCAGTCGCACGGTCACGCCCAGATCGAGAGCGAGCCGGGACACGGCACGGCGGTGCGGTTGTACCTCCCTCGCTCCTCGGCGGAACCGGGCGATGCCGAGTCGGGGCACTGCGCACCGTCGATGGTGGGTGGATCCGAGACGGTGCTCGTGGTCGAGGACGACGACCTCGTTCGCAGTCATGTCGTCGGACAGTTGCGTGGTCTGGGGTATCAAGTCATCGCAGCGGCCACGGGCGCGGAGGCACTCGAACGTCTCGCCGACCACGGCTCGGTCGATCTCGTGTTCAGCGACATCGTGATGCCGGGCGGGATGGACGGTCACCAGCTCGAGACCGAGATCCAACGCCGGTTCCCAGGCCTCCCGGTGCTCCTGACTTCCGGGTACGACGCCACCGGGCGACCCGGCGCCGGTGCACCGGCCGCAGGGGCCGATTCTGGTACCAGCGACGACACGGTGTTGGCCAAGCCCTATCACCTCGACGAACTGGCGGCGCGGCTGCGTTCGCTGCTCGGGCCACCCCGTCGGGAGGCGTGACCTGGCGGCCCGGGTCAGCGCAGTGAGACCCGGGTCGCCGCTGCCGCGGCGTCGGCCTTCACCTGCTCGAAGAAGTCGTTGCCCTTGTCATCGA
>CAYRXQ010000415.1:0-2041 GCA_964428115.1 uncultured Ilumatobacteraceae bacterium
GGCCGCTCAGGATAGCGGTGCGTGGCTTCCGGCGGCCAACGAACCCGTGCCACTGCGGCGAACCGACTCCGACGGAACTGTCGCTGTCACGCCCATTCACTACGGTGCATTGCGTGATCCTCTCCGACCGATCCGTCCGCGAAGCGATCGCCGCCGGCCGCATCCTCATCGAGCCCTTCGACGACTCGATGGTGCAGCCCTCCTCGGTCGACGTCCGTATCTCCAACGTCTTCCGGGTGTTCCGCAACCACACCGCCGGCATCATCGATGTGAAGCACGACCTCACCGAGCTCACCGAGCTCGTGGAGATTCCGGAGGACGGGGTCTTCATGCTCCACCCGGGTGAGTTCGTGCTCGGTTCCACCCTCGAGCGCCTCGCCCTTCCCGACGACCTCGTCGCCCGCATCGAAGGCAAGAGCTCGCTCGGCCGCCTCGGGCTGCTCATCCACTCGAGCCTGCCGGCCTCCGAACCGATGCTCGTGCTCGATGAGGAAGGCCTCGCTCTCCGCACCATCGGCGAGATCGTCAAGCACCGCCGACCCTGCTCGGTCGTCTCCTTCGACCCCGACACCCACGAGGTCGGCTACCACCGCGTCACCGGCTTCTACGAGGGGCCCGCCGACCGGATCTTCGAGGTTCGGCTCGCCTCTGGGCGCTCGGTCCGCGTCACTGCCGGCCACAACCTGTTCACCCTCGACCGCTCCGGCACGATCACCAAGGTTCGCACCGGCGCGCTCGCGCCCGGCATCCACGTCGCCGTGCCCCGGGCCATCCCCGAACCTCCCGTCCCCGTCGATGCGTTCGACGTGCTCGACTTGATCCCCGAACCCGAGCTGCATCGCATCACCGTCGAAGGCCCGACGGTCGCCGCCGCCTTTCGGGACCATGGCGCCGACCTCGCCACCCTGCTCACGGCGGCCGGCTACCGAGCCGTGTCGTACTACCGGCAGCGCGGGCGCCTACCCTGGCCCGTCGCAGCCCTCGTGCCCGGTCTCCTTCGGTCCCTCGGCGACGACGACCGGGTCTCGCGCCGAGGTGAGCGACACCGACTGCCCGTCCGGGTTCACGTCGACGAGGAACTCGCTTGGCTGCTCGGCATGTTCGTTGCCGAGGGCTACCGCCGCCCGCAGCAGGTGGTGATCTCGAACACCGATCAGCAACGGCTCGACCGCCTCCAGGCCACCTTCGCCCGGCTCGACCTCCCGGTGTACCGCTCGGCCGGTGCGGTCACCTGCTGCTCGAGCCTCCTCTCCGACGTGCTCGGGTGGCTCGGCACGGGTGGTGGCGCCCCCGAGAAGCGGGTCCCGCCGATCGCCTACGGCTGGAGCGACCCGGTGTTGCACTCGTTCCTGCGGGGCATCGTCGACGGCGACGGGAGCGACGAGGCGACGCGCACCTCGGTGTGGACCACCTCCGAGGGACTCGTCCACGATCTGCTCCTGATCTTCGCCCGTCTCGGCTGCCGAGCGGGCTGCACCGTCAAGCCCACCGCCACCCTTCCGCTCTGGCAGGTCTACGCGCCCAACCGCGAGCACAAGCTCCTCGGCACCGTGCCGCTCCCCGACGAGCTGCTCCGACGGGCCCGGGCCGAGGCAGGGCTGAGCCAGGTCGATGGCGCCGTAGCGGCCGGCTACCGCCACCCCACTGACCTCAACAACATCGAGCGTCGCACGGGCCGCGACGCCGTTCGCTTCGAGACGTTGCGACGCCTCCGCGACGCGTACGCCGTCCATGGGCTCTCTGCGAGCACGACACAGCAACTCGATCGCCTCGCCGACGGCGACCTCGCGTGGGACCGTGTCGTCGAGGTGGTCGACACCGGACTCGTCGAGCCGATCTACGACATCGAGGTCCGCCCAGAAGGTCGCCACATCGAGAACTTCCTCGCCGGGGCCGGCGGGGTGTTCGTCTCCAACACCGCCGGCTTCATCGATGCCGGTTTCGATGGCCACATCACGCTCGAGCTGGCGAACGTCGCCAGCCTGCCGATCACGCTCTACCCGGGCATGAAGATCGGCCAGGTCAGCTTCATGCAGATGAC
>CAYRXQ010000416.1:0-2008 GCA_964428115.1 uncultured Ilumatobacteraceae bacterium
GCCCGGCTCGACCCGAGCTCGTGGCGGTACCCGCGCAACTGGTCCGACAACGCCCGCACGCTGGTCGGCGGGGCCGGCACGCCGAGCGCCCGGGCGATCACGGCCATGTCGCGCACGTAGGCGTCCCGCTCGTCGGGCGACAACCGCACCGCCCCGTACCGGTCGTGCGCGGCCAGGAAGCTGTCGACCTCGGCCAGGTGCACCCACCGCAGCAGGTGCGGGTCGTTCTCCGAGTACGCCCGCCCGTACGAAGCAACGCCGTCGTCCCGCTCGTGCCCCCGCCGTTCCGCCTTCACCGCCCGCGCCGCCTCCGCCGCGGGCCCATAGGTGGTGGCGGCGAGGAAGTCGGCGGTCCGCTGCAGGCGTCCCCACGGATCGTGGCGGTAGTCGCTGTGTTCGGCCACCCCCGCCATGGCGAGGGGATGGAGCGACTGGAACAGCAACGCCCGCAGTCCACCGATGAACATGGACGGATCGGCGTGCACCCGCCGGATCACGGCATCATCCGCGAACCATCGAGGACCGGGCCGGGTGAACAACTCCTGGCCACGCCGACGAGCCGCGTCGTCGGGCCCGACCACTCGGGAACGGACCTGCCCGGCAACCCACTGGCGCACGGTGTCGGACGACATGCGCTCATGCTCCCACGGACGGTCGGTACGCTCCCCGCCGTGCCCGAGGATTCCTGGTCGGGGCCTGCGGGCGCCGGATCGTCACCTGAGGACGAACGCCGAGACGAGGAATCGACGCGGGCGCTCGGCGAGCTGGCTCGGTCGGTGCCCGCCGACGTGTCGATCGATCTGTCGGGCCCGATCCCGATCTCGCCCTCGGGCATCTCCCGCCTGCCCAAGTGGGTACCGCTCGGGATCGTGCTGTTCTGGCTGGGGTTCCTGGCCACCGGGGTGATCCGCCACATGTGGTTGCGGCTCGAGACCCTCTCGCTGATCCTGGTGGTGTCATTGTTCGTTGCGCTAGCGATCGAACCGGGGGTGAACAAGCTGGCGCGGCGGGGCTGGCGTCGGGGTCGGGCGACGATGCTGATCCTGATGGGCGTGCTCCTCACGTTCCTGGTGTTCATCGGGGCGATCGGCACGCTGGTGGGCACGCAGGTGGCCGAGCTGCTGCAGAACAGCGAGACGTACATCTCCGACACGGTCGAGTTCCTCAACGACACGTTCGGGACCAACATCGACGCCCAGTCGGTCATCGTGCAGTTCAACGATCCGGACGGGCCGGTGCAGAACTTCATCCGCAGTCAGCAGGACGAGGTCTTCCGCCTGTCGCTGGCGGCCCTCGGGGTGATCCTGCAGGTGTTCTCGGTGCTGCTGTTCTCCTTCTACCTCGTGGCCGACGGGCCGCGCCTGCGTCGGGCGGTGTGCAGCCGGCTGCAGCCGACTCGTCAGGTGCAGGTGCTGCGGGCCTGGGATCTGGCGGTCACCAAGACCGGCGGCTACCTGTACTCCCGGGCGCTGCTGGCGTTGATCTCGGCGTTGTTCCACTGGGTGCTGTTCCAGGCGATGGGGATCCAGGCGCCGGTGCCGCTGGCGTTGTGGGTCGGCCTGATGAGCCAGTTCCTGCCGGTGGTCGGGACGTATCTGGCGGGGATCCTGCCGGTGGTGATCACCTTCCTCGACTCGCCGTTGAAGGCGGCGGGGGTGCTGGGGTTCATCGTCGTGTACCAGCAGGTCGAGAACTACCTGTTCTCGCCGCGCATCACGGCGCGCACGATGGAGCTGCACCCGGCGGTGGCCTTCGGTGCTGCCTTGGGGGGTGCGGCATTGTTGGGCGCGATCGGAGCCGTGTTGGCGTTGCCGGCGGCTGCGATGGCGCAGGCGTTGGCGAGCGAGTGGGGGACACGTCACGCCGTGGTGGAGAACGACCTGACGATGATCGATCCGCCGCGGACCTTGCGAACGCCGCAGATCCGACGGCACGGCACGGGACGCGCCGGGGTCGTCGACGGTGCGGGCGGCGTCGGCGGTCCGGACGGCATCGGCGGCGCTGGTGG
>CAYRXQ010000417.1:0-2000 GCA_964428115.1 uncultured Ilumatobacteraceae bacterium
AGATCGACAAGATCGCCCGCAAGAGCGAGAACCCGTCGATCACCCGCGACGTCTCGGGCGAGGGTGTCCAGCAGGCGCTGCTCAAGATCCTCGAAGGAACGCAGGCCTCGGTGCCTCCCCAGGGCGGGCGCAAGCATCCGCACCAGGAGTTCATCCAGATCGACACCACCAACGTGCTGTTCATCCTGGGCGGCGCGTTCGCCGGTCTCGAGCAGATCATCGAGCAGCGGATCGGCCACAAGGGTGTGGGCTTCCACGGGACGGTGCGCTCCAAGGCCGAGCGCGACCCGGGCGAGCTGTTCGCGAAGGTGCTGCCCGAAGACCTGGTGAAGTTCGGGATGATTCCCGAGTTCATCGGTCGACTCCCGATGGTCGGCGCCGTGCGCAGCCTCGATCGCGATGCGCTCGTGAAGATCCTCACCGAGCCGAAGAACGCGCTCGTGCGCCAGTACCAGAAGGTATTCGAGTTCGAAGAGGTCGAGCTCGACTTCACCGACGACGGCATCGGCGCGATCGCCGATCAGGCACTGCTGCGCGGCACGGGCGCCCGCGGGCTGCGGGCGATCCTCGAAGAGGTGCTGCTCAACACGATGTACGAGCTGCCGGGCCGGACCGACGTGGGCAAGGTGGTCATCGATGCCGACACCGTGCTCGAGAAGGTCAACCCCACGCTCATGCCGCGTGCCGCCGGGCGGTCGACGCGCCAGCGGCGCGCCGCGAGCTGAGCTGACGCCCTCGATGCGCTACGCCGACGCGCTCGCGTACCTCGACGCCCACGCGACCTACGAGGTGACGGGTCGCATCTCCTCGCCCTCCCTCGACCCGATCACCGCGCTGGTCGGTGCGATGGGCGACCCGCAGCACGCCGCGCCGGTGATCCACGTGACCGGGACGAACGGCAAGGGTTCCACGGTCCAGATGATCACCCGGTTGCTCATGGCCAGTGGGCTCACGGTGGGGACCTACACGAGCCCGCACCTCGAGCGGGTGAACGAGCGCATCACCCGCAACGCCGAACCGATCTCGGATGAGGACTTCGCCGAGCAGATCGCGGCGATCGCAGATCTCGAGGCGATCACCGGGGTGCGGCCCAGCTACTTCGAGGCCGTCACCGCGGCCGCGTTCCGATGGTTCGCGGACGTCGCCGTCGACGTGATGGTGATCGAGGTCGGCCTACTCGGGCGATGGGACGCCACCAACGTCGTGACCGCCCAGGTGTCGGTGGTGACCAACATCGGCCTCGACCACACCGAGTTCGCCGGGCCGACGCTGGCCGACATCGCTCGCGAGAAGGCCGGCATCATCGAGCCCTCGGGCGCCGCGGTGATCGGCGCCCCCTCACCCGAGCTGCTCCCGATCTTCGAGGCAGCCGGGGCGGCCACGATGCTGGTGCGCGACGAGGACTTCGAGGTGGTCGACAACTCCCTCGCCGTCGGCGGGCGCCTGCTCGACCTGCGGACCCCGACCACGCTGTACCCCGACGTGTACGTGCCGCTGCACGGGGCGCACCAGGGCGACAATGCGATCATCGCCCTGACGGCCGTCGAGACGTTCTTCGCGTCCCCGCTCTCGCCCGAGGTGGTGGCGGAGGGCTTCGCCTCGGTCGTCGTGCCGGGCCGCTTCGAGGTGGTCGGGGTGCAGCCACTGGTGATCGTCGACGGCGCGCACAACCCAGGCGGGGCCGACACCTGCGCGCAGGTGTTCTTCGAGGACTTCCATCCCGAGGGCCGTCGGATCCTGGTGGTGGGCACGTTGCGCGACCCGCACGAGATGCTCGCCGCGCTGCGCGCCGACGAGTTCGACGTCGTGCACGTGTGCACCGCGCCGAGCCCGCGGGGCGTCGCCGCCACCGTGATCGGCGCAGCGGCCCGCAAGCTCGGCTGTGCCGAGGTGATCGTGTCGTCGTCGGTGGCCCAGGCCTGCGAGCGGGCGGTCCGCTCCGCCGATGCCGACGACGCCATCCTGGTCGCCGGCCACAACGGCGGCACCGGCGCCTCGCC
>CAYRXQ010000418.1:0-1998 GCA_964428115.1 uncultured Ilumatobacteraceae bacterium
CTGCCCCCCAGCCGTCGCCGATCCAGCGCTGGCTGCCGGCGGTCGCGGCCTGTGCGCTGCTCGGCGTGGTGATCGCGGCCGGCGTCGCTGGTGGCTCCGGCGGCGACGACGGGTCGGCGGCGGCGGTCGGTGACGGCGACCTCGTCCCCTCCGACATCACCTTCGAGACCACCCCGCCCACGACCGCCCCGCTCGAACCGGTGGTCACCGTCGAGACCTCCGTCCCGGTCCAGAAGGTGCCGCTCTCGCGCACCCTGTCGAGCGGTGTCGCCGGCGAAGACGTCCGGCAGGTCCAGGAGCGACTGACCGAGCTCGGCTTCGCCCTCGGCCCGGCCGACGGTTCCTACGGCCCGCTCACCGTGCAGGCCGTGTGGGCCTTCGAGAAGCTCGTCATGGAGACCCCGCGGGCACAGGCGACGGGCCGCGTGACGCCCGAGATGTGGGACCGGATGCAGGATCCGATCGCCATCCAGCCCCGCCGCCCGAACCCGGGCACCGAGCGGCACACCGAGGTCTACCTGCCCCAGCAGGTCATCGCCGTGTTCCGCGGCACCGAGCCGATCTTCGTCGCCCACATCTCGAGCGGCGACAACACCGAATGGTGCGAAGAGGTCACGATCAGCCCCGGCGAGCTCGGCAACGAGAACGGCGAGGAGCCCCTCAAGCGGGGCGAGTGCGGTCGGTCGATCACCCCCGGTGGTGTGTTCCAGTACCACCGCCGCGTCGACGGTGTCCGCCAGAGCGCGCTCGGCGGCATGCTCAACCCGGTCTACTTCAACTACGGGATCGCCGTGCACGGTGCCCGCAACGTGCCGCTCGAGCCCGCCTCCCACGGGTGCATCCGCATCGCGAACGACATCTCGCGGCAGTTCTACGACACGGTCCAGCTCGGCGACCTGGTCTACGTGTGGGACGGTGTGAAGGAGCCCGAGGTCTACGGCCAGCAGCTCCCGACCTTCAACTGGCTCGACCCCGACTACACCACCACGACCTCGTCGACCAGCACGACCAGCACCACGACGACCACGACGACCACGACGGTGCCGGCCACGACCACCACGTCGAGCACGGTGGCACCCACCACCACGACCACGGCGGCACCGACGCCGGCCACGACCACCACCGTGGCCGAGGAACAGGCCAACGCCGGCGGGTAGCTCAGGCGCCGAGGTAGGTCAGCTGTCGACGAGGACCACCTCGACGATGCCGCCCACGACCTCCTCGAGCATCTCCCGCCGCTCGTTCGCGGCGTACAGCTCGAGGTCGACCTCGACGGGTGATCCCTCCGACGGGTCGCCCGCTCGTGCCGGGACGACCCCGATCGTGATGTGCGGCCGGCCGGCCGCATCGGTGTCGGCCGAGACGCGCAGATCGGCGACCCGGCGCTCGTGGCAGCGATCGAGCCCGATCGCGACGCGCAGGATCCCCGCGAGGGCGCGGACCCGTCGGCGGTCGGTCTCGTCGAGGTGCGCGAAGGCCTCGTGGGAGAGCTTCGGGGCGCTCTTGCGGTGGTAGCGGGCGACCTGCGCGATCAGCTCGATCTCGTGGTCGGTGAGCCCGGTCAGCTCGCTGTTGCGGATGACGTAATACGAGTGCAGGTGGTGCTTGGAGTGCGACACCACGAGGCCGACGTTGGCGAGCAGCGCACCGGCCTCGAGCAGATCGCGATCTGGGGTGCCCAGGCCGTGGAGGTCGCCGAGCTCGTCGAACAGGCGGAGCGCGAGGTGCGCCACCTGCTCGGAGTGGTCGGGGTCGTCGTCGCACCGTTCGAGCAGCTGGCGCACCGATCGGCGTGCGACGTCGCGCAGGTGGTGACGGCCGGTGTCGTCGCCCTCGAGCCGGGCGATGGCGTCGAGCAGCACCCCCTCGCGCAGGGCGCCCTCCGAGAAGGTGAACTCCTCGATGCCGAAGCGCAGGGCGATCTCGTGGAGGATCAGCGGACCCGCCGGCGCGATGTCGGCCCGTGCACTGTCGAGCCCGGGGAGCTTGGCGCGGGCT
>CAYRXQ010000419.1:0-1994 GCA_964428115.1 uncultured Ilumatobacteraceae bacterium
TCGTCATCCACCCGCTGTCGACCGAGTACTTCAAGAACGTCGAGCCGCTCGGCCACATCACGAGCATCCCCGGCATGAGCCAGGTCGTCGAGAAGACGGTCGCCTACGTCCCACCCTTCGTCTACAGCCACGTCACCGGCATCGTCTCGGAGACCGGCAACGAGGCGGAGGGCTGGCTGATCAGCGTTGGCGGGACCCCCAAGCAGATGCTCGCCCACCCGCCCGAGTTCACCTACTCACGACTGCTCGAGGCAGCCGAGCTCTCGCGGCGCCTCGGCGCCCAGCTCATGGGGCTCGGCGCGTTCACCAAGGTGGTCGGCGATGCCGGGGTCACGGTTGCCAAGCAGGCACCGCTGCCGGTGACCACGGGCAACAGCTACAGCGCTTCGGGCGCGCTGTGGGCCGCACACGAAGCGGTTCGCCGTCTCGGGATCGCCGAGGTCGACGACGACGGCAGCCTGCGCGGCAAGGCCATGGTCGTGGGTGCCTCGGGCGCGATCGGCGCGGCGTGTGCCCGACTGCTCGCCCTCGCCGCCGACGAGCTGTGGCTCGTCTCCCCCGAGACGGCCAAGCTGCTGCAGCTCAAGCAGGACATCGAACGAGACCATCCCCGCGCCACCGTGCACGTGGCCACCAACCCGTCGGTTGCGCTCCCGGAGATGGACGTGATCGTCACGGCGACCTCGGCGGCCGGGCACAAGGTGCTCGACATCATGCGCGTCAAGCCGGGCTGTGTGATCACCGACGTCGCCCGCCCGCTGGACATGTCCGCCGAGGACATCGCCAAGCGGCCCGACGTGTTGGTGATCGAGTCGGGGGAGATCGAGCTGCCCGGCGAGGTGCAGATGAAGAGCATCGGATTGCCCGACCGCGTCGTCTACGCGTGCCTCGCCGAGACGATCGTGCTCGCCCTCGAGGGTCGCTACGAGAACTTCACGGTCGGTCGCAGCCTCAGCTGGCCCAAGGTCAAGGAGATCTACCGTCTCGGTCTGAAGCACGGCATGAAGCTGGCGACGATCTCGGGCGTCCACGGGCCGTACACCGACGAGGACTTCGCCCGGGTCCGATCCGCTGCGCTCGCCGCTCGTGGCGCGCAATCGGCTGGCACTGCGACGACGTCGAAGGAGTCGACATGAGATCGGTCGAGGGCAAGCGAGTCCTGATCACGGGAGCCGCGATGGGGATGGGCCGGCTGTTCGCCGAACGCGCCATCGCCGAGCAGGCATCGGCCGTGGTGCTGTGGGACGTCGACGAGTCGGCACTCAACGACACCCTCGCCGAGCTCGACGACGACCCGACCGTGGTCAGCGGCTACATCGTCGACCTCGCCGACGCCGCCGCGGTCGCCGACACCGCTGCCGCGGTCCTCGAGGATCTCGGCGGCATCGACGTCCTGGTCAACAACGCCGGCGTCGTTCGCGGCAACAAGTACTTCTGGGAGACCGACCTCGAGCGCGACACCAAGGTCACGATCGACGTCAACACCCTGGCGCCGATGTACGTGGCTCACGAGTTCCTCGCGGGGATGATCGCGGAGTCGGGCGAGTGCCGGATGCTCAACCTGGCCTCGGCGGCGGGCTTCACCCCCAACCCGCGGATGGCGGTGTACGCAGCGTCGAAGTGGGCGGTGATCGGGTGGTCCGACTCGGTCCGCCTCGAGCTCAAGCAGGCGGGCTTCGATCACGTCAAGGTGACGACCGTGTGCCCGTACTACGTGCGCACCGGCATGTTCGAAGGGGCCAGGTCGGCGCCGCTGCTCCCACTCCTCGACCCCGCCGAGGTCGTCGACGAGGCATGGTCGGCGATGCTCGCCGGGCGGCCGTTCGTCGTGTTGCCCAAGACGGTGATGCTCAGCGAGATGCTCAAGGGTGTGGTCCCGACCGGCGTGCGCGACTTCATCGCCGAGCACGTCATCGGCGTGTACCACACGATGGAGGACTTCACCGGGAGGACCGAGCCCCCCGGCTGAACCTCGCGGCGTCCGACGATGCCGC
>CAYRXQ010000420.1:0-1982 GCA_964428115.1 uncultured Ilumatobacteraceae bacterium
GGTGTTGACGCTGCCACCGCCCAGGTGCGCCACGTAGACGCCGTGGTCGGTCGCGGCCACGATGTCGTCGGGGTCGTCGGTGCCGTCGAGCACGAAGGTGTTGGTCATGCGCACCATCGGGAGGTGCTGGTAGCTCTGGCGGCGGCCGTTGCCGCTCTGGGGCCTCCCCTGGGTGCGGGCCCGGAGGAAGTCCCACATGTAGTCGGTGAGCACGCCGTCTTCGATGAGGACGTTGCGCTGCGTGGGATGCCCCTCGTCGTCGATCCCGAGCGTGCCCCACTCCCCCGCCATCGTCCCGTCGTCGACGAGCGTGACCAGTGGCGAGGCGACGAGCTCGCCGACCTTGCCGGCGTACACGCTCGCGCCCTTGGCGATGAGGTCGGCCTCGAGGCCATGACCGCAGGCCTCGTGGAAGAGCACCCCACCGCTGCCGCGCTGGATCACGACCGGCAGCGCACCCGACGGGGCGGGGCGGGCTCGCAGCTTGGTGATCGCCTGCCGGGCGGCGTCACGAGCGAGGGCCTCGACGTCGACCGCGTCGAACACCTCCCACCCGATCGTGTGACCCATCGACTGGAACCCGGTCTGCATGCCGGTGTCGCCGCTCGCCACGGCGCTGACGCGCATCAGGACCCGGGTCTGGTCGTCGTCGGTGAGGAGCCCGTCGGAGTTCGCGATCAGGACCCGCTTCTGGCTGTCGGCGTAGCCGGCCGACACCTGCACGATCTCGGGCCCGGTGCTGCGGGCCGCCTCGTCGACGCGCTGCAGCAGCTCGACCTTGGCCGCCTTGCCGATGCCGTCGGGAGCGATCGCGATCTCGTTGACGCGGTTGGCCGCCCTCGGGGTGAGGGCCACCACCCGGGCCAGGCCGTCACCACGACCAGCGGCGGCGGCCGCAGCCTCGGCAGCGGCCAGCAGCCCACGTTCGCTCAGGTCGGAGGTGTGGGCGTAGCCGGTGGTCTCGCCCTTCACGACCCGGATGCCGGCGCCGCGCGAGCGGCTGCTCGTCACCTGTTCGATGCGGCCGTCGTCGAGGCCGACCGAGGTGGAGCGCTTGTCCTCCCCGTACACCTCGGCGAACTCGGCGCCGGTCCGGAGCGCTCCGGCGAGGACCCGTTGCAGGACGTCGCGTTCGATCATGTGCACCAGCCTACGGGTGGCTCGTTATCGTGGTCGTCGTGACACTGTCGACAGGTCTGCGAGGCGATGCGAAGTTGATCGTCTCCGAAGCCGACACGGCGCGTGCGCTCGGATCGGGCGACGTCGACGTGCTCGGCACCCCTCGCGTGGTCGCGCTGTGCGAGGAGGCCACCTGCGTCGCGCTCCACGGCGTGTTCCCCGAGGGCACCACCTCGGTCGGCATGCGCGTCCGCATCGATCACCTGCAGCCCACGCCGATCGGCGCCGAGGTCGTCGCCGAGGCCGTGCTCGAGAAGATCGAGGGCCGTCGGCTGACGTTCACCGTGTCGGCCTCCGACGCCCGCGGCCTGGTCGCGGCCGGCAAGGTCACCCGGGCGATCGTCGAGCGCGAACGGTTCATGAACAAGTGCAGCTGAGCCCTGCACGTCGCCCGGCCCGGGCCGCCGTGCTCGGCGTCGGCGTGCTCGGCCTCCTCGGCCTCACCGCGTGCGGCTCCGACGCCGACCCGGTGACCCAGGTCAGTGCCGGCATCGAGCAGATCGAGGTCGCGTCGGGGGCGGCCTGCGATGCCGAGCGGCGCACGCTCGAGACGGCGGTCGAGGCCTTCGAGCTTCTCGAGGGCGCGCCGCCCGCCGACGAGGCCGCGATGGTGCCCGACTGGCTACGCGAGCCCTCGGAGCTGTTCGACGTGATCGACGGCGAGATCGTGCCGGGCGACGGGTCGCCCTGCACCTGAGCGATCGGGGTTCGGTCGGGACCGCGGCCGCCGTCGTCAGGCCAGGTTGCTCGAGCGGGGATAGACGTCGCCCGGATCGGTGACCACGTTCACCAGGTAGGGGACC
>CAYRXQ010000421.1:0-1980 GCA_964428115.1 uncultured Ilumatobacteraceae bacterium
GCACCTCCCCAAACATCAGCCAGAAATGACGTGGGCCGGCCGTCCCGGCCGGCCGGGCCCAGCACCTCCCCAAACATCAGCCAGAAATGACGTGGGCCGGCCGTCCCGGCCGGCCGATCCACGGCTTCGGGGTTGAGACAGCGCGGGGGGTGGCACGCGTCCGCCGCGCTACGGAGCGCATCCCTCGCCCGGCGGGTACGACACCTCGATCTCCGCGCCCGGCGCGGGGACCGAGTCCGCCCGGAAGACGACCGCGTTGGCCTGGCCGTCGAATGTGTAGCCGGTCGTCGCGTCCGGGTCGGCGGCGAGGGGGACCAGGACGCCGTCGACGCGCACCACCATCCCCACCTCGGCGTCGGCGGGTGGCACGGCGAGCGTGAAGCGGTCGAGGTGGCCGACCACCGCGCGCGCGAAGCGAGGCACGTCGGGGTCGGCGAAGGTGTCGATCGCGCACAGATCGAGCGTGTGGCCGCCCGTGCCGTTCACGACCCCGCCGATCCGTGCCAGCCCGAGGCCGCCGCAGCCAGGCAGATCGAAAGGGTTCTGTCCGGCGCCTCCGCTCTTCGGGATCACGCCCGACACGCTGGCCACGCTCGGACTCGCTTTATAGGCGTTCAACCAAGTGATATACGCCGTTACGTCGAGCGTGGACTGATCGTCCTCGTCACCCACCACCACGATCGCGAGGTGCGCGTCGTCCCGGATCAGCGCGTCCACCGCGTGACCGGGATCCTCGAGGGCGGCGTAGGTGGCCGCGAGCGCCTTCTCCGTCGGCGCCGCGCTGGCGCTCGGACTCACCTGAGCGTCGAAGCCCTGGATCATCTCGGTCACCGTCATGTTGGAGGTCGCGAGCACCGGACCGAGCAACGTGCCCTGGTTCCCGACACCGGCGGTGTCCACATCGACGGTGGTCGCGCCCATCCGGAGATCGACGCCCAGGTCGAACAACGGCGTGAGGAATGCGCCGATGTGGGTCTCGAGGTCGCCGATCACGCCCCCCATCGAGCAGGAGAAGTCCAGCACCCACAGCAGGTCGACCGGGTCGCTCCCCCCCTGGACGAAGCGGTCCACCTGCGGGACGTCCGCGCTTCCCTCGCCACGCAACGTGACGTCGATCGTCTGTTCGGCCCCCGTGGTCGCGTCGGCGACCGTGATCTGCAGGAGCCCTTCGAACAGGGAGGCCGCGTTCGGCGAGAACCCGATATCGAAAGCCAATGAGGTGTCGTCACCCAACGAGAACGGCAGGGGCGGCGCGTCGACGGAGAACACCGTGGGGCCGGTGATTCGCACCCCCCTCCCCTGGACCGCCGCCTCGGTGGCCGTCGTCATCAGGACGGTGCGCGTCTCGGCCGGACAGCCGAGGCGGCGTTGCCCCCAGTCCACGATGTCGGGCGCCACGATGGCGAGCTGCGGCGACACGTCCGTGTCCTGCGCGTCGGTATCGAGACCGCTATCGCTCGAATCGTATGCGTCTGGAATCAACGCCCCCGATTCACAAGCCGTGAGCGACGCGGCGACCAACACCCAGGCCACACTGGACTTCGACGGGGCGAAGGTTCGACGCCGGCTCCCCGCGGCAGAGCCAGGTCGAGCGAGAGAAGCGCTGGCGTGACCGATTCGCATTCCGATCTCGACGACCTGGGTGTGCATCCGACGAGTCTACCCGACGCGGGCTCGCTGGGAGGCGGTCGGCCGGGACGGCCGACCCACGACCACCGGAACCAGCGCCTCTGCAAAGCAACCTCAAAAGCCAGATGTGGCTCGGCAGACTCACTGCCTGCAACACACCACGGCGCTGCACCCAGAAAAGACGTGGGCCGGCCGTCCCGGCCGGCCGACGCCTCGACCAACACGCGGTCGGCCGGGACGGCCGACCCACGACAACCGGGCAAGTCTCTTCAACAACCATCAGCCCCAAGTCATAGACGCGGTCGGCCGGGACGGCCGACCCACGACAACCGGGCAAGTCTCTTCAACAAC
>CAYRXQ010000422.1:0-1963 GCA_964428115.1 uncultured Ilumatobacteraceae bacterium
GGGCGCTGGGGCCGCTGGGGCCGCTGGGGCGGAGGATGGGGTGGCGGGCGACGGGGTGGCGGGCGACGGGGTGGCGGGCGACGGGGTGGCGGGCGACAGGGTGGCGGGCGCTGGGATGGTGGGCGCTGCGGTGGCGGGGGACGGAGCGGCGGAGGCCTCGGTCGAGGGTGGCGGTGTGCTGTTGAGCCGGGCGGCGGCCGACGCGGTGGGGGAGGTGGAGTGCGCTGACGGGGCGAGGACGGTGGTCGAGGTCATGCCGGCGAGCGTGCGGATCACCCCTCACCGGGTGGTCCACCGTCGACTCACTGGAGGACCCACCCGAGGGCCGCTCCGCGCAGGTTCACCCGGTGGTCACCCCGCTCACAATCGACCTCTCACCGGACGCCGCGCGGCTCACCGTCCCTGCTCAGAGGCCCTGTGAGCCGCGATCGACTCCCTCCAGGGCGGCAGTGACGGCTTCCGGTCGGCGCCTGTCGACCGCGCCCATGAGGTCGTGATCGCCGACTCGTCGACCCCTCCGTCCCGTCCGACCTCGCCGCTCTGTTCGACCTCTCCGCCGTGCACGACGGCTTCGTCCGGCACGGCCCCCTCGTCTGCTCCGCCCGCTTGGCTCTGTTCGACCGCCTCGTCCCGGTCGATTTCCTCGACGTCATCGGCCGTTCCGCCGCGCCTGTCGCCGCTGCTGCGCTCGCCCTCGCCCGGGGCGCCGGTCGCCATGCCGGTCGCCGTCGTGCGCGTCCTGGCCGGACCGTCGATCCGACCGGATGTCGTGCTCGTACCCGGCCGCCACCTCGTCGGCCGCGCACGGGGTCGCGTGGCCGTGGCACTCGACGACCCGACGGTGGAGCCGCACCACCTGCTCCTCGACGTCGACCTCGCCGGCCGCGTCGTGGTCGAGCAGCTGTGCGGACGGGTACCGGTGACGATCGACGGAGTGCCTCTGCCGGCCTCGATCCCTACTGCGGACGACCCACTGCGCATCGTCGGCACACGGGTCGCCGACGGCGCGCAGTTGGTGGTGGGCGCCTCCCGCCTCGAGATCCGGATCGGCGTCGACGCTCCCCGTGTCGGTGCGCCGGGCCGGGACGAGCCGACCGCCCCAGGTGCCGGGCTCTGCCCCGACCGATCCCCCGACCGTTCCCCTGACCGATCCCCCGCGCGATCCTCCGATCGTTCCTCCGATCACCATGCGGCCGGCCCGACGACCTTCCTGCGTCCACCACGCACCGTGGTCGACATCCCGACGACGCCGGTCGAGCTCCCGGCGCCGCCCGACCACGCCGGCGGCCCTCCCGCCTCGGCGCTCCCACTCCTCGGCGCCCTCGTCGGCGGGTGCGGCGCGCTGGTCCTCGCGGCCGTACTCCGCCAGCCGATGTTCGCCGTGTTCGGGCTCCTCGGGGTCACCGTGCCGGTCGTGACCTGGATCGGCGGACGGGTGCAGACCCGGCGGACCCGCCGTCGCGACGAGCGCGATCATCACGCGGCGATGGACCAGGCCCTCGGGGCGGCACGAGTTCGACACGCCGAACGCCGCGCCGCACTGTGCCGCTCGGCGCCCACCATCGCGGGAGCGCTCGCAGCCGTCGACACCCCGCGCCAGTGGGAGCGACGGCCCGCCCACGGCGACGCGTTCGCCGTGACCCTCGGGTGGGGCGAGGTGGACGTCGACCCGCCGGTGTGCACGACCCCGACCACCGAACCGGCCCGGGTGGGCGTCGACGCGCGGGCGCACCCGGCGCCGACCACCGAGCCGGGCCGGGTGGACGTCGACGCGCCGGCGCACCCGGCGCCGACCACCGAGCTGGCACGGTTCACCGACGCACCGTTCGTCGTCCGGCTCGATCGACCCTCCGGTCGTGGCGAGATCCTCGTCGTGGTCGGTCGGCCCGACGAAGCGGCTCGACCGACCCCGGGGGACGTGGTCCGTGGCCTGATCGCCCAACTCGCAGTCGGCACCGGCCCG
>CAYRXQ010000423.1:0-1948 GCA_964428115.1 uncultured Ilumatobacteraceae bacterium
GGCGCCCGGACCAACGTCCGGATCGAGGGTCGGGCCGGCGCCCGGACCAGCGTCCGGGTCGGTCGGCAGGTCGGCGGGATCCATACGCCCAACCGTACGCAGGGGGTGTGACAGTCGGTCGCCGGCGCCTGCCTGGGCCGGTCGCCCAGGGCTCGGCACGTCGGCGGCGTCCATGCGAGCAACCGTACGCAAGGGGTGTGACGGTCGACCGGCGGCGCGTGCCTGGGCCGGGTCCCCGGGGCTCGGCACGTCGTCGGCGTCCATACGAGCCACCGTACGCAAGGGGGTGTGACGGTCGAACGGCGGCGCGTCCCTGGGCCGGCTCCCCGGTGCCCGGCACGTCGGCGGCGTCCATACCGGTCACCGCAGAGAGCGGGTGTGACGGCGGGTTCGTGCCGTGGTCTTCGGGGCCGGAGACCGGCGCGGACGTCAACCAGCTGCAGCGCTACCAGCTGCAGCGTGTCTGACACCGGAGCGTTGCGATGGGTCGTCAGGCGGTTCAGCGGGCTGCGATGTCGAACGCGACGCGGCCGCCGTCGGCCGGCTCGATCCAGATCCGACCGCCATGGGCTTCCACCAGCCCGCGGGCGATCGCGAGACCCAGACCGGCACCGCCGGTCGCGCGGTTCCGGCTCGGGTCGGCGCGGGCGAACCGCTCGAAGGCCTCGTCGGCGAACCCCGGCGGAAAGCCCGGACCCTCGTCGAGCACGCGTACCGAGGGCTGCGATCCGCCGAGCACCTCCACCTGCACGACCGACCCGGCGGGTGCATGGCGGATCGCGTTGTCGAGCAGGTTCCGGACCACTCGCCCGAGCGCTGTCGCGTTGGCGCGCACGGGCACGGCGTGTGGGGCCAGGATGTGCACGCCGACCCCGGCGCTCGCCGCGGTCGGCGCCAGCGACTCCACGGCTGCCTCGACGAGCTCGGCGAGGTCGACCGGCTCACGCTCGAGATCGAGGCGGCCCGCCTCGATGCGGGCGAGCAGGAAGAGGTCGTCGACGAGCGAGCCCAGGGCCTCGACGTCGTGGACCATCGCCCGCAGGTAGCGGTCGGGGTCGGGGGCCACGCCGTCGGCGAGCGCCTCGATCGCGGCCCGCAGCGCGGCGAGCGGCGTCCGGAGGTCGTGGCCGATGCTCGACAGCATCCGGCGCCGCTCCTCGTCGAAGGTGGCGCGCTCCCGCTCGAGGGTCGCGAGCCGATCGGTGAGCTCGGCGAGCGCGCGTGCCACGTGACCCAACTCGTCGGCACGCACCACCGCCGGCGTCGTGTCCCGCTCCCCTGCCTCGACCCGCCGCACCGCTTCCTCGACGCGGCGGGCGTCGCGGCCGAGCGGCGAGGAGGCAACGAGCGCGAGCACGACCGAGAGCAGGGCGGTGGCACCGAGCACGACGAGCACAGCGCTCGCCTCGCCGTCCTCCAGCACCATCAGGCGCGCCAACGCCACCGCGGTCATCGCACCGATCGCCAACGACGCGAGCACGATCACCAGCACCAGCAGACGCAACGAGGTGGTGCGCCGCGAGAGCGGCCAGAGCGCGAGCCCGGCGGCGACCGCTGCCCCGACCAGGCCCAGCGCCACCAGGACGGTGGAGGTGTTCACGGTGGCGGCGATCATGGCTCGAACCGGTACCCGACACCCCAGGCGGTGACGATCCAGCGAGGTCGATCGGGCTCGAACTCGAGCTTCTGCCGCAGCCGACCGACGTGCACCGTGACGGTCGCCGGATCCTGGTACTCGGGCGCCGAGTCCCACACCAGGTCCAGGAGCTGCCGCCGCGAGAAGACCTGGCGTGGCGAGCCGGCGAGCACGACGAGGAGGTCGAACTCCTTGGGGGTGAGCGGCACGACGCGGCCCGCCACGGCAACCTCGCGAGTGCGCGGATCGATCCCCAGGTCACCGAACTGCAGCGATGTCTCGATGGGCGCCGCGGAGCGCGCCGCAGCAGCA
>CAYRXQ010000424.1:0-1933 GCA_964428115.1 uncultured Ilumatobacteraceae bacterium
CTCGATCTTGGCGATCGCCGCGCCCGCCGGCACGAAGATCTCGCAGGGCACGCCGTGGTGCTGCGCGGCGAAGGCGAGCGCCTGAGCGTGGTTCCCGGCGCTCCCCGCCGTGACCCCCGCAGCGGCGCGGTCACCGAGTGCGGCGAGCTCGTTCATGGCGCCACGGATCTTGAACGCCCCGGTGCGCTGCAGGTTCTCGGCCTTCAACACGACGTTGCCGCCGACGGTCTCCGACAGGGTGACCGAGGAGATCACGGGGGTGTGCTTGACGACCTCGCCGATCCGGTCGCGTGCCCGGCGGATCGCGGGCAGGTCGACGACACCGCCGGCCGCGCCGTCGGGGCTGCCGCTTGTCGCCGTCGACACGTCGGTGGACGCCATGGTCCCGCACCGTAGTGGTGTCGGGGTCATCCCTCGGCCGCTTCGACCGGTTGGCGCAGCGGCCCGAGGGCGAGCAACGCCACCAGCACGAGCCCGATCGCCGCGCCGGCGTAGAGAGCCACCGTGGTCGACGTGAGCCCGTACACCACGGCGATCGTGAGCGGTCCGATCGTCTGGCCGAGCCGAGCGGCGCCGACCCAGACCGCGACCACGGCGCCGCGGTGCTCCTGGGGCGCTCGGGTGAGGGCGGCGTCCTGGAGCGCCGGTATCAGGGCGCCCTCCGCAACGCCGTAGGCCGCGCAGCCGAGGCCGACCAGCAGCAGCGTGGGTGCGGCGCCGAGCACCACGAACGCCACCACGAACAGGACCCCCGAGGAGATCAGGACCCCGCCGAGCCCGAAGCGTCGGCGGAGCCGTCCGAGGTTGAACGCCACGATCGAGGAGGTCAGGGCCGGGAGCGCGAGGAACGCGCCGCGCGCTCCGGCCTCGAGCTCGAAGACCTCGTCGAGGTGCAGCGGGAGGGTGGTGAGGAACGGTCCGAACACGAGCAGGAAGACCAGCGACCCGGCGACGAGGATCGCAAGGATGTCGGGCCGCCGCACGACGTCGCCCAGACCGCCGAGCTGTCGGCGCAGCGATCCGGGTGCCGGCGGCCGCGACCCGTCGAGGATCGCCTGGGCGGCAGCAGCCGTCACGAGCGCGAGCGAGTACGGGGCCAGCGCCCACCGCCAACCGAACGCCGTGGTGAGACCGCCCGACACGAGCGGCAGCACGGCGAGGCCGAGGGTCAGCACGCCGGCGTTCACGCCGATCCACTTCGTGCGCTCCTCCCCGTCGTAGCGGTCGCCGAGCAGCACCACCGCCAGGTTGACCAGCCCGGCCGCGCCGAAGCCCATCGCGAACCGTGCGGCGACCATCACGACGAAGCTCGGCGCGAGCGCGACCGCGATGCCGCTGAGGCCGAACACCACCAGACACGGCACCAGCACGGCGCGCCGCCCCACCCGGTCGGCGAGCACGCCGATCAGGGGCGCCACCACGATGCCCGGCAGCGAGGTGGCCGCGATCAGCACGCCGGCGCCGCTGCGCCCGACGTCGAGGTCGTCGAGCACGTCGGGCAGGGCGGGCGACAGCAGGCTGTTGCCCATGATGCCGGTGGCCGAGACGGCGAAGATGAGGGGCAGGATCAACCGGTCTCGGGGCACCACCGGGCGACCGTACCGGGGCCACTCGTCACCATCTCGGGTTTGGGAAGGCTTTCACGAGGGCTGGTAGCGTCCTCGCCCGATGTCGCTGTTCCTCCGCGATTACCTCACCGTCGTCTGGTTCGGCCTCGCCGCCCTGCTGCTCAGCGGGCTGCTCCTCGGCGTGGCCGCGGCGATCCGGCCGTCCCGTCCGAACTACGACAAGCTCATGTCGTACGAGTCCGGCGTCGACCCCGTCGGCATGGGCTGGTCGCAGAGCCAGATCCGCTACAACATGTTCGCCCTGCTCTTCGTCATCTTCGACGTCGAGGCAGTGTTCATCTTCCCGTGGGCTGCGTCGGTCGAGC
>CAYRXQ010000425.1:0-1921 GCA_964428115.1 uncultured Ilumatobacteraceae bacterium
GCGGCGGCGAGGACGACCACGAGACCGACGAGGGCGGCGGGCACCGAGGCCGTGAGGGGGGCCGTCGAGCCGGCGTCGATCCCCGCATCGCTCGCCCCGGCCTCGACCACCCAGACCAATGGCGCACCGACGGCGTCGAGCGGACCGGGCGTCACCGTCCACGCCGCCGCCGTCTGCACCACCAGGAGTGCCGTCGCCGCGAGCACCACCAGCACGACGACACTGCGGCGCAGCCCACCACGGGATGCCACGTGGGAGAGCACCGATCCGGCCGCGGCGAGTGCACCGATGGCCGCTCCGCTCGCGGCCCCCGCCACCACCCAGGCCAGCCCGTCGCCCGGCAGGCGCTGACCGGCCAGGTGACCCGACACCGCGCCGACCACGGCACCGCCCCCGGTCACCACGCGAAGTCGCTGACCCACCGGGCGGCGCAGCGCGTCGGCGCGTGGCACGGGGGCCAGCAGGACGTGGACCACGTCGGCCCGCTCCACCGACACCGGGCCACCCCGCGCCCCACCCCGGACCGCCGCCAGCAGCGCAACCGCCGCGATGACGCCGAGCCACCCGGGCAGCTCGGTCAGCACCCGCTCGATCCCTGCGGCACCGACCTCCCGATCGCCGATCGCACCGCTCACCACGAGGACGGCGCCGCCGCCGAGGAAGGCCGCGAGGTAGGCGCGGTAGGCGACGTCGAACCACTCGACGTCGCCGAGCCGTCGGGAGCGACGGGCGCGACGCAGATCGGCGAGCGCGGCGTGCATGCGACGCGCACGCTACCGGCCCCATACTGGGGCCGATGGATGTCCAGTCGGTGCAGCTGTTCGCCGCGCTCCTCACATTCCTGGCGTTGGCCGGGGCGGTGCTCCTGGTGCTGGCCCGGCTCCTCGCCTCGCGGTGGCCGCTGGCTCGAGACCTGGGCGGCGCGGTGTCCGAGGCCGGACTGTGGCTCGCCTTCCTCGTGGCCACCACCGCCACGCTCGGCAGCCTGTACTTCTCGGAGTCGGCGGGCTACGTGCCCTGCACGATGTGCTGGTACCAGCGGATCGCGATGTACCCGCTCGCGCCGATCCTGCTGATCGCCGCGATCCGACGGGACCGGCTGGTCGCCTGGTACGCCACACCGCTGGCCTCGGTCGGCGCCGGCATCGCCCTCTACCACTACCTCATCGAGTGGAACCCCTCGCTCGAGGGCGGCGCCTGCTCGGCGACCGGCCCGTCGTGCGCCGACATCTGGTTCCGCGAGTTCGGCTTCGTGACCCTGCCGTTCATGGCGCTGGCCGGGTTCGTGGCCATCCTCGCCTTCCTCCTCGTCTCCTTCGGCAACGACACCGACACCGGCGCCGACGCCGACACCGACACCGAGGCTGTCGAGGGTGACGTCCGCGTCGACGACGACGAGTCCACCGACCACGCACCGACGGAGACCCCGTGACCGATCAACCCGACTCGCCCCTGACCCCACCGAGCCCCCCGAGCCCCGACCCGGTCCCGACCGCCTCGAACCTGTCGAGTTCGCCCGCAGCTTCGTCTCCGTCACGGAACCGGGTCCCGGTGGTGGTGGGGGTCGTCGTTGCGCTCGTCGCGGCGATCGCGCTCGGCGTGCTGCTGACCGGCGGTGACGACGACACCACGGGCGGGCCCGAGGGATCCTCACCCGCCGAGACGGCGGCCGTCGGTGACGACGGTGCGACCGGAGGCACCGACCCCGGGTCTGGCAACGAGGGCAGCGGTGAGGGCGCGACCGAGGACGCCGAGGCTGTGCTGCCACCGATCTTCGACGGCGAGGTGTTCCCGGTGCAGGTCGACGGATCGGCGCTCGTTCCGCTCGACGACCCGGCCACCGATCCGGCCGTCGGTCAGGCGGCCCCCGTGCTGACCGGTTCCTCCTTCGACGGCTCGACCGTGGTGATCGGCGGTGCGG
>CAYRXQ010000426.1:0-1920 GCA_964428115.1 uncultured Ilumatobacteraceae bacterium
TGTTCATCTGCCCCGGCGGGATGCCGTCGAGCAGGGTTCGGAGGTGGCCGAGGTGGGCCACGGGGACGCCGACCTTGCCGACCTCGCCGCGGGCCATCGGGGAGTCGGGGTCGTAGCCCGTCTGGGTGGGCAGGTCGAACGCGATCGACAGGCCCGTCTGCCCCTTGGCGAGGTTGGTGCGGTAGAGCTCGTTCGAGGCGGTTGCGGTGGAGTGCCCCGAGTAGGTCCGCATCAGCCACGGGCGGTCACGCTCGGTCGGTCCTCGATCCGTCATGTCGCGAGTGTGGTCCCTGGACCCGTCGCGACGCCACTGACCGAACGTTCGGCGGCCGACGCTCAAGGAGCGGGCCGGACCTGCCGAACAAGAGGTGTCGATCGTGTCGGTCGGGGACACCGTGGATCCTGTGGCGGGAACCCGTCCCCGGCCGGTGGGACAGAGCGATCGGCGGCGAGGACACCGGCGGTCGGCGGACCGCCGGTGTCCGAAGCACCTTCGCCCCGGTCCCGACCGTGCGGTCCCTCAGCCGTGCGTCAGTGGCCCTCAGCGGTGCGTCACCCGTCGACGACCGCGCCGAGCAGGTCGAGGTACGTCGAGCGGTCGACGTCGATCGCGCCGAGCGAGACGAGGTGCGGGGTGGTCCACTGCACGTCGAGGAGTGTGACCCCGATCGCGTGCAGGATGTCGACCAGGTGGACCAGGGCGACCTTCGAGGCGTCGGTGGCGTGGTGGAACATCGACTCCCCGGCGAAGAAGCCGTCGATCCGCACCCCGTACAGCCCGCCGACGAGCTCCCCGTCGAGGTAGGTCTCCACCGAGTGGGCCCAGCCCGAGCGGTGCAGGCGGTCATAGGCGTCGAGGATCGACCGGTTGATCCAGGCCCCCGATCGTCGCGGGTCGCCGCAGGCGGTCATCACCTCGCGGAACGCCGTGTCGACCCGGACCTCGTAGCGCTGCAGCGAACGGCGCAGCGACCGCGTCACCCGCAGGCCGTCGAGCGGCAGGATGCCGCGCGGGTCGGGGGAGAACCAGGCGATCCGGCGACGGTCGAAGGGCATCGGGAACAGGCCGGCCCGGTACCCGGCGAGCAGGGTGCCGGGCTCGAGGTCGGCCCCGATGGCGACGATCCCGCTCGGATCTGCGGGTGGGTCGGTGGGCATGGTCCACCGGCTCGGTGGCGGCTCGACGGGGTCCCTGAGGAAGCCGCCGAGCTCGAGCGGTGTCGGGCCGTGCACCGCGACATCGTGCCAGGACATAGCGCCGGCACGTCGCGCCGGGCCGTGGCGCCCGGCGGCCGCAGCGTCAGCGGGCGTAGTCGTAGAAGCCGGCGCCCGACTTGCGGCCCAGTCGGCCCGCGGTGACCATGCGGCGCAGGGTCGGCACCGCGGCGTAGTTGGGATCGCGGAACTCCTCGTAGAGCGCATCGAGGATGGCGAGCGAGGTGTCGAGGCCGACCAGGTCGAGCAGGGCGAAGGGACCCATCGGGAAGTTGCAGCCCCCCTGCATGGCGATGTCGATCGCCTCCTTCGAGGCCGTGCCCTGCTCGAGCATCCGCACCGCGTTGTTGAGGTACGGGAACAGCAGGGCGTTGACGACGAACCCGGCCCGGTCGGCGACCTCGATCGCGTCCTTCCCGCAGCGCTCGGCGAAGGCGACGGCGTCGGCGACGGTCTCGTCGCTGGCGGTGATCGGACGCACGACCTCGACCAGCTTCATCACCGGCACCGGGTTGAAGAAGTGGATCCCACACACCCGGTCGGGACGCTGGGTCACCATCGCCAGCTCGATCACCGGCAGGGTGGAGGTGTTGGTGGCCAGGATCGCGCCTGGCTGGACGATCTGCTCGAGCTCGGCGAACAGCTCCTTCTTGACGGCGAGGTCCTCGACCACGCTCTCGATCACGAGGTCGCAGCCGGCGAGCC
>CAYRXQ010000427.1:0-1919 GCA_964428115.1 uncultured Ilumatobacteraceae bacterium
CCAGCTTCGACCACCTCTACCGAGCCGTCACCGACGTCACGTTCGCCGACCTCCTTTACGACGAGTCACCTTCTGGGTGAGTCCGGAGCTGTCGGCCGAATCACTCTGGTCGTTCAGGCGCTCCCGTCTCGATGACCGTCCGATCCCCGACGATCGCGACCAGGTCACGATGCCAACTGTCGACGATGGGCTCGCCTCGCGCCAGCAGACCCCGCAGCTCGGCGGTGGTCAACGCGAGGACCTGACAGTCGTTCCCGGTCCAGCGTTCGACCTGCCGGGCAAGCTCTGCCGTCGTCCCGTCGGGGAGTAGCTCGCTGATCACGAGGATGTCGATGTCGCTGTGCTCGTCATCATCACGGCGGGCCACCGACCCGTAGACGCCCACCAGTGTCGGTTGCGGCGACCACGAGGCGACGTGTGCACGAACTCGGTCGAACAGTTCACGTCGCAATCCGGCGAGTTCGATGATGGGTCCGGCAGCCAGGTGCTCTCGATTCAAGGCGTACCCACCTGGGACGGCATCGACCAGGCCGTTGTCGACGAGCCGCAGGAGCGCCTTGCGGATGCCGCTCATCGAGGCCATCGAGCCCAGGCGGTGCACGTCGGTGAGCGACAAGGGTCGGGTGGTGCCTGCCAGGACCTCGAGCACCAGGCCTTCGAGGCTGCCCGTGACGCTCATCATCGGGTGTGCGGCGTGCATGGGGGACCTCCTCAGGTTTGCACTTTAGCGCACTACATGCACCAAAGTGCAGAGAACCTCCGGGCAACCCTGTGCTCGCCGAGATGGGTGGTGATCTGCTGCTGCGGTCTACCAGGCGGGAGCGGTCTCGACAGCGAGTCGCTTCGCCGACGCCAGGAGCGCCGGATCGACTGGATGTTGCTGGTAGGCGAGCCGCAGTCCAGCGTCGGCAGTGGCCATCTCGTCAGCCTCCTCGGCCGACGGCGGGTCAGCCGGTGACGAGTCCATCGACACGCCAGGAGATGGCGTCGTCGGCCATGGTGGCCGGATCGTCGGTCGTCAGGTCGAGGGTGAACCCACCCGAGCCCGAGGCGACGTTCCACGACCCCCCGGCGAAGGTGCTGCGTCCCCGCAGGCGCCAGATGCCGTCGACGCCACGGATCGCCTCGCCGGTCGCCGAGCCCGACACCGTGCCGGCATCGGTGGTGAGCGAGAAGCTCGCCGTGAACCGGTCGATGCCGGTGGAGGCCGGCAGGTCGGTACCCCGCGTCAGGGTGAACGTGATGGCCGCCGAGGTGACCGCCGCGACCTGCTCACGCGACACCGCACCGACCCCGGGCGTCGGGCCGATGTAGGTCTGCGTGGTGGAGCCACCGCCCGAGGTGTCGTCGGCCGACGGGGTCCCCGAGGACGAGGTCGGCCCCGACCGGGCGATCGGCCGGGTGAGGGTGAGATATGCGGGTGCGCCGACGGTGAACTTGGTCTCGGGGCCGAGCCGGCCGGCGATGCCCGAGGGGCGCAACCGCAGCGCCGTGCGCGAGCCGACGTCGAGCGAGACGCACGACGGGGCGAGCGTGCCGCGGGAGCGGACCACCGTGTCGGCATCGGTCGAGTAGCGCCCCAGCAGCATCACGTCGCTCGACGCGATCACACGGGGCACGTCGGGCGCGCCCAACACCGAGAGCCACCGGGTGTCGGTGGCGCCGCCACGGCTCACGCAGACGTGGTCGGGCTGTGCCGGGGTGGCCCCGAACACAGGGGACAGATCGAGCGAGGTGACGAACGCGCCGCTCACCGCCGGCGGGATCGTGGTGCCCGCCGAGGCGCTGTTGCCGGCGACGAGCTGCGAGGCGCGCTCGACCAGGGCGTCGGGCAGCACCGTCGGGCCACCGATCGCCACGACGAAGCCCGGGTAGGTGCAGCCCGGGGTGGCCTGGACGCTCGTGCAGAACGAGTCGGC
>CAYRXQ010000428.1:0-1913 GCA_964428115.1 uncultured Ilumatobacteraceae bacterium
GCCGCAGCTCGGTGAGGTCCTTGTCGTCGAGCGCGGCGAGGTAGGTGTCCCCGATGAACACGGCGCCCTCGGTGAGCGAGTCGAGCCCGGCGAGGCAGTGCAGGAGCGTGCTCTTGCCCGAGCCCGACGGGCCCATGATCGCGCTGAACCGACCCGGTTCGAACGAGACGGTGACGCCGTCGAGGGCGTGCACGGCGGCATCGCCGATGCCGTAGGTCTTGCGGGCGTCGATCGCGCCGGCGGCAGCGGTGGTGCTCCCGGGCGACGGGGGAGTGGACGTGGTCGTCATGGCCTCCATCCAACGCCCTCGGCGGTCCGGCGACATCCACCCCCGGTCGGCACCGCGTCCACCCGGGGGATGATCCGCGCACCCCGTCGCGTCGACGGCCGGGGGCTCAGGTCTCGTCGTGGTCGCCGGGCCTGACGAGGCCCGACTCGTACGCGGCCACCACGGCCTGCACCCGGTCGCGCACGCCGAGCTTGGCGAGGATGCGACCGACGTGGGTCTTGATGGTCGCCTCGCCCAGGTAGAGCGCCTCGGCGATCTCGGTGTTCGACCGGCCCCGTGCGAGCAGGCGCAACACGTCGAGCTCGCGGCCCGTGAGCTGATCGAGCCCGTCGACCACGGCCGTCTCGGCGCGCGGCCGCCGCATCATCTCGTCGATCAGCAGCCGGGTGACCGACGGCGCGAGGAGCGCGTCGCCGCGGTGCACGACCCGGATCGCCTCGACCAGCTGTTCGGCCGGGGCGTCCTTCAGGAGGAAGCCACTGGCACCGGCGCGCAGCGAATCGTGCACGTGGTCGTCGAGATCGAAGGTGGTGAGGATCAGCACCCGGCAGCGGTCACCACGCTCGAGCAGCTGGCGGGTCGCGGTGATGCCGTCCATGACGGGCATCCGGACGTCCATCAGCACCACGTCGGGACGGGCGCGCTGCGCGATCTCGAGCGCGGCGGCGCCGTCGCCGGCCTCGCCGACCACGGTCAGGTCGGGCTCCGACTCGAGGATCAGGCGGAACCCCGACCGGACCATCGCCTGGTCGTCGACGAGCATCACCCGGATCGGCGTCATGGTGCGACCATCGGGAACGTCGCCCGCACCCGCCAACCCCCACCGGGGCGTGGTCCCGTGTGGAGTCGTCCGCCCGCGGCGGTCGCCCGCTCCCGCATCCCGACCAGCCCGTAGCCGCCCCGCGCGTCCGCCGGGTCGGCGGCAGCACCGCGCCCGTCGTCCTCGACGATCACGTCGAGCTGGTCGTCCTGGCAGCGGACCGTGACCTCGACGGTGCGGACCGGCCCGGCGTGGCGTCGGATGTTGGTGAGCGCCTCTTGGACGATGCGGTAGGCCGCGACCGCGACCCCGGCCGGGATGGCGTGGCCGGCGTCGTCGGTGTCGTCGACCAGGTCCGCGAGGTCGGTCGTCAGGGGCAGGTCGGCGTTGGCCTCGAGCAGTGCCCGGAGATCGGCGAGCCCGGGTTGCGGCGAGCGGGCGACCTCGCCCTGGTCGTCGTCGCGGCGCAGCACGCCGAGCACCCGGCGCATGTCGTTCATCGCCCGACGTCCCGTGGCCTCGAGCTCCTCGAGGGTGGCCGCAGCGGTCGCCGGGTCGGCGTCGAGCGTGCGCCGGGCGGCAGCGGCCTGGATCACCATCACGCTGACCGAGTGCGCCACCACGTCGTGCAGGTCGCGTGCGATCCGCGTCCGCTCCTCGACCACCCGCTGGTGGGCGACCAGGTCGCGCTCGCGCTCGGCGCGCTCGGCGCGCTCGGCCAGGTCGACCGCCGCCTGGCGTCGCCGCTGCACGTTGTCGCCGATGGCGTAGGCCGAGACCAGGATCACCACGCTGCTCACCAGCGAGGCGATCCCGACGTCCTCGATCAGCCAGCCGGCCAGGAACAGCGCCGCGATCACCGTG
>CAYRXQ010000429.1:0-1905 GCA_964428115.1 uncultured Ilumatobacteraceae bacterium
TGGTGTCTTCAATGGGTTCAGCGACCGTTGGATTCAGTTGGTTCACTTCATCTTTGGTGCAGGCCGTCATAATGGACAGAGCCACTAAGGCCGTTAGAAGGTATGCGCTTTTGTTTTTCATCCTCCCTTAACAGGAGTCGCGCAACAATGTTCTGTGAAGCCAGAGCGTGACCCGCCCCCGCCAGATGCCATACAGGGCAGGCGTTTTCCTGTTTCATCTTTCCTCTTTCATCTTTCCTCTTTCCCTTTGCGTCATTGCGCCTTTGCGAGCAATTCTTTCGGAACCCAAGCGCAGCGCGCCTCTTTATGGACAGCAAAAAACTATTTTGCCCCCCCCGTGCGCGGTCTGAGACTTCGCGCATGAGCCTCTACTGAACCCACCGCAGCAGGCGCTCAATCTGCAAACGACACGGTGATCACAGGCAGTTCCATGACCCACGCAGAGGGCACCCAAGGGTCGATGTCCTGCCCACCGAAATAGCCGTCACCGTTGTTGTCCTCAAATCGCCAGCAGTTGGCCACATTGAAATCGATGACCATGATGTTGCCATCCCCCTCCTGCCGCTGAAGCTGCACAGGGCGTGAGAACGGGTTGGGCACACTGTTCCAGAAGGCCAGGTTGCCCGATGGGCCATAGAGGTTGCCGGGCTTGTCAGCGAACATCCACCATTCGCCATTGTGGGGGAAGGTGTAGGCATACTCGCGGGGCGAGGCAGGCAGGAAGTCAGGCATCTCATACCTGCCGAAGAGCCATCCCATGTTCGTCCCATTGTCGCTCACCTCTATCACGTCACCGCGCTTGAATTCCCCGAACTCGCAGAAATAGATGCGCATGTTGCGCCATTGCACACCCGTGTTGGTTCCCGAGAGCTGAAGCTTCATCTGCAGATAGACGATGCCCAGCTCTACCGATGCGTAGTTGCCATCGGGTATGTCGTTGTCCTCGCGCAGGTCGAAGAGCACGCTGCCGTCCGTAAAATTGAATACCTCGGCATCAGCAAAGTCCTCCTCTGCGAACAGCACGTGGTCGGGCGTATGCGGGTCACCGATAAGCGTCACGCTGTGAAGCCCGATCTGATATTCGGCAGGGGTCTGATACACGAATCCGTCCGCACCCTCCCAATGCTTGCCGGGCAGGTCGAAGCTCACTTTCAGTTTGGCCCCGTCAATGCGCATCAGGCCTGGAGTATCATCATCCGTGTCGCAGGCCGACAGCGTGAGCACAAAGGCGGGCATAAGGAAGTAGAACAGTTTTTTCATGGCGATGAGGTCTGGTTGATGTTGAGACCCAAACCTATCAGTCGCGCGTGGCCAAGCGGCTGACCGCAGTCAAGAAAGGAACTGAGAATGGTCAATCATATCAGGATAATGGCGACCCATGCATAATACCGTTTCGGCATTCATATTAGGCTGATGAGACCGATAATGACTGCCCCGCCCGTCATGGCGAGCGAAGCCATCTCTTGCCTCTGCGCTCCCTGTCTGCCGACAGGCAGGTCTGCGTGAGAACACGTTTTCATCAGGCCCTTTGCGTCATTGCGCCTTTGCGAGCAACTCTTTCGTGAACCGGCCCTTCTGTCATGGCGAGCGAGGAACGAGCGAAGCCATCTCCAGCCTCTACGTCCCCTGTCTGCCGACAGGCAGGTTTGCGTGCAATTCTTTCCGTGAAGCCTCGCGCAGCGCGCTTTTGCGAAGTAAGAAAGCTTTTTTCCGTGCCCTTCCGTGCTTCCGTGGCCAAGTCATGTGTGCGCCTTCGTGGTAAAAACATCACCGCCACCATGCGCAGCCATATTATCTCCGCCCCTCTGTTGCTCTGCGTGAAAATCCTTTGCGTCTTCGCGGCTTTGCGTGCAATTCTTTCCATCAAGCCTTTGCGTCATTGCGCCTTTGCGAGCAACTCTTTCG
>CAYRXQ010000430.1:0-1901 GCA_964428115.1 uncultured Ilumatobacteraceae bacterium
AACTCCTCCACCCCGCTGGCCTTCGTGGGATTCGGGCTGCTCATCCTGGCCCCGATCATCGCGAAGGCGTTGCTGGACACCATCTCGCGCCGGCGCGAGACGCTCGCCGACCTGGGGGCCTGTCAGCTCACCCGGTACCCACCGGGTCTCATCTCGGCCCTCGAGAAGCTGCGCGCCGACACCACGGTGACGCATTCCGCGTCGACCGCTACGGCACACTTGTGGATCGAACAGCCGATGAGCGGCGTGGGCGACGACGGCAAGCTCGGCGGCGTCCACCGGCTGTTCGACACCCACCCACCGCTCGACGAACGCATCGCACTGCTGAGGGAACTGTGAACCGCACCACCACCCGGGCCGCCGTGCCACTCGTGCTCGCCCTGCTCGCCGTGTCCTGCTCCGGCGGTGGTGAGGACGCGGCCGAGACCACGCCCGCCCCCAGCACGACCACGACCACGACGACGGCTCCGGCCACGACGACCACCACGGAGCCACGGTCCACGACCTCGACGTCGACCACGACCACCACGACGGTCCCCGTGGTCCTGCGGATGCCGCTGACCGGCGCCCCCATCGAGGACGAGTCCGCGATCCCCGATCGCCCCGCCCTCGCGGTCAAGATCGACAACGCCCCACCGGCGCGTCCGCAGGCGGGTCTGAACGAGGCCGATGTGGTCTTCGAGGAGAACGTCGAGAACCTGACCCGGTTCGCTGCGGTGTTCCACAGCCAGGGCAGCGATCCGGTCGGGCCGATCCGTTCGGGTCGGACCCAGGACGTCGACATGCTCGGCGCGTTCTCCTCGCCCCTGTTCGCCTGGAGCGGCGGCAACGCCGGCGTGCGGGCCTACATCCGCAGCTCCGACCTGATCGATCTCGACGCGGTCTTCACGCCCGGGTACTACCGGCGCTCGGGCCGCGGCGGGGCACCGCACAACCTGTACTCCAGCACCGACGCCCTGTGGGCCAACACCCCGGCCGAGTACACCGTGCCCGACCAGGTGTTCAACTACGTCGACGTCGACCCCGAGAACCCGCTCGAGGGCGAGGCGGCCACCGTGGTCGAGGTCACGATGGACGGGGTCGCCGTGCGCTGGGAGTACGACGCCGAGGCGGGGGTGTACCGCCGGTTCCAGAACGGCCGGCCGCACGACACCGAGCTGACCGGTCAGATCACCACCGACAACCTCGTCGTGATGGCCGTCGAGTACCTGCCGAGTTTCGTCGACCGTGGCAGCCCCGACGCCCAGACCGTGGGGACGGGGCCGGTCGTGATCTTCTCCGACGGCGTCGCCCGGGTGGGCAGCTGGATCCGCCTGGCCCGGACCGATCCCTACGACTTCTTCGTCGGCGAGGGCGACGATCTCGAGGTGCTCGGGCTCACACCGGGCCGGACCTGGGTCGAGCTCGCCCGGAACACCGAGTCGTTCGTGACCTGGACTCCCTGACCTGCTCGCTCCTCGGCGCCGTGACGTGACGAGCGTCCGGTCCGCTGGTACGAGCACCACCTGCGTCGCAGGACCACCGATGGATACGCTGTCGCACATGTCCGAGCACCCGTCGTCACCGTCCTCGCCGTCGCGTTCGACGGGCACCTTCCCCGTCAAGCGGGGGCTGGCCGAGATGCTGAAGGGCGGCGTCATCATGGACGTCGTCACCCCCGACCAGGCGCGCATCGCCGAGGAGGCTGGTGCGGTCGCCGTGATGGCGCTCGAGCGGGTGCCGGCGGACATCCGCAGGGACGGCGGCATCGCGCGGATGTCGGATCCGGACATGATCGACGGCATCATCGAGGCGGTGTCCATCCCGGTCATGGCCAAGGTGCGCATCGGGCACATGGTCGAGGCGCAGGTGATCCAGTCGCTCGGGGTGGACTACATCGACGAGTCCGAAGTCCTGACCCC
>CAYRXQ010000431.1:0-1853 GCA_964428115.1 uncultured Ilumatobacteraceae bacterium
CCGCAACCAGACGATGCTGTTCTCGGCGACGCTCGACGGCGACGTCGGGCACCTCATCCGTCACTACCTCACCGATCCGGTCGAGGTGGCCGTCGACTCCGCCACCGACACCGTCGGCACCATGCACCACCTCTTCCTGGCCGTGCACCACATGGACAAGCACCGCATCGTCGCGGCGATCGCCCAGGGCATCCCCAAGGTGGTCGTGTTCTGCCAGACCAAGCGCCTGTGCGACAAGGTCACCGCCAACCTCCAGGACGACGGCGTGAACGCGGCGGCGATCCACGGTGACCTCCCGCAGGTGGCCCGGGAACGGGCGCTGCGCAGCTTTGCCGAGGGCAAGCTGGCCATCCTCGTGGCCACCGACGTGGCGGCCCGTGGGATCGACGTCGACGACATCGGTGCCGTGATCCACTACGACCCGCCCAAGGACGTGAAGGACTACCTCCACCGGTCGGGCCGCACCGCCCGCGCCGGCCGTGACGGCTGGGCGGTCACGATGGTCGAGTACAACCAGCACACCCAGATGCGGATCCTGCAGCGCGGGTTGCGCCTGCCGCTGGTGCCCGCCGTCGAGGTGTTCTCCAACAACCCCGACCTGCGCGACCTCCCTCGGTTCGAGGCCGACATCACCACGTGAGACGCCCGCTGCTCGCCCTGCTCGCGGTCGCCTCGATCGGGGCGGCGGCGGGATGCTCGGGGAGCGACGACGGGGCCGACGAGGCCGACCAGGTCGTCGACACGACGGTGGTCGGCACGACGACGACCGTCGCGACCGACGACACCGTCGAGCTCCTGCTGGAGACCGGTCCGGCCGAGACGACGCCGGTGCCACTGCCGCCCGAGCTGGACGCGGCGCTCCCGACCTCGATCGAGATCTCGGGCCGCTGGGCACGTCAGGGCGAGGAGCTCGCGGTCGGCTCGGTCGGCGCCGATGCGGAGTCGATCCGTTCCGGGGTGCGCAACGCGCTGGCCGAGCTCGGCACCGCCGCCGCCGCCGACGACGACGACGACCTGGCGAACGCCGCACCGGCGTGGTGCTCTGCGGTGACCCCGTCCGATGGGGCGTCCCCGTGGGTGATCCGCGTCTCGCCGCCCGCGGTGAGCGCGACGATCGGTGGGCTCGACTCGGCCGAGCTGGTGCTGGAGGCCGCGCCCGTCGAGGGCGGATCCGCCATCGGGGTGGCGACGTTCGAGGTCGGGGGCGAGCAGCTCAGCGGCCCCGTCGAGGTGACACCGGCCGCGGTGGCCGCGGCCGGTACCTTCCTGGTGGACCTCGGTGACCAGGGACGTGTCGAGGGCGCCTACCGCTGTCTCAGCGGGTGAGCCACACCGGCCGACCGGCCTCGTAGGCGTCGATCTCGGTGGCGTGCGTGAGCGTGATGCCGATGTCGTCGAGCCCCTCGAGGAAGCGGTGCTGCGTCGGGGCGTCCATGGGGAACGACTCGGTGAGCCCGATCGCGGGCACCTCGAGCAGCAGGCGCTCCATGTCGACCACGATCACGGTCGCCGGGTCGGTCTCGATCGCCGTCCAGATCTGCTCGACCACCTCGAGGGGGACCACGATCGGGGCGAGCCCGTTCTTGGTGCAGTTGTTGCGGAAGATGTCCGAGAAGCTCGGGGCGACGACGGCATCGAACCCGGCCTGCTGGATGGCCCACACGGCGTGCTCGCGACTCGAGCCGACGCCGAAGGCCGGTCCGGCGACCAGGATGGTCGCGCCCGCGTAGCGCTCGTCGTTCATCACGAAGTCGCGGTCGTCGCGCCACGTGGAGAACAGGCCCTGTTCGAACCCGGTGCGCTCGACCCGCTTGAGCCACTCGGCGGGGATGATCTGGTCGGTGTCGACGTCG
>CAYRXQ010000432.1:0-1839 GCA_964428115.1 uncultured Ilumatobacteraceae bacterium
GTGGGCCGAGATGACCGAGCGCGCCCGGCACGAGCTGTGCGCCCGAGGACTCGACGACATCTTCGATCCGGCGCTGCGGGCCTCGATCGGTGAGCTCATCGAGGACGTCCGCGAGCGCGGCGACGACGCCGTGTGCGCCGCCCTCGCCCGGTTCGACGGCATCCGGATCGGCCCGCACCAGCTGCGCATCGGTGACGACGAGTACGACGCGGCCACGGTCTCCCCCGAGCTCGATGCCGCCCTCGACGACGCGATCGCACACCTGCGGGCCTTCAACGAGCGACAGATGGCGGGCACCGCCGACTGGCGGGCCGAGATCGAGCCCGGTCTCGAGGTGGGCGAGAAGATCAGCCCGATCACCTCGGCCGGGCTGTTCGTTCCCTCGGGCAAGGCGAGCTACCCGTCGGTCGCCTACCAGCTGGGCGTTCCCGCCGTGGTCGCCGGGGTGCCGCACCTCGCGCTCGTGGTGCCCCCGGTGCCCGGGGGTCGCGGCGAGGTCGACCCGGCGGTGCTGGTGGTCTGTCGCAAGCTCGGCATCCGCGAGGTGTTCCGGGTCAACGGCCCGGCCGGCATCGCGGCGTTGGGCTTCGGCACCGAGTCGATCCCGCGGGTCCGCAAGGTCGTGGGGCCCGGATCCCCCGCGGTCACCCTCGCCCAGGTGGAGATGCAGCGCTACGGGGTGGCGACCATGATGCTGCTCGGGCCGACCGAGAGCCTCGTGATCGCCGATGCCACCGCCGACCCGGTCCGGCTCGCGGCCGATCTGCTGGTGGAGGCCGAGCACGGCACCGACACCTCGGTGGTCCTGGTGACCACCTCGGCCAAGCTCGCCGACGCCGTCGACGCGCAGCTGGCGATCCAGCTCGCCGACCTGCCCGTGGTGCGCGCCGAGGCGGCCCGCGCCGCGCTCGGTCCGAACGGCGGCTGCGTGGTGGTCGGGTCGCTCGGCGAGGCCGTCCAGGTGGCGAACCGCTACGGGCCCGAGCACCTCCAGGTGGCGGTCGGCGACGCCGACATCGACGCCGTGGTCGACGGGCTCGTGCATGCCGGCGAGATCCTGATCGGCCAGCACACGCCGTTCAGCGCCGCGAACTTCGTGATCGGCTGCCCGGCCTCGCTGCCCACGAGCGGGTTCGCCCACGTGTCCTCGGGCATCACGGCGCACACGTTCACCAAGCGGACCGCCATCGCCCGGGCCGACGAGCGGGCGCTGCGTCGCATGGCGCCGTCGGTGGTGGCACTGGCCGATCACGAGGGCTTCCCCGCGCACGGCAACGCCATCCGGCGTCGTGGCTGACCGGCGTCCGAGCGGACGGCGTCCGAGCTGACCGCGACGCCGCGGCCGGCCGCGACGACCCGCCTGGCCTACGCTCCCCCGGTGGCCGAGATCCTGCTGGTGGAGGACGACGAACGCATCAGCGAACCGCTGGTGCGGGTCCTGCGCAGCGAGGGGTTCACGGTCACGCACCACACGCTCGGTGTCGCGGCGATCGCCCAGGTCGACACCCGCCGCCCCGACCTGGTGCTGCTCGACCTGACGCTGCCCGACGTCGACGGCCTGGACGTGTGCCGCAAGCTGCGGGCCCGTCACGTCGACCTGCCGATCGTCATGCTGACTGCGCGGGCCGACGAGGTCGACGTGATCGTCGGGCTCGGGGCCGGGGCCGACGACTACGTGGCCAAGCCGTTCCGACTCGCCGAGCTGGTGGCGCGCATCCGGGCCCGCCTGCGGGCGTCGACCTCGGCCCCACGACCGGTGCCGGTGCTCGAGGCTGCGGGCCTCCGGGTCGACACCGAGGCGCGACGCGCCTTCCGGGGCGACGAGGAGCTGACGCTCAC
>CAYRXQ010000433.1:0-1832 GCA_964428115.1 uncultured Ilumatobacteraceae bacterium
GAACACCACCAGCCGCCCGGTCGACTCGCCGATCGGCACCAGGTGGTACTGGCGGGCGACGCGCTCCTCGATGCGGTGCGCGAGCTCGCTGTCGATCTGGGTCTGGCGACTGTCGCCCTCGGCGACGCCGCACACGTGGGCCAACGCCTTGGAGTACTCGGCGCGGCTGACGCCGTGCCGGGTGAGCAGCATCTGGCCGAACTCGACGAGATCGCCGCGCCCCTCGGCGAGCACCGTCTGGAGCTTGCCGCCCTCGAGGTGCCCCTGGTCGACGAGCATCCGGCCGATCGCCGCGCACTCCTCGAGGCTCTCACCCATCTCGACGTCGTCACCGGCCGAGGACGACGACGAGCTGGTCGCCTTGTGCTCGGTGTGCTTGTCGTCCTTGCCTCGGCGCAGTGCCATCATCGCTCCCCGCTCGGGTCACCCGCAGCGGCGGATGAGGGCTCACGTCGGACGAAGGTGTCGGGGTCCAGCTCCATGACGGCCCGCTCCAGTTCCTCGAGTCGCTCCAGCTGCACCGCCGTGCTGACGTCCATGGTGGCGTCGGCCAACTGGGCCTCGACTGCGGTGACCCGCACGGTGACCGTCTCGACCTGTTCGTGGACCTGCTTCTGCAGGCGCTCCATCTCGATCCGCACGAGCATCGCCTCGCCGGCCGCCGTGGAGAGTCGCTCCTTGAGCTCCTCGATGGCGGCGGTGTCGATCGAGGAGAACTCGGCCTTGGCCCGCTCGAGCCGATCGTCGAGGCCCTGCAGCCACTGCTCGATGGCCGCCATGCGGTCGTTGAGCACGGTGAGGGTGTTGTCGAGGCCCTGACTGACTCGGCCGAGGTGGGCGTCCATCTCGGCGAGACGGGCGCCGGTCTCCTCCTTGATCCGCGACTCGAGGGCGAGCACGCGGCCGTTGAGCCGTTCCTCGGCGTCGCCGACACGCTGCGTGACCATCTGGGAGGTCTCGGTGTGGCGGCGCACGACACCGGCCTCGGTCTCGACCACCCGATTGGAGATCTCGCCGATGCGCCGCTCGAGCTCGGCCTCGAGGTGCGCGGCGTGCTCGTCGGAACGGCTCTGCGCGGCGACCTGCACGTCGTTGACCCAGGTGACCATGCGGGCAGCCTGCTCGTCGAACTGACGCAGGTTCTCGCCGAGCGCGTCGACCCGCAGGCGGACCGACTCCTGGTCGTCGCGCACCGCCTGGAGCAGCGGACGCGCCGCTCCCTCGACGAGCACGTCGAGCCCGGAGCGCAACTCGTCGGAGCGCCGCTCGGCCCGGTTGTCGACATCGGCGACCTTGGCGGTCAGCTCGGCGAGGCGCTGGCTGACGAGCACGTCGACCTGGTCGCGCACCGACCGCTGCGCCTGCTCCTGCCTGGCCTGGAGTTGCTCGATCGCCTCGACCAGCGTCGCGACCTGCTCACCGAACGAGGTGCGCAGCGTGGTGCGGTCGGCGGTCAGCTCCGCGCGCAGGTCCGCGTTCTCGGCCTCGATCACCTTCGCGTGCCGATCCAGTTCGGACTGGACCGCGGCGACGATGTTCGCCAGCAGTTGGTCTGATTCGGCGGTCATCGGTCGGTTTCGTCCAACTTCTCGACGGAGGGCGGCCCGAGCACGCCGTCGTGGCGCATCGGGGTGGGCGTTCAGGTATCGGACGGGACGGGGACGGACTTGAGGTGCACGGGTGACGAGCGGGTGACGGACGAGTGACCGCCACGCTAGGCGTCGCAGTCGTCGTAGACCGTTCATGGTCCCACCCGGAGCCGACGATCGCAACGCCGGCGACCCTGCGACCACGCCGCGACCACGTTGCAACCACGCCGCCGACCACTCCGC
>CAYRXQ010000434.1:0-1456 GCA_964428115.1 uncultured Ilumatobacteraceae bacterium
CGCTAGCCAGATCGGCGCTCGGGGTCACCGCGGGGGCGGACCTGATCGCCCGGGAGGTGATCGCCGACACCGGCCTCTACGCGGGCGACCTCGAGGCCGTCCGGTGGGCAGCCGACCGGCTGGTGGCACTGGGGCGAGCGCACGACGATCTCCACACCGTCGTGCTCGCCGAGGTCGATCGCTCCCTCGCGGCGATCTACCACGGTGATCCCGACCTCGGGCGATCGATCGTCGAGGACCTACGGCTCGACGACGAGGACCTGGCGCCCTCGGACCGCGCGTGGCGTGCGTACTGCCTCGGCGAGGCGATCGCCGCGTCGACGGCTGCGGGCGACGCCGGGCGGGCGGCACAGGCGACCGAGGCCTTCGACCGAGCGATCGCACTCGCATCCTCGGTCGACCACCACTACGCCGTGTCGGTCGCACGAGCCTCGCGGGCCGCTGCGCTCGCTCGGTCCGGCGACGCCCCCACGGCGCTGGTCGCGCTCGCGAACTGCCTCGCCGACTGCCTTGCCCATGGCAACCTCGTGCATGCCGCGACGATGATCCGGAACCTCACCGAGGTGCTCGTGACGCTGGACGATCCGCAGACAGCCGTGGTCGTCCACGCAGCGGTTGCCTCTTCGAGCATGGTCCGCTCGTATGGCCAGGAGGAGCGCCGGACGCGCGAAGTACTCGAGGACCTCGAGCGGCGCCTCGGTACCGAGGTGTTGGCGAGGTGGCGGCGTGAAGGGCGCCAGCTCACCCTCGACCGTGCCATCGAGCGCGCCGTCGACGCAGCGAACCGCCACGGCGGGCGGGCGCTCCGCGATGCGGCGTCGGAACGCTGACGATCTCCGGGTGATCCTCAGGTTCGGCGTCGGATCCTCAGGCTGCCCACACGCACCGGCGGGCGTGGCACGCTTGGATCGAGGACATGGAACTGCGCATCGACACCTCTTCGTCCACCCCCGCCAGCAGGGTGCCACGCGGCCCCTCCCAGTTGCCGGCGCGGCGTCCCGATCTGTCCGACGGGGGGTTGGAGACGACCCTGGTCTTCCATGCCGGCCACGAGCTGCCGTTCTTCGCGGCCTATCCGCTCGTGCTCGACCCCGAGTGGAGGTCGTGGTTGTCGGCGTACTACGACGGGTACGCGGCGCTGGCCGCGACGGCGGGAGCCCGATTCGTGTTCGAGACCTGCACCTGGCGGGCCAGCCCCGACTGGGCAGAGCGACTCGGGCACGACCAGGCCGTCCTCGTCGCGGCGATCGAGGCATCGGTGGAGCAGGGTCGTGAGGTTCGGGACCGATGGGCGTCCAGGACCCCGGTGGTCGTGAGCGGGTGCCTCGGGCCGCGCGGTGACGGCTACGTCGTGGGTGCGCTGATGACGGCCGAGCAGGCCGCCGCCTACCACTCGTTCCAGATCGGGGTCCTGGCGCGTGCCGGCGTCGACCGGGTGACCGCGATGACGATCGGG
>CAYRXQ010000434.1:1466-1829 GCA_964428115.1 uncultured Ilumatobacteraceae bacterium
CGTCGGCATCGCCGTGGCCGCGGCCGAGGCGGACCTGCCGGCGGTGATCTCCTTCACCGTCGAGACCGACGGACGCCTGCCCTCGGGATCGGCGCTGCGGGACGCCATCGAGCAGGTCGACGCGCGAACCGGCGGGACGCCGCAGGGCTACATGGTGAACTGCGCACACCCGACGCACTTCCGGGATGCCATCGAGCCGGGTGCTGCGTGGGTCGAGCGGATCGTGGGCATCCGTGCGAACGCCTCGACCCGGAGCCACGTCGAGCTCGACGAGTCGACCGAGCTCGACATCGGTGATCCGGTCGACCTCGCGCTGCGCTACCGCGAGCTGCTCGCCGCGTTGCCCGGCATCTCGGTCGTCGG
>CAYRXQ010000435.1:0-1826 GCA_964428115.1 uncultured Ilumatobacteraceae bacterium
CCAGCGAGTCGGCGGGGAGGTCGCCGGCGACGACGATCACCGCTCGTGGGCAGGTGCCCGGGCCCCACCAGTCGTTCGCAGCGGCAAGTGTCGCGGCGCCGTTCGAGGAGGGATCGGGGGTGTCGAAGGGGTAGTCGCCCAGGCCGCGCAGGGTGAGCGCCAGAGCGAGCGCGGTCTGGGTGCGGTCGGGGCCGGCGATCCGCTGGGCGTGCGCCCACGAGTCGATGGTCGGTGCGACCTGGCTCGAATCGGGCCACTGCGACGGCGGGAGGACGTCACCCTCGGCGGCCGTGGCGACCGGTGCCGGGCCGGTGAGCGTGGTGAGCACCAGGGCCGCGGCGGCGCCGACGATGATGGCCGGACGTGTCCGTCGACCGCGCATGGCGGTCACGCGGCGAGGGACAGCGACAGGGTGCCGCCGCTGAGCGATCCGCTGAACCCACCGCCCGTCACGAGCTGACCGGTCGCACCTGCCGCACGGAACTGCCCCGACATCGAGAACGAGGTCGGCAGCGCACCGGCGGCGACCTCACCCGAGGCGGTGGCGTAGCCGGCGAGGCGGATGTCGAGGATGCCCGACTCGGTCTGGATCGAGATCGTGCCGTCGAGACGCCGGGCACCGTTCGCGTCGGGGTCGGACAGGCCGAGGCGACCCGAGACCGGACCCGCGATCGTCGCGCCACCGACCGACAACGAGACGCTGCCCGCCAGGTCGAGACGGGGGCCGGCCGGGGTGACCGAGACCGAACCGCCGAGGCTGCCGCCGGTGAGCGGCGGCAGGGTGGTGGTCGGCGCCGCCGTGGTCGTCGGTGCCGCCGTCGTGGTCGGTGCGGCCGTGGTGGTGGGCGCCACGGTGGTCGGTGCGGCCGTGGTTGCCGGTGCTGTCGACGGGGCGACGGTGGTGTCGGCCGTGTCGGGACTGGGGCCGGCGGCAGCACCAGCGTCGACCGCCGAGGTGGCGACCACGACGGTGGCCGTCGACGCACGGAGCTCGAGCTGAGTGTTGCTCTCGCCGGTGGGTGCGACCTGGGCGGGTGCGACCGGGGCCGGGGCCGGCGCCTCGGCGACCGGCTCGGCGGGGGCGACGGCGACTGCCTGCTCCTCCACCGGCGGCGGGGTCGGGATCACCACGGGCCGGTCGGTGTTCGGCGACACGGTGGCGGCCACGACCACACCGGCGCCGATCGCGGCCTTGGTGAGCAGCGGGACCGAGTGCTGGGCGGCGTTGGCGACCGAGGTGGCGGCCTCGACTGCCGGGGCCATGGTGGCCGCGAAGCGACTCGCGTTGCCGGCCCCGATCGAGGTGGCGGTGGCGGTGGTGCTGTCGGCCGACCCGAGGGCGGCCGCGCTGCGCTGGCCACGGCGACCGAGACCGACCAGGAAGGCCGGCACGACGGCGACGCCCTTGAGCGCGTGGCGCATGGCGGTGCGGGCCCGGCTGACGCGGGCCCGGGCGTTCTCCTCGGTGACGCCGACCGAGCGGGCGATCTCGTCGTAGTCGAGGTCGTCGACGAAGCGCAGCGTGAGCGCCTCACGGTGGGTCGCGGGGAGGGTGGCCAGGGCGATGCCGAGCAGGGTGTCGTCGAGGTGCAGGCCGAGCTGCTGCTCGATGCTGGGGCCGACCTCGTCGGTGGTCGGATCGACCGACACCCGGGTGGCCTTGTCGATCTCGCGCCGCCGCCGGTTGGCCTCGTCGATGCAGACGTTCGCCAGGATCTGGTGCAACCACGGCCCGAGCCGGCTGTCGTCGTGGAGTCGTCCGAACGCCCGATAGGCGCGCACGAAGGTCTCCTGGACCGCGTCGTCGGATGCGGACGAATCGTTCA
>CAYRXQ010000436.1:0-1820 GCA_964428115.1 uncultured Ilumatobacteraceae bacterium
GGACCGCCGAGAAGAACGCTCCGCCGCCACCGGTGCCGAACAGGAACACGAGCACCGTGGCCTGGAGCGTGGCGAGCCCGATCGTGACGTAGCGCGTGTACTGGGTGATCTTGCGCTGGCCGACCGCTCCCTGCTGCTGCAGCTCCTCGAGCTTGGGGATCACGACACCCAGGACCTGCATGATGATGCTGGCCGTGATGTACGGCATGATCCCGAGCGCGAAGACCGAGAACGACTCGAAGGCGCCGCCGCTGAAGAGGTTGAACAGTCCGAGCGCACCGTCCTGTGCGCCGACGCGGAGCTGCTCGATCGCGAGCGGGTCGACCCCGGGCACCCGGATCGCGGCACCGACGCGGTAGACCGCGACCACCGCGAGGGTGAAGAGGATCTTGTTGCGCAGATCGGTGATCTTGAAGACGTTCTTCAGGTTGGAGAGCACGTGGGGTCCTCGTGACTGACGTGGCCGCGGACGAACGGCGTGAGCGGTGGAACGCTACCAGCGGAACGGAACGGGCCGCCCGGCAGCCGGGAACGGAACGGGCCGCCGGCGTCGCCGGCGGCCCGTCGTCGATCCGGTGGGGATCGTGGATGGATCGGTGCTGACCGAGGATCGGTCGATCAGCGGTTGGCGAACTGGTTGCCCTGGACCGCCGGACGACCGGCCTTGCCCTCGGCGCGGAACGGCAGCTCGATGAGCGTGACGCTGCCACCGGCGTCGGTGACCGCCTGGGTCGCCGCAGCCGAGGCTCCGTGGACGTGGAGCTCGACGGCCGTGGACAGCTCACCGCGGGCGAGCACCTTCACGAAGTCGCCCTTGCGAAGGTACCCGTGCTTCACGAGGACCTCGGGCGTGATCGTGGTGACGCCCGCCTCGACCAGATCGGCGATCTGGTGGAGGTTGAGCGGCGTGTACTCGACACGGAACGGGTTGTTGAAGCCCTTCAACTTGGGCACGCGCTGCTTGAGCGGCATCTGGCCGCCTTCGAAGCCTCGTGCCACGGTGTTGCGGGCGTACTGGCCCTTGGTACCGCGGCCGGCGGTCTTGCCGCCCTTGCCACCGATGCCACGGCCGACGCGCTTGCGGGACTTGGTCGACCCGGGCGCAGGAGCGAGATCATGGACGCGCATGGTCAGTCCTCGTTCTTCTTGCTGGACGTCGCCTCGGCGACGTCGATGAGGTGCGGCACCCGGGCGATCATCCCGCGGATCTCGGGACGGTCGGGCAGGGTGTTCTGCTTGCCGATGCGGCCGAGCCCGAGTGCACGCAAGGTGCCCTTGGTCTTCGGCTTCTCGCCGATGGCCGACTTGACCTGGGTGACGGTGATGGTCTGCTCGCTCATTGCGTGCCTCCCTGATGTGCGCCATGGGGCGCCGCGGCACGGCGCTGGCGCTCCTCGTAGGCGGCGAGGAGGCCCTTGGGCACGAACGAGTCGGCCGGGAGACCCCGGCGCTTCGCGACCTCGTCGGGCCGCTGCAGCGACTTGAGCCCGGCGATGGTGGCCCGGGCGACGTTGATGTGGTTGGCCGAGCCCAGCGACTTGCACAGGATGTCGTGCACGCCGGCCTCTTCCAGGATGATGCGGGCCGCGCCACCGGCGATGACGCCGGTACCGGGTGCGGCGGGCTTCATCATCACGCGACCGCCACCGGTCTCCCCGATCACCGGGTGGATGATGGTGCTGCCGGCGAGGGCGACGTCGAACAGGTTGCGCTTGGCCTCTTCGGTGCCCTTCTGGATCGCGAGGGGCACCTCCTTGGCCTTGCCGTAGCCGAGACCGACCCGGCCGTTGCCGTCACCGATCACCACGAGCGCGGTGAAC
>CAYRXQ010000437.1:0-1819 GCA_964428115.1 uncultured Ilumatobacteraceae bacterium
TCGGCCGAGCGACGGCATCCCACCGACCCGGCCCTCGCCGACCCGGCCCTCGCCGACCCGGCCCTCGCCGACCCGGCCGCATCGACCGCAGCTCGTGTCGGGGTGGTCGTGCGGGCTGATCCGGCACCCGAGGAGCTGCCGGCCGCAGCGGTCGAGCGGCTGCGCTCGCTCGCCGAGCGCTGCTCACGGGTGGTGTGCTTCGTCGACCGTGACTGGTCGTTCCACCTCGACCGGTACGGCCTCGAGGTCCAGCCGCTGCGCTCCCTGGCATCGTGGCGCGCGGCCGGCGACCTCGACCACGTCGTCGAGCTCGACGCCGTCGGCCCCAACGGCGACCTGCTGCCCGACAACATCTCCCGGCGGTGAGCGATGAGCGCCCCCGGGCCGCTCATCTCTCATCGCTCGGGTCAGGCGGGGGCCGCGAGGGCGGCGAGGGTCGTGCGGCGGGCGAGGGGCTGCCAGCGGTCGCACCATGTGTCCAAGCCGGCCGTCCACAGGTCCTCGGGCGCGGCGACGATCGTGCACCGGAAGCGCAGCTCGCCACCGAGCAGCCGGTCCTCGTCGAGATCGAGCCCGACGAGTTGATCCGAGGCGATCGGGTGGGCCGTCACCTCCCACCGCGGTGCTCGGCCGGAGGTCTCCCCGGCGGCTCGGGTGAGGACCTCGCCGAGGGCGGCCTCGGCGTCGGCGACCTCGGAGGCCGAGCCGAGCAACAGCACGCGCTCGGCGGCGTCGTGGGCCAGCTCGTCGGCACGACCCCTGGCGTCGGTGGGTCGCGTCGGGAACCCGGGAAGCACCTCGGCCCACCGTCGGCGAAACCGGTCGATGTGGTCGGTCAGGTCGGGCGGCGGGCCGACGGTCGATCCCCCGTGGAGGTGGACGAGCCGGGCGTCGGGGCAGACGACCGTGCGCAGCCCGGCCCCGTGGACACGCAACGCCAGATCGATGTCCTCGTAGTAGGCGGGATGGAACGCCGCATCGAAGCCGCCGACCTGCTCGAGCACCTCGCGCCGCACGGCCCAGCAGGCGGCCGAGGAGTAGTCGACGTCGACGGCGCCCGCCTCGCCGGTCGCGTCGTCGGCAGCGGCGGCGGCGATGCCAGCCAGCTCGGTCTCGGGCGCGGTGCCGCCGTCACGGAACAGCCGGACCCCGGCCTCCTGCACCCGCCCGTCGGGCCAGACCAGCACGGGCGCGGCGATGCCCACGGTCGGGTCGGCGACCGCGTCGAGCAGCGGCCCGAGCCACCCCGGCTCGGCGAGGACGTCGGGGTTGAGGAGCACCAGCACGCGGCCGCGAGCCAGGGCGATGCCCAGCTCGTTGCCGCCGCCGAAGCCGAGGTTGCGGGCAGCCCGGACGACCCGGACGCCGGCTGTGTGGAGGGCCAGCAGATCGGCCGGCGACGTGCCCGACCGTGGGTGCGGGTGATCGACCACGAGGACCTCGATCGACCGGTCGGCCACCGCCGGGTCGTCGACCAGCGAGCGACCCAGCGCCGTGACACCGTCGAGCACGACTCGGGCCGAGCCGTACGCCACCAGGACGATCGAGACGTCGACGTGCGTCGGGTCGACCGGCGGGAACACCACGTCGGGTGCCGGGGAGGCGGTCCGCAGCTCGGTCCAGGCTGCCGGCGCACTCGCCGTCGCGCCGGTCGACGGGTTCATCGGTCGCGGTCCGTCGGCGCCGCTGCTGTCCCTCGCGACGCGTCGGCCTCGAGCGCCTCGACCGCCGACAGGTCGGCCTGGAGCTCGGCGGCGCGCAGCTGCTCGCGGAGCACCTGTTCCCGATCGGCGGCCGCGTCGAGCGCGACGACCGCCCG
>CAYRXQ010000438.1:0-1796 GCA_964428115.1 uncultured Ilumatobacteraceae bacterium
CGCGATCGGGGGCTATGAGAACCGTCCAGAGCAGTTCTGTAGCCTATCTGACGTCACCTGGCGCGATCGGGGGCGATGAGAACCGGGGGAGGGGTGGGATCGGCCCGGCGATCGCTAGGCTCACCACCCGCCACGGGCTGTGGCGCAGCTTGGTTAGCGCGCTTGACTGGGGGTCAAGAGGTCGGGAGTTCAAATCTCCCCAGCCCGACGGATGAGGCCCGGCCACACGGCCGGGCCTCGATCGTTCTCGGGTCTGGCATCCTGTCGAGGTGACGTTCAACCCCTTCGGCCGCGACGACGCCAACAGCGGCGCAGACGACGGCGAACCCGACACCATCCTCGGGATCTCCTTCGGCGACGCGTTCCGCGCCCAGGAGTTCCTGACCGCGATGACAGGGATGCAGCACCGGGGCACCCTGCAGCTCGTCGACGCCGTGATGGTCACCAAGGACCAGGAGGGACAGACCCGGGTCCGCGAGACCGTCGATCTCCAACCCGGCCGCGCCGCGGTGTCGGGCGCGGTGTGGACCGGCCTGCTCGGGCTGCTCGTCGGTGGCCCGGTCGGGTGGATCGCCGGGCTCGGCCTCGGGGCGGGCGCAGGGGCGATCGCGGCCAAGGTGGTCGACGTCGGCGTCCCCGACGAGTGGGTGACCTGGTTCCGCGAGGCCGTCGACCCGCACACCTTCACCGTGGTCGTGCTCGCCCGCGACGTGCACCTCGATGCGCTGGTCGAGGAGACCGGTCGCTTCCACGGGGCCCGGCTGGTCTACGCCAACCTGCGGCCGCACACCATCGAACGGATCGAGACCGCCCTCGGCGAGACGGGTGGGTCCGACGTCCTGACCACCGACGAGCCCGACCCGAGCTGGCCGGCACCGGCAGCCGAGGCCGAGGCCGACGAGCCCCGCCCGCACGCCGGGGACTGAACGCGATGTGCGGACGCTTCGTCTCCACCTCGACCGCCGATCACATCGCCGAGTTCTTCGGGGCGACCCTCGAGGCCGAGCCGCTCCCCGCGAACCACAACGTCGCACCGACCAACGACATCTACGCGGTCCTCGGCACGCCCGACGGCCCTCCGAAGCTGAGCGTGGTGCACTGGGGCCTCGTGCCCTCCTGGGCCAAGGACGTCAAGGTCGGCCAACGGATGATCAACGCCCGTGCCGAGACGCTCGCCGAGAAGCCGGCGTTCAAGCCGCTGTTCGCGAGTCGGCGCTGCATCGTGCCGATGGACGGCTTCTACGAGTGGATGCCCGGACGGCCCGACGGCCCGCTCACCAAGGCCGGCAAGCCCGCCAAGCTGCCCGTGCACGTCCGTCGGCGTGACGGCGAGCCGCTGGCCGTGGCCGGGTTGTGGGCCGCATGGCGGGACCCCGACGCCGATCCCGACGCACCCTGGCTGCACAGCGCCACGGTCATCACCACCGCGGCCAACGGGACCATGCGGCCGATCCACGATCGGATGCCGGTGATCCTGCCGTCCGAGGTCTGGGCCGAGTGGCTCGATCCGGCGAACCGCGACCGGGAGCACCTGCAGCGACTGCTGGTCCCGGCGGCCGACGACCTGCTCGTGACCGCCGAGGTCTCGATCCTGGTCAACGACGTGCGCAACAAGGGTCCCGAGCTGCTCGACCCGCGCTGAGACGCCGGTCCGGACCAGCTCGGCTCAGACCACCTCGACTCGACCGAGCGCACGCAGCTCGACGCGAATGGCCTCGGCGGCCCGGTCGAGCTCGTTCCGGTCGATCGAGGCGGCCGCATTGGCGAACGAGAGCTGGCTCATCGAGTCGGTGGGG
>CAYRXQ010000439.1:0-1790 GCA_964428115.1 uncultured Ilumatobacteraceae bacterium
CTTGGCCCGATCGGGCACCCCCGACAGGTCGGGCTCGTCGTACTGTCCGAGTTCGGCGGTGTACGTGTAGGGGATCGCGCCGCGCTCGCGCATCCACGCCACGGCGGCCGAGGTGTCGAGCCCACCCGAGAACGCGATCCCCACCCGCTCGCCCACCGGCAACGACATCAGCACCTTCGACATGGCGCCGAACCTACCGGTGGATGGGATCGGATCAGGCCGAGGAAGCGCGACGGTAGGTGCCCGTGGTCGAGGCCGCCGAGAAGGCCGCGGCCGCGACGGCGACCAGGATCTGGGTGACCGCGAGCGACGTCCGGTCCGCGAGATCGATCGCGCCGACCACACCGATCACCACCGCGGCCAGCCCGCCCCACGCAGGGAGCCACCGCACCCGGTTGGCGGCCGCCGCCACCATGAGGGTCGGCGCGAGGAAGGGCAGGATCGTGACGAGGAACGGCTGTGGCTGGGCCGGTGGGCCCAGCCACCAGGTGGCCAGCCCGAGCTGACGGCTCGCGTTCCACACCGCCGCCAGCGACACCACCACGCCGACCCACAGGACGAGTGTCGCCACGGCCCAGGTCCGGGTCAGGTCGCCGGGTCGCGGGTCGTCCGATTCCTGCAGGTCGTGCGCGTCGTGCTGGTCGTCGAGGTCGCCGAGCTCGGGGGGCTCTGCCGGCACGTCGCCCGGAGGCGGGAACGGGGAGAGCGTCGACACCCGGCCATGCTACGGGTCGACCGTGCGACGGTCGTGTCGGGGTGCCCTCGGCGTGGCGCCGGGCGACCGCTACCCTCGCGCCGATGCCAGCAGCGGCCAACGGGGACGCACCCACGACGACGTTCGAGAAGCTCTCGATCTTCTACCCGATGTGGAACGAGGAGGCGTACATCGAGCGCGCCCTCGCGTTCGGCACCCGCGCGTGTGAGCACCTGATCGCCGAGGGCGAGATCGGCGACTACGAGCTGATCGTGGTCGACGACGCCTCCACCGACTCGACGGGCGCGATCGCCGACCGCATGGCCGCCGAGGACCCCCACATCAAGGTCGTGCACCACGAGCGCAACCGCAAGCTGGGCGGTGCCATGAAGACCGGCTTCGCGACCGCCACCGGCGACCTGGTGCTGTACACCGACGCCGACCTACCCTTCGACATGTCGGAGCTGCCACGGGCGGTCCGGCTGATGAGCGAGTACGACGTCGACATCGTCAGCGCCTACCGGTTCGATCGCACCGGCGAGGGCTCGCTGCGAGCCCTGTACACCTTCGTCTACAACCTGCTGATCAAGGCGCTGTTCGGGGTCCGCGTCCGCGACATCAACTTCGCGTTCAAGCTGTGCCGCCGACGGATCTTCGACCACGTCCGCCTCAGCAGCGAGGGGTCCTTCGTCGATGCCGAGCTGGTCATCCGGGCCACCCGCTCGGGCTTCGGGATGATCCAGTTCGGGGTCGACTACTTCCCGCGGACCCGGGGCGAGTCCACGCTGTCCTCGCCCGGCGTCATCGTCACGATCCTGCAGGAGATGTGGGCGCTGCGTGGCGAGCTCGACGAGATCCGGCCGGTCGATCGCTCGGCCGAGACCGAGGGCTGAGCCCCGTCCCTGCGGTGGCGTGACCCCTGGCCCCGCGGGGCGGGGCCGGGAATGCCTCGGTACAATTCTGGGTTTCGAGGCCTGTCGTGAACCCCACCCCCCGTCCCACCCCCCGCCCCACCCGGAAGCGTCCTGCCCCCCAGCCGTCGCCGATCCAGCGCGCGGCCAGCACAGCTCCAAAGTGACCGTGGGAGAAAAGCGCG
>CAYRXQ010000440.1:0-1786 GCA_964428115.1 uncultured Ilumatobacteraceae bacterium
GAGCGCTCGATCCCGGTGCGGAGCCGCTCGGTGTTGGTCACGAACAGGTCGTCGCCCACGATCTGGATCCGGTGGCCCAGGCTGGCGGTGTGGGCGATCCAGCCGTCCCAGTCGTCCTCGGCCATCCCGTCCTCGATCGACACGATCGGGTACCGGTCGACGAGCCCGACCCAGTAGTCGGCGAGCTCGGTGGCCTCGAGCACCTTGCCCTCGCCCTCGAGGTGGTACCGGCCGTCGCGGTACAGCTCCGACACCGCGGGATCGAGCGCGATCGCGATGTCCTCGCCCGGGGTGAACCCAGCGCGCTCGACGGCCTCGAGGAGCAGCTTGATGGCGTCCTCGTTGGTCGCCAGATCGGGCGCGAAGCCGCCCTCGTCGCCGACCGCCGTCGACAGGCCGCGATCCTTCAGCACCTGCTTGAGGACGTGGTAGGTCTGGGTGCCCCAGCGCAGGGCCTCGGCGAACGAGGGCGCGCCGACCGGCATGATCATGAACTCCTGGAAGTCGACCGAGTTGTCGGCGTGGACCCCGCCGTTGAGCACGTTCATCATCGGCACCGGGAGCACATGGGCGTTGACGCCGCCCACGTAGCGATAGAGGGGGAGGCCGAGGTCCATCGCCGCGGCCTTGGCCACGGCCAGGCTCGTGCCCAGCACGGCGTTGGCCCCGATGCGCCCCTTGTTGGGGGTGCCGTCGAGTGCGAGCAGTTCGCGGTCGATCGTGCGCTGGTCGAGGGCGTCGAACCCCTCGAGCGCGCCGGCGATCTCGCCGTCGACGAACGCCACCGCGGTCAGGACGCCCTTGCCCTGGTAGCGGTCGTCGCCGGCGCGCAGCTCGACCGCTTCGTGCTCGCCGGTCGACGCGCCGCTCGGCACGATGGCCCGCCCGACGGCGCCGCTCTCGAGGGCCACCTCCACCTCGACGGTGGGGTTGCCACGGGAGTCGAGGATCTCACGTCCGGCGATGTGCACGATGTCGCTCATGTCGGCACCGTATCGCCTGGGCCGGGCCCGATGCGGGGGACCTCGGCGGTCGGTTCGTCGAGCTGGACGTGCTCGTCGGGTGCCCAGGTCAGCACGTCGTCGATGTACGACCGCAGGGCCGTCTCGAGGTCGACCTCGTGGCCGTGCTGCTCGGCGAGGTACCACCGGTGCTCGATCACCTGGTGGTAGATCTCGGCCGGCTCGAGCTTGCCGACCAGGTGGGGCGGGATCGTCGCGATCACCGGCTCGAAGCGCTGGTCGAGCCATCGCACCGCCTGCACGTTCTCGGGCAGCGCGTGGCCGGACCGATCCTGCAACTCGGCGCCGAAGCTGCGGATGTCGTTGAGCAGCCGACGGGCCTGGTTCTCCTCGGTGAGGAGCCCGGTGAGGTTCTGCAACCGGTCCTGGTGGTAGCCGTGCTCGACGACCCGGGGGATCAGTCGGAGGCGCTCACCGTCCTCGGTCGCGACGATCTCCATCTCGCCGACGTCGAAGCCCAGCTCGTGGAGCCGCTCGAGCCGCTGCTCGAACCGGTACGTGTCGTGCTTGAAGAACTCGTCGACGCGGGTCAGCTCGCACCACAGCTGGTCGTACCGCTCCTCGATCGCGGCCGAGACCTCCCAGGGGTCGATGTCGGCGGTGAGCCGACCGCCCATCTGCAGGTCGAGCAGCCCGCCGGCCACGTTCTCGGTCGCGATCTGCAGGTCGAGCGTGCGCTGCCCGTCGGACAGCTGCGGGTACCACTCACCGGTCTCGAGGTCGATGATGTACGCCGACAGTGCGCTGGCGTCGCTTCGGAACAG
>CAYRXQ010000441.1:0-229 GCA_964428115.1 uncultured Ilumatobacteraceae bacterium
GGAGCTGGAGTACTTCATGGCTGCCATCCTAGACCCCGCCACGACCCGACTCGGTAGACTCGTTCCACCCGTCACAGGGTTTGCACGGGAGGTTGTATCTGATTCGCCGTCCACCTACCGTCTACCGTCCCCGATCGGCGCAGGCTCCCTGGCGCGCGTCGCTCGGACGTCGGACTCACCCCACGTTCCGGAGGTCCCATGCATAGGTCCGTTCCCTGGTTGGCGGCGG
>CAYRXQ010000441.1:239-1778 GCA_964428115.1 uncultured Ilumatobacteraceae bacterium
GAACACGGGGGTCATCTGGCGAGCGATGGTCGCGGAAGCGTTGCTGCTCGCCGCCTGCCAAAACCCGATCGCCGACGGCTCGCTCGCGGCCACCGTCGGTCTCGAACCCGACGTGTGTGCCACCGAGAGCACGCTGACGCTCGACGCGTCGGCCGCGCCGCACACGGTGTACGTCTGTTACACGATCACCAACGAGGGGCAGCTCGGCATCCCCATTCACGACCTGAGCGACTCCGTGAACGGCGTCGTGCTCGACGACCTCGCCTTCGACCTGGCGCCAGGCACGTCGGTCGACACCGTTGCCGCCGGGGTGGCCCTCGCGGTCGAGGTGAACGGCGACACGACCTTCGACGCCGCGTGGGAAGGCTTCCGTGGCAGCACCCGGGTCGCCACGGCCACGGCGACGGCCAACGTCGTGTACGAGGTGCCGCTCGCGTACGCGGCGATCGTGGGCACCTTCGTCGCCGACGGCACCACGGTCGGCGCGTACGCCGGCAACGTGCTGGTGCTGGGCGTGCGCACCCTCGAGGGCGAACCGGTCGAAGCGGACGTGACCGTGACGATCACTCCGCCTGGGCGCCCGTCGTTCGACTACACCATCGATGCGGATCTGATGCTGGACGGCGTCGTCGTGCTGTTCGGTGAGGAATTCGGCGACGGGCTCGGGCTCGCGAGCGCCCGCCTCGAAGCCGCCGGCTTCGCGACCGACGCGGTGGACCCCGGCTTAGGGATCGGCACCGCGGCCGCGCTCGAGGGCGACTGGACCTTCGACTTCCCCGGCGCCACCCTCGTGCGCGCCGCCGACCCGACGGACACGGTCGAGCTGCCCGTGGTGTCCGCTGCGGACGCCTCGCTCGACCGCACCAGCCTGAGCGTCGCCTTCGCGGCCGACGCCGACGCGACCACGACCTACGACATCGAGGCCTACGGGCGCGGCGCCGCGGCCGTGTTCGGCTTCGCGACCGGCACCGCCAGCCCCGTCGACGTCGCCCTGAGCGGCGCGCTCGCGGTCGGCGAGGAAGTGGGCGTCGACGTCTTCGCCCTCAGGGGCGTGGACGACCCCGACGCCGTCTTCGTCGACGGCGCCCGCTTCGACCTGGCCGAGTACCTCTACGTCGGCCCGACGACGGAGGACTGACCGTGGACCGCAGGAACCAGAGCATGACCCGTCGCTTCACCCACACCGCGCTCGCCGCCGCGGCCGCGCTGCTGCTCGCCGCGTGCGGGGGTCAGGGCTCTGCCCCGACCGCTGCCACCCCCGAGACCGGCACCGACCGGCCGACGTCGGCGGGCGTCGCCGAGCGCGTCACGCCGCTGTACGACGCCTTCTCCCGAGCCACCGCCGAGGGTCTCACCACCGAGCCGTCCATCTGGTTCGTCGGCGTCGACGCGCCGGCGCTCGTCGACGGCGGCGCGCGCGTCGGCGTGGCCAGTGCCGTCGATCGCGTGCAGGCCGCGGCCTCCGATGCCGGCGTCGCCTTCACCCCCCGCTACGTGTTCGATACCTTCGTCGCCGGCTTCTCGGTCGAGGCCGACGCC
>CAYRXQ010000442.1:0-1772 GCA_964428115.1 uncultured Ilumatobacteraceae bacterium
CTTGGCGACCGGCCCTTCGAGGGTGGCCGAGAACAGCAGCACCTGGCGCTTGGCCGGGGTGAGCCCGACGATCCGGCGGACGGCGGGCAGGAACCCCATGTCGGCCATCTGGTCGGCTTCGTCGATGACGACGGTGCGAACCGCGTCGAGCCGGATGGCCCCCATCTGGAGGAGATCCTCGAGGCGGCCGGGGCAGGCCACGACCAGCTCGGCGCCCTTGGCGAGGCCCTGCTTCTGCGGGCCGTAGCCCACGCCGCCGTAGACGGTGGTCACGTTGTGGCCGGCGTCCTCGGCGAAGGGTCGCAGCTCGCGGGCGATCTGGTCGGCGAGCTCACGGGTGGGGGCGAGCACCAGGGCGGTGGGCGCCTTGGAGCGGGCGTCCACCAGGTTGGTGATCATCGGGAGCCCGAAGGCCAGGGTCTTGCCCGAGCCGGTGGGCGCACGCCCGCAGACGTCGTGGCCGGCGAGCACGTCGGGGATGACGGCGGCCTGGATCGGAAACGGGGAGGTGATGCCGCCGCGCGCGAGGCGACGGACGACGTTCTCGGACAGCCCAAGGCTGTCGAAGGTGGGGGATGACATGTGGGGGAGCCCTCTCAGGGGTTCGACGCGCCCACGACCAGAGCACGGAACCCGGGGAGAGCGCATGCCGCGCGACGATCGCGCAGACGTACGACACGCTATCGGGGGATCAGCTCACCCGTTCGGGAAGGCCTGCCGACGCCACTCGGCCTCGCGTGGCTTCCACTCCGCGTACTGCAGCGCGAGGTAGTGCTCGTCGTACTCGAGCGCCTGGACCTCGTGGATGAGGTCCCCGAGGTCGTCGATGTCGGCGTGCCCGGGTGCCAGCGCCTGCTTGTAGGTGCGCACCACGGTGACCGGTGCCGCCGGATCGAGGTCGGCGTAGGCGGCATGGAGCTTGAGGAACCATGGGAGCGCGACCTGCGGCCAGCAGAAGCCCGAGATCTGCAGGTGGTTGATCTTGTCGACGAGCGTGGTCACCTCGCCGACGCCGATCGCCCACCAGGGCACCCAGTCGAGACCGACGCGGGCGAAGGCCGACGGCAGGTCGAGCTTGCGTGGGAACTGCACGGCGCACGACCAGAGGTGCGCCCCACCCGGTTCGGGAGGATCGTTGACGGTGACGCGGATCCCGCCGAGGTTGCCGGATCGGAACGTCTTGGCGAACCGCCCGGGCTCCTTGGCGGTGAAGTCGAGCGTGTTGAGCAGCGTGGAATCGAGCACCCCCGACTTCTCGTCGAGCAGGCCGAGGGCCGGTGTCACGTCGGCCGTGCTGATCTGGACCGTCTCCTGCTCCCGTCGCATGGCGGGATGGTAGTGCGGCGCCGCGGGACGGTGGATCAGTTGGTGGGGAAGGCCTGGCGGCGCCACTCGGCCTCGCGCGGCTTCCACTCCTCGTAGGCCTGGGCGATGAAGTCGAGGTCGCCACGGTCGTCGCGCAGCGCGCCGAGGACGCCGATCACGAACCCGTGCTCGGTGTTGACCCCCTGCTCGAGTCGATCGACGGTGGTGCGGGTCAGCGCGACCGGCGCGCTCGGGTCGATGCCGGTGACGGCGGCGTGCAGCCGGATGAACCACGGCAGCGCGATCTGCGGCCAGCAGAAGCCCCCGATGTCGAGGCGTCCGATCTGGGGCGTGAGGGCCGTGACGCCCTGCCCGGGGATCGCCCACCACGGCACCCACTCGGCTCCGACCCGCTCGAGTGCCGCCGCGAAGTCGGTCTTGCGAGGGAACTCCACCCCGCCGGTCCT
>CAYRXQ010000443.1:0-1721 GCA_964428115.1 uncultured Ilumatobacteraceae bacterium
CGCCGACACTGCATACACCGCTGATGTCAGGCTCCAACGCCATCTCCGGCATCACCCTGGTTGGCGCCCTGATCGCTGCCGGTCATGGTGAAAGCGTGCTGGTGCAGGTATTCGGTTTTATCGCGGTGGTGCTCGCCACCATTAACGTGGTTGGCGGCTTTATGGTCACCAACCGCATGCTGGCGATGTTCAAGAGGAAGTAATTCATGCCGCATCTTGCAGACCACTGGCTCAATATTGCCTATTTGATCGCCGCCTCGCTGTTCGTATTCGGCATCAAGGGCCTGACCAAACCGCGTACTGCTGTACGTGGCAACCAGATGGCCGCGCTGGGCATGCTCATTGCCTGCGTTGTCACCCTGTTCCATCGCGATATCATCAGCTACGAGTTCATCATTGCCGGTGTCGTTCTGGGTGCTGTAATTGGCGCCGTGATGGCCGTCAGAGTACAGATGACTTCCATGCCGCAGATGATTGCGCTGCTGAACGGCTTCGGCGGCGGCGCTTCATTCGCCGTTGCAACTGCCGGATACATCACCGGGGAGCTTGTCGGTGCTGTTGCCATTATCAGCACCGGTGCGGCGGTATTGATCGGCGCGGTGACCACCACCGGCTCCATTGTCGCTTTTGCCAAGCTGCAGGAACTGATCAGCGGCAAATCGATCGGCTTTGCCGGGATGAAATTCATTAACGCCCTGCTGCTGCTTGGTTCGCTGGCTGCGATTGGCTATCTGGTTGTCGAACCCGGCAACGAGATGGTGTTCTGGGCGCTGGTAGCCGCCGCTGCCTTGCTCGGCCTGATGCTGGTGCTGCCGATCGGCGGTGCTGACATGCCGGTGGTGATTGCACTGCTGAACTCCTACTCCGGCGTCGCTGCATCTGCTGCCGGTTTTGTTACCGGCAACAGCGCCTTGATCATCACCGGTTCGCTGGTTGGTGCCTCCGGTCTGATCCTGACCCAGATCATGTGCAAGGCGATGAACCGTTCGCTGACCAACGTGCTGTTCGGTGTGATGGCCGAAGGCGGCGTGTCGATGAGCGACGACGAGGTTTATCAGGGCAAGGTCAAGTCCTCCTCCGCTGACGAAGTGGCAATGATTCTGGAAACTGCCCGACGTGTGGTGATCGTGCCCGGCTTTGGTATGGCCATGGCCCAGGCCCAGCACGCCGTTCGTGAGCTGGCAGACACCCTGGAAAAGCGCGGTACTGTGGTGGAATACGCCATTCACCCGGTGGCCGGCCGTATGCCCGGTCACATGTACGTGCTGTTGGCCGAAGCGGAAGTGCCCTACGACAAGCTCATGGTCATGGATACCATCAACCCGACCTTCGAACAAACCGATGTGGCGATCGTGATCGGTGCCAACGACGTGACCAACCCGATGGCTCGTGAAGACAAAGGCAGCCCGATCTACGGCATGCCGATCCTCAATGTCGACAAGGCGCGCACTGTTGTCGTGGTCAAGCGTTCGCTGTCGTCCGGTTTCGCCGGCCTGCCGAACCCGCTGTTTGCCAAGGACAACACCCTGATGTTGTTCGGCGATGGCAAGCAGGCGATCATTGATATCTCGACTGCCCTGAAAGACGCCTGATCACTCAGGCTTTTCGCAGGCAATAAAAAACCCGCCATTGGCGGGTTTTTTATTGCCTGTCTTTTTCAGAAACTATAAACCAGTGCCACCATCATTTCGCTGTCGCTCTTGCGCGCACCTGCAGGCACA
>CAYRXQ010000444.1:0-1720 GCA_964428115.1 uncultured Ilumatobacteraceae bacterium
GCCTACGACGACGAGCCCTTCGTCCACGTGCTCGACCCCGGGACCTTCCCCCACACCAAGGCGCTCGCCGGCTCCAACGGGTGCCAGCTCAGCGCCATCGTCGACCCGCGCACCGGCCGGGTCACGGTCACCTCGGCGATCGACAACCTCGGCAAGGGCGCCGCCGGCCAGGCCCTCCAGAACGCGAACCTGGTGCTCGGCGAGCCGGAGACCCTCGGGCTCACGGCGGTGGGGGTGTACCCGTGATCGCCGGTTGGGGACCGGCGGACCGCACCGGGCTGACCCCGATCCTCGGTGGGGTCACCGCCGCGGAGGGGTTCCGGGCGGGTGGGATCGCCAGCGGCGTCAAGCCCTCGGGCAGGACGGATCTGGCGCTGGTCGTCGCCGACGCGGCGGCCGGCTGCGCCGTGGTGACCACCACCAACCTCGTGAAGGCCCCGGCGTGCGCGCTCACCGCGCGGCACGCCGCCGACGGCGCGGCCCGGGCCGTGCTGATCAACAGCGGCAACGCCAACGTGTGCACGCCGCACGGGCGGGAGCACACCCTCTCGATGGCCGCGGCCGCAGCGGATCACCTCGCTGTCGCGGTCGAGGACGTCCTGGTCATGTCCACCGGCGTCATCGGGGTCCCACTGCCGCTGGAGCGCATCACCTCCGCGCTGCCGGCCCTGGTCGACGGGTTGGCGGCCACGGCCGGTGCCGCCGCCGCCGAGGCGATCCTCACCACCGACACCCACGTCAAGCAGGTCGCCTTCGAGGTCGCCGACGGTGAGGGCGGCCGCTGCGTGGTCGGCGGGATGGCCAAGGGTGTGGGCATGATCGAGCCGGCGATGGCCACCCTGCTCGTCGTGCTCACGACCGACGCGCCGCTCGGGGGCCCGCTGGCCCGGCGTCTGCTGACCGGCGCCGTCCGCACCACCTTCAACCGCATCAGCGTGGACGGCGACGGCTCCACCTCCGACACCGTGGCGCTGCTGGCCAGTGGACGGGCGACACGCCCCCCGCACCTCGAGGTGGTGGGCCGCGCCCTGCACGCGGTCTGTGCCGATCTCGCCGAACAGGTCGTCGCCGACGGCGAGGGCGCCAGCCGTGTGGCGGCGGTGACCGTGACCGGCGCGGCCACCGAGGCCGAGGCCGAGCGGCTGGCACGGGCCATCGCGACCTCGTTGCTGGTGCGCGCCGCGATCCACGGGGCCGACCCCAACTGGGGCCGGATCCTGATGGCGATGGGCAGCGCCGGCGTGTCGTTCGACCCGCGCCGGGTGACGGTGACCTGTGGGGGCATCACCGTGTGCCGCTTCGGCGTCGCCACGAGTTTCGACCGGGGGCAGGCAGCGGCGGCGATGGCCCGACCGCTGGTCGAGCTCGGCGTGGACGTCGGATCCGGTGAGGCGCGGGCCACGATGCTCACCTGCGACCTCACCCCCGAGTACGTCCGCTTCAACGCGGAGTACACGACATGACGCGCGAGCAGGAGCCGACGGTGTCCGAGTCCGCAGCCCACCACACCGCCGCCAGCGTCACACCGCGGATCGGCGGCCGGCGTATCACCACGGCCGACCACGTCTCCGCCGAGCGCGTCGAGGCCGCGCAGGAGAAGGCCGCGGTCCTGCGCGAGGCGCTGCCGTGGATCACCCGCTTCCACGGCCAGACGATCGTGATCAAGTACGGCGGGAACGCCATGGTCGACGACCAGCTCAAGCGGTCGTTCGCCGCGGAC
>CAYRXQ010000445.1:0-1709 GCA_964428115.1 uncultured Ilumatobacteraceae bacterium
CGAGAACGACTCCCGGCGGCTCAAGCTCGAGACCGAGGACTTCCTCGACCAGCGCCTGGGCAGCTTCGAGATCCTGCTCGACAAGTTGGCCAAGACGGTGGCTGCAGGTCGCCAGCGCCTCTCGATCGGTGCCGCCGAGGAGCACGAGGCGGCCGACCTCGCGGACGACCCGACCAAGGGCTTCTTCGACCAGGACCGCTGATGCCGCCCGTGCCCTCGCGTGTGCTGCGCGTCAACACCGTCGAGCTGCGTCGGCAGCCCGGGGCTCGCCGAGAGGTGCACCTCGACCTCGCCGCCGACGAGGTGGGGGTGGCGGATCCACGTCTGACCGGCGCTCCGGTGCAGGTGGAGCTGACCGTCGAGTCGACCCTCGACGGGATCGTCGTGTCGGGCGCGGTCCGGGTCACGATGGTCGACGAGTGTCGCCGCTGCCTGCGCGACGTCTCCACCACCGTCTCGTTCGAGGTCGACGAGCTGTACCAGGCCGAGGTCTCCGACCCGGAGGCCTTCGAGCTCGGCCCCGACCTGCTCGACCTCGAGCCGCTGGTGCGCGACGGGGTGCTGCTGGTGCTCGGTGATCCGCCCCCGTTGTGCCGTGAGGACTGTGCCGGGATCTGCCCGGCCTGTGGCGCGGACCGCAACGAGCAGCCCTGCGGGTGCGACGACGTGGTGCGCGACGAGCGGTGGTCGGCCCTCGACCAGCTCGACCTCGGCGACACGACCTGACACGACTCGACGTCGGATGGCGTCGGCGCAACATCGGATGACCTCGGATGGCCACGGATCTCGCTCGGATCTCGGGAGATCACGCCGGATCCGGTCGGGCCGATGGCAGACGGCCGATGCCCCGATAACGTGATGCGGCCCTACGTCACGAGGAGACCGAACGGTGGCCGTTCCCAAGAAGAAGAAGTCGAAGTCGAAGACCCGCATGCGGCGGGCCAGCAACTGGAAGCTCGAGGCACCGGCGCGCAGCGTCTGCCCTCGGTGCGGCAATGCCAAGACGCCGCACACGGTCTGCCCATCCTGCGGTTGGTACAAGAACCGCGTCGCCGTCGACGTCGGCTGAGCCCGCTCTCGCACACGTGATGTTGCCCGTCGCCGTCGACGCCATGGGCGGCGACCACGCGCCTGGCACCATCGTGTCGGGCGCGCTCGTCGCGGCTGCCTCCGGCGTCCCGGTCGTCCTGGTCGGGCCCGCCGATCTCGGCGAGCGCGTCGACATCGGCGACCTGCCGCTGATCGTCGCGTCCGAGGTCATCGAGATGGACGACGACCCGGCGCATGGCGTGCGCCGCAAGAAGGATTCCACCCTGGTCCGGGCGGCCGAAGCCGTGCGCGACGGGAACGCCAGCGCGATGATCTCCGCCGGCAACACCGGCGCGACCATGGCCTCGGCGCTGCTGCGGATGGGGCGGATCAAGGGCGTCAATCGCCCGGCGATCGCCACGCCGATCCCCGTCCCGGGCACCACGCCCACCGTGCTGCTCGACGCCGGTGCGAACGCCGAGGTGCAGCCCGACTGGCTCGTGCAGTTCGCACAGATGGGCAGCGTCTACGCCCGCCAGCACTTCGGCATCGACCGGCCCCGCGTCGGGCTGCTGTCGATCGGCGAGGAGCCGGGCAAGGGCGACACCCTCCGCAAGGAGACCTATCCGCTCCTCGAGGCCGCGGCCGGCATCGACTTCATCGGCAACGTCGAGGGTCGC
>CAYRXQ010000446.1:0-1694 GCA_964428115.1 uncultured Ilumatobacteraceae bacterium
CACACTTCGAACACACACTCACGCTCGAGGAGCACGATGGCCGTCGGACTCACCGCACTGCTGGACGACATCGCCGCGCTGGCCAAGCTCGCGGCGGCCTCCGTCGACGACATCGGCGCGGCAGCCGGCCGTGCGAGCGTCAAGACCGCCGGCGTCGTGGTCGACGACGCCGCGGTCACCCCGGCCTACGTCCGAGGTCTCGCAGCGCACCGCGAGCTGCCGATCATCAAGCAGATCGCCAAGGGCTCGCTCCGCAACAAGCTGGTATTCATCCTGCCGGCGGCGCTCCTGCTGAGTGCCATCGCGCCGGTGCTCGTGGAGGTCCTGCTGATGATCGGCGGCACGTATCTGTGCTTCGAGGGAGCCGAGAAGATCCACCATCGCCTTCGAGGGCCCGGCGCCGGCCACCACGACGAGGCCGTCCTCGACGCGACACCCGAGGCGGAGGCGGCGACGATCGCGGGAGCCATCCGCACCGACTTCATCCTGTCGACCGAGATCATGGTGATCGCCCTCAAGGAGGTGCTCGACGAAGGTCTCTTCCAGCGGGCGCTGATCCTGGTGATGGTGGCGCTGCTGATCACCATGGCCGTCTACGGCGTGGTGGCGCTCATCGTGAAGATGGACGACATCGGGCTGCGACTCGCCGAGCGGGAGTCGGGCTGGTCGCGTACGGTCGGGCGGTCACTGGTGACCGGGATGCCGAAGCTGCTCGCCGTGCTGACCGTGGTCGGCACCGCAGCGATGCTCTGGGTCGGCGGGCACATCCTCCTGGTCGGCGCCCACGAGCTCGGCTGGCACACGCCCTACGACCTCGTCCACGACCTCGAGTCGCTGGTGGTCGACATCGGTGCGATCGGCGGTGTGCTGGCGTGGTTCGTCAACACGCTGGCCTCGGCGTTGCTCGGCTTCGCCGTCGGTTCGCTCGTGATCGGCGTGGTCACCCTGGTCCGTCGGATGCTCCCCCGCCGCCCTGCTGTCGCCGAACACTGAGCCGTCGACGGCCTGCCTCAACGCGACGTCAATCGGGCCGGAGCGGGAGTCGTCGGATCCGGATTCGCTCCTCGTCGAGGACGACGACGGCACCCAACTGGAGGTCCTCTGCGACGGCGTCGAGGTTCGCCAGGATCAGCGCCGCGATCTCATGCGCACGGCGCTGCGCTTGCCGAACCTCACGCGGGCTGACGGAGGGGGAGTTCACGCTCCTGGACAGCGAGCGCCGCGTACCGGAGGGACTCGGCGATGTCCTCCGCCTCGAGGTCCGGGTGCTCATCCAGGATCTCGTCGACCGTCATGCCGTCGGCAACCATCGCAACCACCGTCGCGACCGGAAATCGGAGGTCGCGCACGCACGGCACTCCGCCCATCCGCTTCGGATCGACGGTGATGCGCGTGAACCTCACAGGTTCGAGGCTACTCGTGGCCGACCAAGGGCGGGAGATGAGGACACCGACGAGTCCGTTGCCATGCCGTTCCGCACACCCGCCACGGCACGTTCGGCCTCTGCACACATCGTGCACACATCGGCGAAGAACGCCCGAGGGCCGACCCTTCCGGGCCGACCCTCGTCGCGTATCGCTCCTGGTGGGGAGCCAAGTTTCTCCAGTGCGCCCGAAGGGATTCGAACCCCTAACCTTCTGATCCGTAGTCAGATGCTCTAATCCATTGAGCTACGAGCGCCTTTGTCGACAGAC
>CAYRXQ010000447.1:0-1692 GCA_964428115.1 uncultured Ilumatobacteraceae bacterium
TAATTCCCCCTCACCCCGCAGGCAAGCCCCACCTAAACTCGACACCCCCCACCCCAACCCCCCCCCCCGCAATCCCCCAAGCGTGTCCGGGCCCCAGGTAGGGCGCCCCCCCCCCCCGCACCCGCGCCGAGTTCTTCCGCCAGGCCCGGCTCATGAAGCTCGACGCCATGCGCTCCAAGCCCGACACCGAGCCGCTGTCGGATCGGCTCTGGCGCCGCTACGGGCGACGGGCCTTCGGGATGCTCGACGCGATCCGGATCGACCCGACGATGGCCGAGGACGTGATGGACAGCGCCGACTACCTGCGGGTCGAGCTGCACCTGGCGGCGACCACCGAGATGGTCACCAAGCTCGAGGACTTCATGCGTCGCCGGTCGAAGATCGAGCTGGTGGTGCCCGAGGCGGACGTCACCGGCTCGGCCGGTCTCGACGAGGTGGCCCGGATCCTGTTCGGCGACGACGCCGACCGTCGACTCGACGAGTACCGCGGGATCGGCGCCGCCACGGAGTGAGGCCGGCCCCGGTGCGCGCCGACCGGCGCGCGCCCGGGGATCAGGCGGAGCGGGCCACGTCGCGCAGGTCGAGCACCAGCTCCACGGTGCCGCGCTCGCCGTCCCAGCGCTCGAAGCCGAGCCCGGCGGCCAGCCGGTGCGCGGCGCGGCTTCGACGGGAGGTACGCAGCACCAGCCGATCGAGCTCGTAGCGCGGTGCCCGATGCACCGTCAGGTGGAGCAGCGCCCCGCCGATCCCGACACCGCGGTGCGACGGATCGACAGCGATCGCGACGTCGCCGTGGCGGTCGACCCGACAGACCCCGACCACCGTGCCGTCGAGCATGGCGGCGCTCGCGAAGCCTTCGCTGCGGCGGCAGAGTCGGTCGACCAGGGACGGGGATGGCTTCGGATTGGAGACGGCGCCCGGGCCGAACCAGCGCCGCTCGGCACGCAGGCGGTCGGCGAAGTCGGCGAGGGCACCGTCGAGGCTCGGATGGTCGGCAGCCACGAGCTGCAGGCGCCGGTACCGGTCGAGGTCGATGACAGCGGACATGCGGCGATGCTGCTCGGCTCGGGTGACGGGCGTGTTTCGCCGACGTGAAAGCCGCGCCGCCGGTCGATAGCGTGAGCCGGGTGAAAAGACCGGACATTTCCTCCGTTCGTCGGCCGTACCGGTTCGCCGGGGCGATCCTGGCCGTCGCCGGCCTCGCGATCCTGCCGGCCTGTGGCGGCGACGACGCCGGAGGCGAGCCCGGGGCAGCCGACGTGGCCGAGGTGGCCGAGGTGGGCGAGGATGCCGCCGGTGACGTGGCCGATGCGACACCGACGCTCGCGCTCGTGTCGCCGCAGGAGGGCAGTGAGCTCGTCGAGGCGGGCGCGGTCCTCATCGACGTGCGGACCCCCGAGGAGTACGCCGAGGCCCGCATCGAGGGTGCACTGCTCGTCGACGTGTCGGCACCGGGCTTCGACGAGGCGATCGCGGAGCTGCCGACCGACGGCACCTACGTCGTCTACTGCCGCTCGGGCAACCGCAGCGCAGCGGCGACCGCCCGCATGGCCGAGCTCGGGTTCACCGAGCTCTACGACATGGGCGGGATCATCGACTGGGTCGATGCCGGCCTCCCCGTCGTCGCGGGCTGAGCACGAGCCGGCGCGACCGGCGGCGACGCTCGCGTGACACCCCTCGGCTAGAACGGGG
>CAYRXQ010000448.1:0-1687 GCA_964428115.1 uncultured Ilumatobacteraceae bacterium
CGGCGCGAGCGGCTTGTTCGTGTCGACCAGGCAGAACCCGCACGCCCGCGTGCAGCGCTCGCCGAGCACCATGAACGTGGCGGTGCCGTCCGACCAGCACTCCGAGAGGTTCGGGCAGCCGGCGTCCTCGCAGACCGTCACCAGGTCGAGGTCGCGCATCGTCCGTTTGAGCGCCAGCACCTCGGGGCCGTGCTTCACCTTGGGCCGCAACCACTCGGGCTTGCGGGTGGCGATCGCCAACCCGTCGGTCACCCCGGCCGCAGCGAGCCGGCCGGTCAGGCGCACCGGCTCCCCCGGCCCGGCGCCGCGGCTGAACGCCGAGAGGTCCTCGGGGCGGTGACGCCAGGCGACGTCCTGTCGCTCGGCCGTGCCGCCACCCCAGCGCTGCGCGGCGAGCCGGGCGACCACGTCGACCACCTCGCGCATCGTCGCGTCGACGCCCTCCTCGGCCAGCGAGGTCACGGGACGATCCGCGATGCCGCAGGGCACGATGTGCTCGCGCAGGTAGGCCATGTCGGTGGCGACGTTCAGGGCGAAGCCGTGCATCGTGCGCCCGTTGGCCAGGCGCACGCCGATCGCGCAGATCTTGCGGGGCTCGGGCCCGTCGGGATCGATCCACACGCCGGGGTACTCGCACAGTCGACCGGCACCGGGCAGGCCGAGCTCGGCGAGCGCGTCGATCACGAGCTGCTCCACCCCGTGGACGTGCTCGGCGGCACCGAGGCGGTTCGCGACGCTCAGGATCGGGTAGCCGACCAGCTGCCCGGGCCCGTGGTAGGGGATGTCGCCGCCCCGGTCGACCGCCACCAGCTCGGCCCCGACGGCGGCCGGTTCACAGCGCAGGTTGGTGCTCAGGTCGGCACGCCGTCCGTGGGTGAACACGTGCGGGTGCTCGAGCAGCAGCAGGTGCTGCTCGGTGCCGTGTTCGAACAGCCCGCGCTGGAGCGCGAGTGCGTCGCGGTACGGCACCGTGCCGAGCCATCGAACGCGCAGCGCGGATCCGGTCACGGCCGTGCCACCGATCAGAGCTCGGTGTCCCAATCGCGGGTCTCGAGGATCTCCTTGACCCGTGCCAGGAAGCCGGCTGCGTAGGCACCGTCGAAGGCCCGGTGGTCCCAGCTCATGGCGAGCTTGCCGACGGGGTGGATGACGATGGCCTCGCCGCCGTCCGCGAGGGCGGCGACCACCGGCTTGCGGACGATGGCGTCGGTGGAGATGATCGCCACCTGCGGCTGGTTGATGATCGGCATCGTGAGCACCGAGCCGGCCGAGCCGTTGTTGGTGATCGTGAAGGTGCCGCCCGAGATCTCGTCGGGCGAGAGCTTGCGGGTCTTGGCACGGTTGGCGAGATCGCTGATCTCGCGGGCGATCGCCCGCAGCCGCTTGGTCTCGGCCGCCCGGACCACCGGGGCCAGGAGGCCCTCGTAGGCGAGGTCGACCGCGATGCCGAGGTCGATGTAGCCGTGCACGATCAGGTCGTCTGCGCCGACGCTCGCGTTCAGGTGGGGGAACTCGCCCAGTGCGTCGATGATCGCCCGGCTGATGAACGGCAGGTAGGTGATGGCGAGCTCTGCGGCGAACATGACCAAGGCGCCCACCCAGACCCAGCGGTTGCTGAAGAAGCCGAGCTTCCAGATCGGAAGGCTCAGGCTCCGACACGCGAAGAGGTAACCGACCTCGGCGACGA
>CAYRXQ010000449.1:0-1679 GCA_964428115.1 uncultured Ilumatobacteraceae bacterium
GGCGCCGGCGACCGGCAGGCCGGCGGCCTTGCATTCGCGCAGCAGCTCCTCGAACAGCGCTGCGCGGCGCTGGACCAGGATCAGGATGTCGCCCGGGCCGATGGCCCGCACCCGGTCCGATTTCGCGTCAGGCAACGGCGTCCCGATCATCGCGCGGATCTGGGCCGCGACCGCACGGGCCAGCCGCGTGTCGGCGGCGTTTTCGGCGGGGCTGTCCACCGGCTGCGTCCAGTCACCGCGCTCGGGAGAATCGGGTTCCGGCAGCGGCGGCCAGATATCGACGCGACCGGGCAGGGCCTCGCGAAAGGCGATGTGGCGGGGTGGATCGCCCAGCCCCTCGGCGGCCTCGCCCTGGAACACGGTATCGACCAGCGACAGGATTGCCGGCGAGGACCGGAACGAGTGGGCCAGGCCACGCTGCTGCATCGGGCGCTGGACGGCCGCGAAATCATGCCCGAAGCGATCGCGCATGTCTTCGAACACCGCGATATCCGCGCCCTGGAAGGAATAGATCGACTGCTTCGGATCGCCGACGACGAACAGGGTGCGCGGACGGTCCTGCGCGCCCGCGCCACTTGTGAATTCGTCGGTCAGGCTGCGGATCACCCGCCATTGTTCGGGGCTGGTGTCCTGCGCCTCGTCCACCAGGATATGATCGATTCCGCCATCCAGCCGCCACAGCACCCATTGCGCCATGCTGGATTCCCGCAACAGCCGTGCCGTCCGGCGGATCAGGTCGTCGAAATCCAGCCAGCCATGCGCCGCCTTGCGTTGCGACAGCCTTTGCGTGAAAGCGTGGCCGAACCGGTGCAGCGCCAGTGTCTTCTGCGCCAGCGCCAGTCCCTGCGCATCGGCGCGGGCGTCCTGGACGCGCAGCATCAGCTGGTCCAGATCGTCCATGAACGGCGCGCAAGGTCCGGTGCGCAGCGCCTTGGTCGGCAGCTTTCCGATCTTGGCGCAGAACGGTTCGGCCGCGCTGGCGCCGGTCAGCAGCGCCCCGGTCAGGATCCGCAACTCGGCCATGCCCGGTCTGCACCAGGTGCCAGCGCGCAGTTTTTCGGCGAGCCTTGCGTCGGTGACGCCGCCTGACGCAAGGATCGGCATCAGCGCATCGAACAGGTCGCCCTCGGACCCCTCGAAGACGTGACCCAGAAGCAATTCCTCATCCAGGCCCTGCGGCAGACCCAGCGCCGCCCAGATGGCGCCCGCGTCGGGAGAGGCGCTGAAATCGGCCTCGGACAGCCCGGCCAGGAAACCGTCGAGATTGTCGCCGCCGTGCAGCATCGTCAGGTCTCGGATCGCGGGGTCGCCGCTGTCTGCCATCTCTTCGATGATCTCGGCGCGCAGGCCCCGCGCGCTGCGGTCGTCCAGTTCCGCAAATCCCATCGGCACCCCGGCCTCAAGCGGGAAGCGCCGCAGCAGCGCCGCGCAGAAGCTGTGAATGGTCTGCACCTTCAGCCCGCCCGGCGTCTCGATGGCGCGGGCGAACAGCCGGCGCGCCTCGGCCAGATCCGGGGTGGTGCCCTCGCCCAGATCGGCCAGCGCGGCGCGCAGGTCCGGCTCGGGCAGCATGGCCCATTCGCCAAGCCGCTTCAGCAGGCGGTTCTGCATCTCGGTCGCGGCGGCCTTGGTGTAGGTCAGGCACAGGATGCGCTCGGGCGCACAACCCGACAGCAGCA
>CAYRXQ010000450.1:0-1666 GCA_964428115.1 uncultured Ilumatobacteraceae bacterium
TAGCGCAGGTCGGACGGTGCGACCACGGTCGGAGCGGCCCCGGCCTGTTCGAGGGCGAAGGCCACGTCGGGGTCGCGGTTGGTGCCCGGACCGGCGATCACCAGCGCCGGGACGCCGCTCATGGCCGGCCCCCGGTGAAGGCCTCGACCAGTGCGCTCACCGGCACCGGGTCGAGCCCGGGGAGCGCGAGGTGCCCGCCGTCGCCGGCGTCGTCGGCGTCGTCGGCGAAGCGCCCGAGCACGAGTGTGTCGTCGAAGCGGGAGGTGAGCTCGGCGAGCCGGGTCGGGTCGATCACGGCGAGCAGCCGCCCACCCGACTCCGAGAACAGGGCGATGGTCGGGTCGGGGTGGGGGAGCACGTCGACGTCGAGCCCGAGGCGCGAGGCCAGGCAGAGCTCGGCGAGCGCGACGGCCAGACCGCCCTCGGACACGTCGTGCGCGGCCCGCACCAGCCCATCGAGGACGGCCCGATGGAAGCGGCGGTAGCGATCGGGGGCGCCGGGGTCGACGTCGGGGGCCGGGCCGGCGGTGGTCGGCTCGCCGAGGACCAGGTCGAGGTGGCTGCCGGCGAACTCGGCTCGGGTCGGCCCGAGGAGCACCACCGCGTCGCCGGGTCGTGCGCCGTCGGAGCTGAGGCAGCGGTCGAGGTCGGGGACGTGGGCGACCGCGGTGACGACCAGGGTGGGCGGGACGGCGTGGCGGCGCCCGTCGGCGCCGAGGTACTCGTTGTTGAGCGAGTCCTTTCCCGAGACGAACGGGGCCCGGTACGAGATCGCGGCCTCGCAGGCACCGTCGACGGTCGCGGCGAGGTCGCCGAGGGTGGTGGCCCGGCGGGGATCCCCCCAGGAGAAGTTGTCGAGGAGGGCGACGCGGTCGGGGTCGGCGCCGGCGACGACCACGTTGCGCATCGCCTCGTCGACGACGAGACGGCCCATGCGTTCGGGGTCGTGGAGCCCGACCCACGGGGCCACCCCGATGCCGATGGCCAGCCCGTGGTCGTCGGTGGGTTCGGCGAGCACCACCCCGTCGGCGGGGGCATCGTGGTGCGGTCCGACGAGCGGCCGCACCAGCGTGGTGCCGCGGATCTCGTGGTCGTAGCGGCGGATGACCTCGGCCTTGGACGCGATGTCGGGGTGCGCGAGGAGCTCGAGGAGCACGCCGGTGGGATCGTCGACGGTGCGGACGCCGGCCTCGGAGCGGTCCGGTCGGGGCGGCTCGGCGTGCATCGTTCGGCCGGGCCGGCCGTCGTGCAGGAAGCCGGTGTCGAGGTCGAGCACCGTGACGCCACCCGCGGTGACCACCAGGCGGCCGTCGCCGGTGAAGTGGCCGAGATCGGCGAGCTCCACGCCGTGGCGCTCGCAGCGGGCCGTCAGCTCGGGGAGGTGCTCGTGCGCGACGGCGACGACCATGCGCTCCTGGGCCTCCGACAGCCACACCTCCCAGGGGGCGAGCCCCGGGTACTTGCGCGGGACCCGGTCGAGCTCGACCAGGGCGCCGACGCCCTCGGCCATCTCGCCGACCGCCGAGGACAGGCCGCCTGCCCCGCAGTCGGTGATGGCCGTGTAGAGGTGCTCGGCACCGGTCAGCACGTCGATCAGCAGCTTCTCGGTGATCGGGTCGCCGATCTGGACGCTCGCCCCGGCGACGTCGCCGGTGGTGGCGTCCAT
>CAYRXQ010000451.1:0-1662 GCA_964428115.1 uncultured Ilumatobacteraceae bacterium
CCGGTCTCCAGAGGCGTCACTGAGGCCACCAAGCCCCCAGGCACCGACAACGACACTGGTGTCGTCATCATCATTGCTGTCACAACCTGCAGTTACGGCGGCGAAGCCGATCAGCAGCAGGAAGAGAGAGAATTTGCGTAGCATCGTTTCCATATCAAACCTTGATTTCTACGTCCACACCACTCGGAAGCTCAAGCTTCATGAGGGCATCGACCGTTTTGCTGCTCGTCGACAGGATGTCTATGAGCCGCTTGTGATTACGGGTCTCAAACTGTTCGCGGCTCTTCTTGTTGACGTGAGGAGACCGCAGAACCGTGTAGATCGACTTGCGTGTCGGAAGTGGAATAGGACCACTTACGACAGCGCCGGTCGACTTGACCGTCTTAATGATTTTTTCGGCGCTCTTGTCGATCAATGTGTGATCGTATGACTTGAGCTTGATCCGGATTTTTTGGCTTGCAACCATGTTGATCAGTCCAGGATTTTGGAGACGACGCCTGCACCCACGGTGCGGCCGCCTTCACGGATGGCGAAACGAAGGCCCTGCTCCATGGCAACCGGCACAATCAGCTTCACCTTGAACTGCGTATTGTCGCCCGGCATGACCATCTCAACGCCTTCCGGCAGTTCGATGTCACCCGTCACGTCCGTCGTACGGAAGTAGAACTGTGGACGGTAGCCCTTGAAGAATGGCGTGTGACGGCCACCCTCCTCCTTCGACAACACGTACACCTCGCACTCGAACTCCTTGTGCGGCGTCACGCTGCCTGGCTTGACGAGCACCATGCCACGCTCCACGTCGTCCTTCTTCGTGCCACGAAGAAGGATACCCGCGTTGTCACCGGCTTGAGCCTGATCAAGAAGCTTGCGGAACATCTCGATTCCCGTCACGGTCGTCGTCTGCTTCTGCTCCTGCATGCCAATGATGTCAATCGTGTCGCCCACCTTCAGGATGCCACGCTCCACACGACCCGTCACGACCGTTCCGCGGCCCGTGATCGAAAACACGTCTTCGATCGGCATGAGGAAGGCCTTATCCGTATCGCGCTCAGGCGTCGGGATGTACGAGTCGACCGCGTCCATCAGTTCCATGATCTTGTCTTCCCACTGCGGCTCGCCGTTCAGCGCGCCAAGGGCCGAACCCTTGATCACTGGCGTGTCGTCGCCCGGGAATTCGTAGCTGTCAAGCAGCTCGCGGACTTCCATCTCGACCAGCTCCAACAGCTCTTCGTCGTCAACAAGGTCAACCTTGTTCATGAAAACAACCACGTAAGGAACGCCAACCTGGCGCGCCAAAAGGATGTGCTCGCGCGTCTGCGGCATGGGACCGTCGGTCGCTGCAACCACCAGAATGGCGCCGTCCATCTGAGCCGCACCCGTGACCATGTTCGTCACATAGTCGGCGTGACCCGGGCAGTCCACGTGGGCGTAGTGACGCGCTTCCGTCTCGTACTCAACGTGAGCCGTAGCAATCGTAATGCCGCGCTCGCGCTCCTCAGGAGCGTTGTCGATCGAATCGAATGAACGAAGGGTGTTCCCTTCAACCCGCTTCGCAAGCACCGTCGTGATTGCTGCCGTCAGCGTCGTCTTGCCATGGTCGACGTGACCAATCGTGCCCACGTTCACATGGGGCTTGTTACGCTTGAATTGTTCTTTTGCCAT
>CAYRXQ010000452.1:0-1653 GCA_964428115.1 uncultured Ilumatobacteraceae bacterium
CACGTCACCTTGGGCGATGCGGTGACCGATGCCTTCGGCGATCGCGGTCTTGCCGACGCCGGGTTCACCGATCAGCACCGGGTTGTTCTTGGTGCGTCGGCTGAGGACCTGGATGACGCGCCGGATCTCGTCGTCGCGCCCGATGACGGGATCGATCTTGCCCTCGGCGGCGCGCTCGGTGAGGTCCTGGCCGTACTTCTCGAGTGCGGCGAACTTCTCCTCGGGGTTCTGGTCGGTCACCCGGTGGCTACCGCGGACGTCGCGCAGCGCCTGGAGCAGCTCCTCGCTGCCGACGGACAGGCGCTGGTGCATGGCGAGCAGGAGGTGCTCGACCGACAGGTAGTCGTCGCGCAGGTCCTTCTTGTGGCGCATCGCCGCTTCGGTGATGGCGCTCAGCTCGCGGTCGAGCCGGGGTTCGGAGCCGCCGTACGCCTTGGGTAGCTTGGCGACCGCTGCCTGGGCGCGGTCGCGGACCATGCCGGGCGACTGGCCGAGCTTGGCGAGCACGGCGGCGACCGCGGTGCCCTCCTGGGATGCGAGCGCGACGAGCAGGTGATCGGGGGTGAGCTCGGGGTTGGAGTTCGCCTTGGCGAGGTCGATCGCGGCAGCGAACGCCTCCTGCGTCTTGACGGTCCAGGTCTTCGGGTCGAGCGCCATGGGAGGAGTCTACGCTCACCCGTCGAACCTGCTACGTGACGACTCAAGTTTTCTCCGGTGTCAGACACGCTGCAGCTGGCCGCGCTGCAGCTCGAGGCCCAGCTCTACACTGACCGGCGTGGACGTCCCCGGCGATCGGGCGGCCGATCGGCCCGACGATCTCCACCTGCCGTACCGGCCGTTCGGTCGTGGCGCGTTCCGGTGGCGACTCGGGCTGCGGCCCCTCGACCTCCACGACTGGATCGAGCTCGACGACCACCACGCCGCCGACGTCGCCGAGAAGCGACGGCTGTTGGCGACGCACCACGGCACCGTCATGGCCACCCTCGGGGAGCCCGACGCGGCACGGGCCGAGTCGCTCGAGGTGCTCGAGCTGCTCGTCGACCATCTCGTCGCCCGCTTCCCGGAGCGGTTCGACGGGCTGACGGTGGCCGGAGCCCTCGACGACGGCGTTCACCCGCTCGAGGCCGCGGGCCGCCTGGTCCAGGAGGATCTGGCGCTGCTCGTGGAGCGCGACGGCGGGCTCGTGTTCGGCGCCGGCTGCATCTGCTTCCCGAACCGGTGGGACCTGCCGTCCAAGATCGGTCGCACCATGGCGGAGGTCCACGAACCCGTGGCGCTGCTGAACGAGCAGCTCGCCGAGCCGATCGACCGGTTCTTCGACCGGTTGGTCCCCGAGCGACCGTTCTGGCGCCTGGGCTGGGGGGTGCTCGACACCGACGCGCACTACCAGCCCCTCGACGGGACCGCGCCGCCCGGGCCGGCCGAGCCGACCTTCGACCAGCTGCACCTGCGCGTCGAACGCGAGACGCTGCGGCGCCTGCCCCGGACCGGCGCGGTCCTGTTCACGATCCGGACGCACCTCACGCCGTTGCGCGGGCTGGCCACCGCTGCGCCCGACGAGGCCCGGGTGCTCGCCGATGCGATCGAGGCCCTGCCCCCCGAGGTCGCCGACTACAAGCAGCTCGTCGCCCTCGCCCGGACCGCGACCGCCGG
>CAYRXQ010000453.1:0-1639 GCA_964428115.1 uncultured Ilumatobacteraceae bacterium
GCGAGCGGGGCGTGGACCACAGCGGCGGGATCCGGTGGTGGGGGGGGGCGGCGGGCCCCAAGCCGGGCCCCCCACCCCGATGTTCAGGTGTGCTCGGTGGTTCAGCCGATCCGGCCGAGGCGACGCAGGCCGAACCCGGCAGCCATGACCATGCCGGCGATCGCGGCCATGACGCCCGTGCCGGTACCCGTGGCGGGCAGACTCTGGCCGGCCGGGGCGACCGCAGGCTGCGGTGCGGGTGCCGGGGTGGCGGGTGCTGCGGGTGCCGGGATCGGACCGGCCTGCTCCTCGACGACCGGGACCTCGACGGGGGTCTCGTCGATCACCGGCGGCTGCTCGATGACCGGAGGTGCCTCGGGAGTGTCCTCGACGGGCGGCTGCTCGATCACCGGTGGCTGCTCGATCACGGGCGGGTTCTCCGGCACGGTCGGTGTGTCGGGTCGGTCGAGCACTCGGAACGCCCAGTGTGAGAGACCCGCCTGGTTGTCGCCGTTGTTGATCGGTGTGTCGAGCTCACCCGAGGCGGCGCCCTGCACGATGACGAGCTCGTGGTCGTTGCTGCCCTTGGCGCAGAACTCGACGGTGTAGCCGGCGTTCACGGTGTAGGTGACGCTGTCGGCGGTGCCGAAGGCGGAGCCCCAGTCGCCGGCGGCGCCGACGCCCGGGTTCACGTGTGGCTGCCACGGGCAGATGCCGCCGTTGCTTGCCGAGGTGGGGGCGGCGCCGAGCAGGCCGAGCGAGAGCGTGGCCGCTGCGGTCACGAGGCCGAGGCGGCGGGCGGTGCGAAGGGTGGGTGTGGTGGTGTTCACGGTGGTTGGCTCCTGTGCCTTGGTGTCGTGTGGGTACGACCCAACGATCTCCCAGTACCCGCTCGAGCGGATCAGTAGCCCTTACGCAATGTCGCGAGCGCATCCACGCAACGCATACGTAGCAACGCAAGGCAGACGTTCCGCCGACACCGCCACGCAGGCGCAGTGGTCCGACCCCGGACGCGCCTCGGGGGCGGATCCGCTGTGCGGACCCGCCCCCGAGGGCTCTTGAGGAGAGATCTCCTCGAACGGCGAACCGTCCGTGATGTGTGAGGCTCAGTCGTTGCGAGCGAGACGCCGCAGGCCGAGCCCGCTGAGCAGCGCAGCGAAGGCCGCTGCGATCAGCCCGTTGGTCGCGGCCCCCGTCGAGGGCAGCATCGCCGGAGCAGCAGGAGCCGGAGCCGGTGCTGGCGCCGGAGCAGGAGCCGGCGCCGGGGTCTCCGGAGTCGGGATCGGCCCAGCCGAACCGGTGTCGGTTCCGGTGTCCGTACCGGGGGGCGTCGGGGTCGGGGTCTGGGGATCGACCGGGACGACGACCACGCCGCCTCCCTCGCTGCAGTCCTCTGTGTCGCTTCCGACGAACGGGAATGTGGTCCTGGTCTCGCCGAGGGTACCGATGATCTCGATCTCGCTGTCCGGTCCAACTTCGATCACCGCACCGGGCTGAAGAGGCTTCCCGTCAAGCGTGTAGGTCGCGGCGGTACCGGTTGGGATCGTCACGGTGTCGAAGGCTTCGCACTCTCCTTCGGACCGGAGGGGTGTCGGAACGCTCTCGCCCTCGCTGCAGTCCTCTGTGTCGCTTCCGACGAACGGGAATGTGGTCCTGGTCT
>CAYRXQ010000454.1:0-1633 GCA_964428115.1 uncultured Ilumatobacteraceae bacterium
GATGTCGGTCAGCCGCTGGTACTCCTTCGTGAAGATGCAGGGCCGGGTGGCCAGTGCGCTCCCGCGCATCGTGGTGGTGAGCGAGAACTCGATCAAGGAAATCCACGCCGACATGGGCGTGAGCTACGACCGCATGCGCCTGGTGCCCGTCGGCGTCGACCCCGACCTGTTCAAGCCGCTCCCACACGTGGAGCGCCGCCCGGGTCGCCTGATCACCACGGCCTCGGCCGACGTGGCGCTCAAGGGCCTGTCGTACCTGCTCGAGGCGATGGCCAAGCTGCGCACCGAGCGCGACGTCACGCTCACCATCATCGGCAAGCCGAAGTCGGGCAAGAGCATGGACCTGATCCAGCGCCTCGGGCTCGAGCCGCACATCGAGTTCGTGTCGGGCGTGTCCGACGAGCGCATCGTCGAGCTGTACTCCGAAGCCGAGCTGGACGTGGTGCCGAGCCTCTACGAGGGGTTCAGCCTGCCCGCCATCGAGGCGATGTGCTCGGGGACCCCGCTGGTGGCCACCGACGGCGGTGCGCTGCCCGAGGTCACCGGCACCGACGGTGAGACGGTGCTGCAGTGCCCGGCCGGCGACGCCGGTGCCCTGGCCGCAGCGATCGCCCGCGGCCTCGACGACCCGGCGCTGCGGGCACGCATCGGCGAGGCCGGCCGGCAGCGGGTGCTCGAACGCTGGACCTGGAAGCGGTGCGCCGAGCTCACCGTCGAGCAGTACCGCGAGGTCCTGGCCATGCCCGCCAACGTCGACAAGCTCCGTCGGAACGGTCGGATCTGAGGTGCTCGGGTGCTGACGATCCGCTTCGACCGACTCGGGCTGCGCCCCGGCGACCGCGTCCTCGACGTCGGTGCCGGGTTCGGCCGCCATGCCTTCGAGATCGCCCGTCGCGGCGCCCGCGTCGTCGCCCTCGACTACGCCGCCGACGAGGTCGTCCAGACCCGCGCCACGATCGGCGCGATGGTGGCCGGCGGCGAGATCCCCCTCGACCGCTTCGTCGGGGTGCTGCGCGGTGACGCCACCCGGCTCCCGTTCGCCGACGGTTCCTTCGACACCGTGATCACCTCCGAGGTGCTCGAGCACATCCAGGACGACGTCTCGGCCATCGCCGAGATGGTCCGGGTGCTCCGCCCGGGCGGGACCTTCGCCGCGACCGTGCCGGCGTGGTTCCCCGAGAAGGTCAACTGGATGTTGTCCGACGAGTACCACGCGCCCAAGAGCGTCGGCGGTCACGTGCGCATCTACTCGGCCACCGAGCTCGCCGCGAAGCTCCGCGCCGCAGGCCTCGAGGTGGGCGGCTCGCACCGCGCCCATGCGCTGCACTCGCCGTACTGGTGGCTCAAGTGCGCCGTCGGGCCGCGCAACGACGACCACCCGCTCGTCACGAAGTACCGCGAGTTCCTCGAGCGCGAGATCGTCCGCCAGCCGCGCAGCACCCGGATCGCCGAGCAGGTCCTGTCCCCGGTGCTCGGCAAGAGCATCGTGTTCTACGCCACCAAGCCGGCAGCCGAGACGGGCGGCCCGACCGACCATCACGGCTCGGCTGTGCTCGCAGGGCAGCACGCGTGATCGACGTCCCCCACATCGACGGGGTCCTCACCGCCGACGAGCTGCGGGTCACGGCCGATC
>CAYRXQ010000455.1:0-1621 GCA_964428115.1 uncultured Ilumatobacteraceae bacterium
CGATGCCCATCTTCACGAAGCGGGCCGAGAGCTTGGCGGAGCGGGCTGCGACGAGTCGGTCGAAGGGCAGCACCATCGTGAGCCCGACACCGATGGTCGGGCCGTTGAGTGCGGCAACGAGCGGCTTGGATTCACGGCACAGGGTGACCCAGTCGGCCAGGCGCTCGGGGGCCGGCTCGGCGGCGGGCTTCGCCTCGGATCCCGCCGCGGTGTCCTCGTCGAGGTTCTGGGCGAACTGCCCGCCGATGTCGGCTCCGGCACAGAACCCGCGGCCCTCACCGGTCACGACGATCGCACCGACCGACGCATCGTCGTTGGCGCCGAGGATCGCGTGCGTCAGCTCGGCCGACATCCGCGGCGTCCAGGCGTTGAGCCGCTCGGGGCGGTTCAGCGTCAGGAGCAGGAGGTCGTCTCGCTGCTCGGCCCGGATCTGCTCGTAGGTGGTGGTCGCCATCGGGCGAACGTATCCCGCTGCGGCGAGCATCGACGAGGCGCACTTGATACCGGCGTCAACTCTCGGATCGGGCGCCGACGATCCCTCGGGCGAATCCCTGGTAGAGCGCGATCACCTCGGTCATCGTGCGCCCCATGTCGGGGTACGGCTCGACGATCGCCGAGCACAGCAGGAACACGGCCCGACCGGCCTCGTGCGGGGTGGCGGTGGTGAAGGCGCCGTCGGCCACGCCGCGCTCGATGCAGCGCACCACCACGTCGAGCACCTCGCGACGGCGGGCGTCGATGGCGCGCCGGGCCTCGGGCTCGAGCCGGGTGTACTCGCGCAGCGCCACGTTGGAGGCGAGCTGTGCGAAGTCGTCGTGGAGGTACGACGCGATGAGCGTGCCGACCACCTCGTCGAGCTGGGCGGCCGGTGCGGGGTCGGCGGCGGCCAGGCGACGCAGGAGTCGGGCGTGCACCACCGACCACGACTCGTCGAGGAACTCGCGCAGCAGCTCGTGCTTGGAGGGGAAGTGGTAGTAGAGCGCGGCGACGGTCACGCCGGCGCGCGCCGCCATGTCGCGGACCGACGCCCCCTCGTATCCGTCCTCGCCCATCACCCGGACCGCAGCACGGAGGATCGCGACCTTGCCGGGGCGTTCCCGTCGGACCGGCTCGTCGGCGGCGCTCACGGTCGGTGACCCTACCGGGCGGGTCCGCTCCGCTTCGTGGCAGACACCGAACGAGCGTTAAGTTGCCCGCGACCGTGTGGGGGCGGTCCCCACTGATCCGAAAGGCGCACCACGTGGACTTCGACATCCCGGCCGACATCGCCGAACTGCTGACCGAGCTCGACGACTTCATCGAGCGGGTGGTGATGCCCATCCAGAACGCCGACGACAACGTCCGGTTCTTCGACCACCGGCGCGAAGACTCGCGCACCGACTGGGAGAACCAGGGCCTGCCCAACGAGGAGTGGGAGCAGTTGCTCCACCGCGTCAAGCGGCTCGCCGACGAGGCCGGCATCTACCGGTACCCGTTGTCGGAGGAGTACGGGGGCCGCAACGGCACCAACCTCGGCATGGCCATCATCCGCGAGCACCTCGCCCGCAAGGGCCTGGGTCTGTTCAACGACCTGCAGAACGAGCACTCGATCGTGGGCAACAACGTCGGCCTGCTGCTGATG
>CAYRXQ010000456.1:0-1617 GCA_964428115.1 uncultured Ilumatobacteraceae bacterium
TTGGCATAAGACACGCTGCCGATGATCTCGGGGAAGTTCTTCCAGATCGTGTGTGAGTTCCGGAAGAAAACGGCACCCTTTCGTCCAAGGGTGGCGAGCTCCACCTCGACGCCCGCGACCTTTTGGTCACGAACGAAACGAGTGACCGTGCGGTTTACATTGGAGTTGAAGCCACCGCAAAGACCGCGGTTCGACGTCACCACAATCACCAAAACTTTCGTTGGGTGCTCGCGGGTCTGGAGCAGGGGATGCGAGCTGTCGTCCACACGGGACGCCACGCTCGCGATGACCTGATTCATCTTCAATGCGTACGGACGCGCTGACTCAGCAGCGTCCTGGGCACGGCGCAGTTTTGCCGCCGACACCATCTTCATGGCGCTGGTGATCTTCTGCGTATTTTTCACCGAAGCGATGCGCTTTCGGATGTCTTTAAGACTCGGCATCTCTGAAATCCTAGCGTGAAATTACTCGGCAGCAGCAGCGGTACGGTTGGCCTTGAACTCTTTGACATAGCCTTCGAGAAGTTTGACTGCGGCTGCAGTCACTTCACTCTGACCATCTGTTCGTGCCTTCTTTCCAAAGTTCTTATCACCCGCGATCTTCTTCCAGATCTCGGCGTCTTTCTTCTCAGCGTAGTCATAGAGTCCGTTCTCGTAGGCACGAAGCTCGGAGACGTCGAATTCCATGATGAACCCGGCATTCGCCGAGAGAATCAAGAAGGCCTGCTTGGACACATGCAGAGGCTGGTACTGAGGCTGCTTAAGAATCTCAACCAGACGAGCACCTTTGAAGAGCTGCTGCTGGGTCGCCTTATCCAAGTCTGAGGCGAACTGTGAGAACGCTTCCAACTCGCGATACTGGGCAAGGTCCAACTTCAGGGTACCCGACACGTTCTTCATAGCGGGGATCTGAGCGGCACCACCAACGCGAGACACCGAAATACCGACGTTGATCGCTGGGCGAACGCCGGCGTTGAAGAGGTCGGACTCAAGGAAGATCTGTCCGTCCGTAATCGAGATCACGTTGGTCGGAATGTAGGCCGAAACGTCACCAGCCTGAGTCTCAATGACCGGCAGAGCGGTCAAGCTTCCTGCACCTTCATCGTCCGACATCTTCGCGGCGCGCTCGAGCAAGCGGCTGTGGATGTAGAACACGTCGCCTGGGTAGGCTTCGCGTCCTGGAGGACGACGAAGAAGAAGCGAGAGCTGGCGATACGCCACAGCCTGCTTAGACAAATCGTCATAAATGATGAGCGCGTGCTTGCCGTTGTCTCGGAAGTACTCGCCGATGGTCACACCGGTATAGGGCGCAAGGTACTGAAGCGGCGCGGACTCGGATGCCGTAGCGGTCACGATCGTGGTGTACTCCAGGGCGTTTGCCTGACGAAGTTTCTCCACAACCTGCGCGACGGTCGACTCTTTCTGGCCGATCGCGACGTAGATGCAATGTACGTCGGTCTCGCGCTGATTGATGATCGCATCCACGGCGACAGCGGTCTTGCCCGTCTGACGGTCACCGATGATGAGCTCGCGCTGACCACGTCCAATCGGAACCATCGAGTCGATGGCTTTCAGACCGGTCTGAAGCGGCTCATGAACGGATTTACGCTGGATGATC
>CAYRXQ010000457.1:0-1613 GCA_964428115.1 uncultured Ilumatobacteraceae bacterium
CTCGCAGGGGGTGCCCACGGTGCCCGCCGCCACGGCGGCCAGCTGTGCGGCCTCGAGCACTTCGTAGGTCTCGGCGATCTCGGCAGGGATCTCACCGGTGACCACGCAGCGAGTCGTGTCCGAGCAGTAGCCGGCCATGGTGCCGCCGAAGTCGCAGAGCACGATCTCGCCCTCGCGGATCACCCGGTCGCCCGCGTGGTGGTGTGGGCTCGCTGCGTTCTCGCCGGCGGCCACGATCGCGAAGTTCACCCGTTCGTGTCCCCCGGCGACGATCCGCGCCGAGAGGTCGGCCGACACCTGGGCCTCGGTCCGCCCCACCAGGGGGATCTCACCGGCCTGCAGCTGTCGGGCGATGGCGTCGACCACGGCGCCGGCCGCGGCCAGGGCCTCGATCTCGGCGACGTCCTTGGTCATCCGCAACGGCCCGACCACGTCGACGGCGCGCCGGTAGGCGGCACCGGGGAGGTGCGGCAGCAGCTCGACCAGGAACCGGGCCCACATCTGGTCGCCGACGGCGAGGGTGCCCGAGCCAGCGGCGAGGTCGGCGACGAGCGCGACGGGATCCTGCGTCTCGTCCCAGGGCAGCAGCGAGAACACACCGGGCTGATCGACCACCCGTGGCGCCTCGAGCCGCGGGATGACCATCGTGGCGTCACCGTCGCGGGGCACCACGAGCATGGTGAGCCGCTCGAGCGGCATGGCGTGGTAGCCGGTGAGGTACGGGAGGTCGTGGCCGACGGAGAGCAGCAGGGTGTCGACTCCCTGGTCGGCCATCGCGGCCCGCACCCGGTCGAGTCGGTCGAGGTACACGCGGGGGTCGTGGGTCGCGGAGCTCACCCGGGCAGTCTCGCAGCGAACCCTCGGCCCGAGCCCAGTTCCGTGTCCGATTTCTCGCGCTGGGCGACGTGCTGCGCGTGTCAGGTGCGGAGGGTGACGGGGGTGACGTGGGCGGCGGCGGCCTTGGCGTGGTAGCTCGACCGGGTGAGCGGGCCGGCCTCGACGTGCCCGATGCCGAGCGACTCGCCGATCCCCGCCCACCGCACGAACTCGGCGGGCTCGACCCACCGGGCAACGGGCAGGTGGGTGGACGTCGGCCGGAGGTACTGGCCGATCGTCACGATGTCCACGCCGATGCCGGCCAGGTCGGCCAGGCACCCGAGGACCTCGTCGTCGGTCTCCCCCATGCCCACGATCAGGCTCGACTTGGTGACCAGACCGGCCGCCTTGGCCCGGGCGAGCACCGACAGGCTGCGGGCGTATCCCGCAGCGGGGCGCACGGCGCGCTGCAGCCGGGCGACCGACTCGATGTTGTGGTTGAACACGTCGGGGCGCACCGCGAACAGCAGGTCGAGCGAGGCGTCGTCGCCCTTGGCGTCCGACACCAGGGTCTCGACGCGCGCCGCGGGCCGCCGGGCCCGGATCGCCTCGACGCAGGCGGCGACGTGCGCGAACCCGCCGTCGGCCAGGTCGTCCCGGGCCACCATCGTGAGCACGACGTGGTCGAGGGCCATGCGATCGACGGCCTCGGCGACACGCTCGGGCTCGTCGGCCGACGGCTCCTCGGGCTTGCGGGTGTCGACCAGGCAGAAGCCACAGGCTCGGGTGCAGCGGTC
>CAYRXQ010000458.1:0-1607 GCA_964428115.1 uncultured Ilumatobacteraceae bacterium
CACCGTCGAGGACGCGCTCGCCCATCCGACCTGGAGCATGGGCCCCAAGATCACCGTCGACTCCAGCACGCTCATGAACAAGGGGCTCGAGGTGATCGAGGCCCACGAGCTGTTCGGCGTGCCGTACGACCGGATCGAGGTCGTGGTGCACCCGCAGTCGGTGGTGCACTCGATGGTGGAGTTCACCGACGGGTCCACGATCGCCCAGCTCAGCCTGCCCGACATGCGGCTGCCGATCGGGTACGCCCTGGCCCATCCTCGGCGCATCGCCACCGCGTTCGGGCGGATCGACTGGGCCCGGCTGCACCGACTCGACTTCGAACAGCCCGACACGGGCACGTTCCGGTGTCTCGATCTGGCCTACGCGGCCGGTCGGCTGGGTGGGACCGCCCCCGCCTGGCTGAGCGCCGCGAACGAGGTCGCGGTCGACGCGTTCCTCGCCGGACGCATCCGATGGAATCAGATACCCGACGTGTGCGTTGACGTCCTCGAGGTGCATGATGGCGCTGTGCCCGGTTCGGTCGACGACGTGATCGCCGCCGATGCCGAGGCCCGGCGTCACGCCGCACGAGCCCTCGAGGAACGGAATCCGTGAGCACGTACGAGAAGTTCAAGAACGAGATGGTCGCCGGCGGCTCCGTCGAGGAGCTGCCCGATGACGAACTGGCCGGCGGCTGGCGCGGCGCGCTCGGTGTGGCCGCCATCATCGGCCTGCTGGTCTGGCTCGCCGTCCTCAACATCTGGTGGTTCGTGTTCGTGGTCGGCGTGCTGTTCGCCGTGTTCATGCACGAGCTCGGCCACTTCGTGACGGCCCGCATGACCGGCATGAAGGCCACGCAGTTCTTCATCGGCTTCGGGCCGCGGCTGTGGAGCTTCCGCCGTGGTGAGACCGAGTACGGCGTGCGGGCCCTGCCGCTCGGCGCGTTCGTGCGCATCATCGGCATGAACAACATGGACGAGGTGCCGGCCGGCGACGAGGCACGGACCTATCGGGCGAAGTCCTATCCGCGCCGGATGCTGGTCATCACCGCCGGTTCGCTGATGCACCTGCTCATGGCCATCGCGCTCCTGTTCACCGTGTACGTGGCCGACGGCGAGGTGGTGGCCCGACCCGGTGCCCAGGTGAACTTCGTCGAGCCCACCGGCCCGGCCGCCTCGGCGGGCATCCGCGAGGGCGACGTGGTGCTCGCGGTCGAGGGTCGGTCGATCGAGGGGGCCACCGAGCTCGGGACCACGATCCGGTCGTTCGAGCCGGGTGACGTGGTCGCCGTCCAGGTGCAGCGCGGCGAGGAGCTCGTGGTGATCCCGGTCGGCCTCGGCGCCAACACCGACGAGGCCTCACCGCTGTTCGGTCAGCCCTACGTGGGCATCGGCTCCTCGGGTTTCTTCGAAACGGTCGAGCACGGGGTCGGCGCCGCGGCGGTCAACTCGGTCACCGACGTGTTCCCGGTCGCGTGGCAGTCGGTCCAGGGCGTGGTCAAGGTGCTCAACCCGGTCAACATCGTGCAGCACCTCTCGGGCACCACCGACGACCTGTCCACCCGCCCGACGACCCTCGTCGGCGTCACCGGCATCAGCGACGACGTCGGCGACTCGCAGGGCATCAT
>CAYRXQ010000459.1:0-1601 GCA_964428115.1 uncultured Ilumatobacteraceae bacterium
CTTCACGAACATGCGCAGCCGCCGGTAGTCGCCGGCACCGCCGTTTCGGCCGATCGTTTCAGCCCGGGGCTCGACCGGCCACGAGCTCGGCGATGGTGGCCGCCGGGTCGGGTGAGGTCACGAGCGTCTCCCCGACCAGCACGGCGTGGTAGCCGGCTGCGTGGAGCGCGGCGGCATCCGCGGCGCCGCGCACGCCGGACTCGGCGACCTTGACGGCGCCCTCGGGGATCACACCCGCCATGCGCAGGGCGCGCTCGTGGTCGACCTGGAACGACACGAGGTCGCGCTGGTTGACCCCCACCAGCGATGCGCCGGCGGTCAGGGCGTGCTCCAGCTCGGTCTCGTCGTGGATCTCGACGAGCACGTCGAGCCCGATCGACACCGCGAGCGCATGGAAGTCGGCGAGCTCGTCGGGCTCGAGCGCGGCTGCGATCAGGAGCACGCAGTCGGCACCCATCAGCCGGGCGTCGACGACGTCGTTGGCCGAGACGGTGAAGTCTTTGCGCAGCACGGGCAACGAACACGCGGCCCGGGCAGCACGGAGATCCTCGACCGATCCGCCGAAGTGCTCGGCGTCGGTGAGCACCGACAGGCAGGCGGCGCCACCGCGCTCGTAGGTGGCCGCGAGGGTCGCCGGATCGAGATCGGCGAACAGGTCACCCTTGGAGGGCGACCGACGCTTGATCTCGCTGATCACGGCCAGGTGCTCGCGGCCGGCGAGCGCGACCCGGAAGCCCCGGGTCGCGGGCAGCCCACGACACTCCTCCACCAATCGATCGGTGGCGCGGGCGTCGGCCCGCGCCAGCTCGCGATGACGGTCGAGGATCCGGTCGAGGTAGGTCGCCACCGACGGCTCAGAGCCCCTTGCCACCGACCGGGGTCAACATGATCAGCTCGGGCGCACCGGCCAGGTGGGCGCCGATCGCGCCGCCCAGCGACTTCATCACGTCGCTGGTCGAGTGCGCGCCGAGGGCGTCACCGTCGGTGTAGCGCTCGTAGAACCACACCAGGTCGGGGTCCTTGGCATCGGTGTGCAGCACGTACACGAGCGTGCCGTCCTCGGACTCGACGTGGTCGAGCATGGGTTGCAATGCGGCGACCACCTGGTCGCGGCTACCGGGCTTGCAGGGGATCTTGGCGATGACGGCGATCTGGCTCATGGGCGCCGACGGTAGCCGTCGACACTGCGGTGCACCCCGACCGGGGCGCACCGCACGCGACGGTGCTGCAGGGTCAGAACCCGAGGCGGTCGGCGACCTCGCCGAGCAGCGCGTCGATCGGGACACGGACCTGCTCGGTGGTGTCGCGGTCGCGGATCGTGACCGCGCCGTCCTCGAGGGAGTCGAAGTCGACGGTGACGCACAGCGGGGTGCCGATCTCGTCCTGGCGGCGGTACCGGCGCCCGATGGCCTGGGTCTCGTCGTAGTCGACCATGTAGCGGTCGGCCAGCATCCGGCGCACCTCGTGCGCGAGCGGCGTCAGCGTGTCCTTCTTCGACAGCGGCAGCACGGCCACCTTGTAGGGGGCGAGGCGCGGGTGGAGGCGCAGCACGGTGCGCGTCTCGTCGTTGACCACGTCCTCGTCGTAGGCCGCGAGCAGGA
>CAYRXQ010000460.1:0-1589 GCA_964428115.1 uncultured Ilumatobacteraceae bacterium
TCCCCGTCGACCGGCTCTGGCGCTGAGGGTCGACGCCCGAACGGGTCAGACGCAGTCGGGCGGTGCGCCGGAGGGTGGGCAGTAGGCGGCGTCGTACGAGGTGATGTAGACGCGGGTGCCCCGGGGGACCGACGAGCCGCCTGACGGCGACTGGCCGACCACGGTGAATTGCGACGGGGCCGGCTGAGTGCTGCCGGTCACGAGCTGGGTGTAGATCAACCCGTTCCCGTCGATCCAGGCCCGTGCTGCGTCGCGAGAACCGCCGAGGAAGTTGGGGAGCGTGATGTTCGACGACGCAGCGGTCGTCGGCGGCGGGGGAGGCGGCGCGGCCGTGGTGGTCGGCGCGGCGGTGGTCGTCGGGGGGCGAGTCGTGGTGGTCGCCGGCGGGCGAGTGGTCGTGGTGGTGCGCGGCACGGTGGTCGTCGTGACCGGACGCGGCGCCGCCGTGGTCTGGACCGGAGTCGGCGCCGGGCGGGTGGTCGCCGTGGTCGTGATCACCCTCGAGGTCGTCGTCGTGACGAACCGGTCGTCGATCGCGTCGAACTCGTCGGCCACCCCGTCGCCGTCGGCGTCGGGGAACTCGGTGCCGCTCGGCACCGAGGAGCTGGCGTCCTCGGCGTCGGTGGTCTCGGTCGTCTCGGTGGTGTCGGGCGACTCGGTCGTCGTCGCCCCGTCGGCAGCTGCAGCGATCTCGGCGATCTCGTCGTCCTCGTAGAGGTCCTCGCACGACTCCACCGGATCCGGGGCGTCATGATCGTCGTAGGTCGACGACCACGCGGTTGCCAGCTCATCGAGATCGGCCTCATCGAGACCCATCGCCGGCAGCAACGACCACCACGTGATCTCCACCTCGTCACCCGGCTCGAGGCGCAGGCAGAACCGGACGATCGGATCGGGATCCACCACCTCGACCCACGGCGGATCGGCCAGCAGGTCGGCAACGTCGGCCACGAGCTCCTTCGGAATGATCTCGTCGTGGGCCACCACGATCGGCTCGTCACCCGTGTTCGACAGCGTCGTGAAGCCACGCACGCCCTCCGTACCGACGATCTCCCACGTGGTGTCGAGGGCGACGTCGTCGACGGGCGCCTTGCTCGGCAGCCCGGCCGACACCGACGCCTTGGCCGACAGCTCGGCGGGCAGGACGCGGCCCTCGTTCCCGGCGGCGTTCCCGTCGCCGCCCCGCGAGGCCACGATCAACGCCACCCCGGCGATGATCGCTGCCACCACGACCACCCCGGCGACGAGCACGGCCGGGCGCAGACGGGTCGTCGTGGCGGGCGGCGTGCTGGCGATCGGCATCGAGTTGGACGAGGCCGATGAGGACGTGGATGCCGAGGCCGGCGTCGGATGGTCGACCGGCAACGTCCCCGACACCGTCGGGCCCGACCCGCCCAGTCCCGGCGTGGCGCCGGCCGCACCGTCGGCGGCCGCCGATCCACCCGCTCCGATCGCAGCGGCTGCGCCGAGCCCGGGCGTGCTCTCCGACCCCGGCCGCAACCCCGGCGTGGCGCCGATCACGGGGACCGGTCCTGGTGTCCGGCGCGGTGAGGAACCCGGGGTGAGGTCGCGAGTCCGGGGTGGCGGGG
>CAYRXQ010000461.1:0-1587 GCA_964428115.1 uncultured Ilumatobacteraceae bacterium
CTCGATCGACGTCGTGATCCGGGTCGAGCGGCGGGGCCGGGAGCGCTTCGTGAGCGAGGTCGCAGAGGTCGTGCTCCATCACGGGATCGAGGACGGCGGCCCGCCGGCGGTCCGTCCGCTCGCGATCGACGGACGCGTCCTCGCCCGACCGACCCGGGGCCGGGCGTGAGCGCCGTCGTGGCCGTGCCACTGCTCGCCGCGCTGGTGGTCCTGGCGCTCGGCACGGCGGCGAGCGGGCACCTCCTGCCCGTGCGACGTCAGATCCCCGGGGCCCGCGGCCGCCCGAGGGCGGCGACCGTCGGATGGCTGCGCGGTGGATGGCGACGACCGACGGGGGGACCCGTTGCGTGGTTCACGACCCGAATGAGGCCGACCGACCGACCACCTGGCGACGCCGAGCTCGCTGCGTGGTGCGAGCGGGTGGCGCGAGCGCTGCGGTCGGGCGACTCCCTGCGCACCGCCGTGCACGCCGCCCCGGTCGGCACCGACCGCGCCCTGGCCCAGGTGCTCGCCCCGATCCACCTGGCCCTCGACCGAGGTGCCACCGTCGCCCACGCGATCGCCACGACCTCGGTCACCACGGCGGGCCTGGCCATGGTCCGCTCCGTGCTCACGGCCACGGCCGAGCTGGGTGGGTCGGGCGCCGAGGCCCTCGATCGCACGGCCACGGTCCTGCGCCAACGCCACGCCGACGCCGCCGAACGGCGAGTCCACGCCGCCCAGGCCCGCCTGTCGGCCATCGTGCTCACCGTGCTCCCGGTGGGCACGGGCGCGCTCCTCTTGACCCTCGACCCCGAGATCCGTGCCGCCAGCACGGCCCCGATCGGGCTCGGCGTGATCGCGCTCGGCGTCACCCTCGACGGGCTCGGCTGGTGGTGGATGCGACGCATCGTGGGCGGCGGCCCATGAGCCGGCCCGACACGGCGGCCGACCGGCGACGAGGTGGGCGCGCTGGTCGACGTGGTCGACGTGGTCGACCTGGTCGACCGGGTTGGATGCTGCCGGCGGCCGCACTCGGGATCGTCGCGACGGCCGCCGTGATCGGGCCGGTCGGCACCCTGCTACTCGGCGCAGCGCTGGCACCCGTGGTGACACTGCGACGACGTGCGCGGCGACGGGTGCGGCGCTCGCAGGTCGAGGCCGCGATCCCCGACGCCGTGGAAGTGCTGGTGCTCACCGTGCAGGCGGGTGTCGTCCCCGCCGATGCCGTGCGCCGCGCCGTGCCCCACCTGCCCGCCATCGTCCGCCCGGCGTTCGAGCAGGTGGCGCACCGCCTCGACCGCGGCCAGCGGCTCGCCGATGCCCTCGATGCACTCGGCGAGCACCTCGGCCCGGCGGGGCACGAGATCGCCGACGGCATCGCCACCGCCGACCGCTACGGGCTCCCCCTCGCCCCCGTCCTCGATCGGCTCGCCCTCGACGCCCGGGCCACGCGCCGACGCCTCGCCGCCGAGCACGCCCGCACCCTGCCCGTGCGCCTCTCGTTCCCATTGGTGTGCTGCGTGCTCCCCGCCTTCGTCCTGCTCGCCATCGTCCCCGCGCTGCTCGGCACCGTGGCGAGCCTGCGCGGCGGCCTGCCCTGAGCGA
>CAYRXQ010000462.1:0-732 GCA_964428115.1 uncultured Ilumatobacteraceae bacterium
GTTGGGCGCGTGGACGAGCTGCCCACCGCCGAGGTAGATGCCGACGTGGCTGATCGGGCTGTAGTAGAAGATCAGATCGCCGGGCTGCGCCGCCGCGATCGGCACGCGCGGCAGTGCGGCTGCCTGTGCTCGGGAGTTGCGCGGCAGGTAGACGCCGGCCTGGCCCCACGCGTAATGCGTGAGCCCCGAGCAGTCGAACGACACGCCCGGCAGCGAGGTGGCGTACCGGTAGGGCACACCGAGCTGCGACATGGCCGCGTTGATCGCCACCTGCGACAGCGACGACGGAGCGGGGTAGGTCGGTGCCGGGGGCGGCGGGGCGGGTGCGCTCTCGTTGGCGGAACCACCCGACGTGTCGCCGCCCGAGGTGGTGCCGCCACCGGTCGAGGTGCCACCACCCGACGAGGTGCCACCACCGGTCGAGGTGCCACCGCCCGAGGAGGTGGCGCTGGCGGTCGCGGCTGCTGCAGCCGCGGCCGCAGCTTCGGCCTGGATCCGACGGTAGGCCTCTTCGGCACGGCGCTGCTCCTCGGCGACGATCAGCTCGCCGAGGCGAGCCTCGGCCTCGGCCCGACTCGCGATGTACTCGGCGCGCAGGGCGTCGGTCTCGGCCTGTGCACCTGCGATCTGGGCGGCGAGGGCCTCGGCCTCGGCACGCTTGGCCTCGAGGTCGCGTCGCTCGGCATCGAGCTCGCGGACGAGCTCGTCGAGATCGTCGGTGGTCGCCGTGCC
>CAYRXQ010000462.1:777-1238 GCA_964428115.1 uncultured Ilumatobacteraceae bacterium
ATGCTGAGCGCCACTCGGGAGTACTGGTCACGCTGCAGGGCGTCGTTGTACGAGGCGGCGTCGGAGAAGAGGGGGCCGAGCACGTCGGTGCCCGAGCCGGTGAACGCACGCACGGCCACGTCGGCCAGATCGCCGCGCAGCTCGGCGAGCTCGGCCTCCTTGGCCGCCACGCTCACCTCGGCCGCGGCGATCTCGACGTCGAGCTGGTTCTTCGTGTCGATGGCGACGACGTAGTCCTCGGTGAGGATGTCGGAGCGCTCCTCGAGCCGCTCGAGCTCGTCGACGATGCGCTCGACTTCACGGCGCTGGTCGTCGACGGTGACCGCGACGGCGATCTCGGGCAGCGACAGTGGCGCCAGCAGCGCCAGCGCACCGCCGACCAGGAGGACTCGGACGGACTGCTTCATGGGACGGGGGACACTCTACCGATCATGACGAACGTGTTGCGAGCGGGTGACGGT
>CAYRXQ010000462.1:1248-1584 GCA_964428115.1 uncultured Ilumatobacteraceae bacterium
GGGCCGGCGGGCGGCTCACTCCCACTCGATCGTCCCGGGCGGCTTCGACGTGATGTCGTACGCGACCCGGTTGATGCCGGCCACCTCGTTGATGATCCGGCTCGACATCTTCTCGAGCAGGTCGTAGGGCAAGCGCGCCCAGTCGGCCGTCATCGCATCGTCGCTCGTGACCGCGCGGATGATGATCGGGTGGCCGTACGTGCGCTCGTCGCCCATCACCCCGACCGATCGGATGTCGGGAAGGACGGCGAACGCCTGCCAGATCTCGCGCTCGAGCCCGGCCCAGGCGATCTCCTCGCGCACGATCGCGTCGGCCTCCTGCAGGATGGCCACCTT
>CAYRXQ010000463.1:0-1578 GCA_964428115.1 uncultured Ilumatobacteraceae bacterium
CGTCGAGTTCGGGGTTCTTGATCTCGACGATGTTGAGCTGGATCTTCGGGTTGCCGGTGATCTTGGTGATCATCGTCCGGAGCTCGTCGGCCTGGGCGCCACGACGACCGATCACGATGCCCGGACGGGCGGTGTGGACGTCGACGCGGACCTTGTCACGGGTGCGCTCGATCTCGATGCGGCTGATGGCAGCCGACTCGAGGCGCTCCATGATCGACTCACGGATCTTCCAGTCCTCGGTGAGGTACTGCTGGTACTGGCGCTCGCTGAACCAGCGGCTCTTCCAGTCGGTGGTCACGCCGAGGCGGAAGCCGTACGGATTGATCTTCTGGCCCATTACTGGCGCCCCTTCTCGTCGTCCGCTTCGTCGTCGTCGGCCTCGGCTGCCGCAGTGTCGGCCGCCTCGGTCACCTCGACCTCGGTCGCCTCGACGTCCTCGGCGGGCGTCTCGACGGTCTCGTCGGCCACGACCTCGTCGGTCACGACCGCGTCGTCGGCGATCACGATCTCGTCGTCGGCGAGCTCCTCGGTGGCCGTCGCCTCGGCGGCGGTCTCCTCGGTGGTCGTCGACCCGGCACCCTGGGCACGCTGACGGCTCCGCTCGACGCGGGCACGACGGCTGGCTGCCGAGGACTGCGGGCGTCCGCCGCGGCCGGTGCTGCGCTCGGCACGTGCCTGGGTGACGGCCAGACGGTCGTCGCTCATGCGGGCCACCACCACGGTGATGTGGCAGGTGCGCTTGCGGATGCGGGTGGCCCGGCCACGGGCACGCGGCTTGAAGCGGCGCAGCGTCGGCCCCTCATCGGCGAAGCAGGCGATGACGTAGAGCTCGTCGGCGTCCTGCTCGTCGTTGTGGATGGCGTTGGCCACAGCGCTCGCGAGGACCTTGCGGATGTCCTTGGCGATGCTGCGATCGGTGAACTGGAGGACCTCGTCGGCCCGACGCACGTCGAGTCCGCGGATGAGGTTCAGCACGACCCGGGCCTTGGAGGCCGAGGCACGCACGTACTTGGCGGTGGCCTTGGTGCCGGCGCGCTCGCCGGCCACGGTGGCCCCTTCGTTGAGCTTCGGACCGGTCATCAGCGTCGACCCTTCGCGCCCTTCTCCTGCCCGGCGTGGTACTTGAACGTCCGGGTCGGGCTGAACTCACCGAGCTTGTGGCCGACCATCGACTCGGTCACGTACACGGGTACGTGCTTGCGGCCGTCGTGGACGGCGATGGTGTGGCCGACCATGTCGGGGATGATGGTGGAACGGCGGGACCAGGTCTTGATGACCTTGCGCTCGCCGGCGGCGTTCTGCTCATCGACCTTCTTGAGCAGGTGCTCGTCGACGAACGGACCCTTCTTGAGACTGCGTGACATGGGTGATGCTCCTTACCGGCGACCCTTGCCGGTGCGGCGACGACGGACGATGAGCCGCTGCGACGGCTTGTTCTTGTCGCGGGTGCGACCTTCGGGCTTACCCCACGGCGAGACGGCCGGACGACGTGCGGCCTTCGCCACCACCGAGGGGGTGGTCGACCGGGTTCATCGCGACACCGCGGGTCTGGGGCTTGACGCCCTTCCAGCGGTTGCG
>CAYRXQ010000464.1:0-1576 GCA_964428115.1 uncultured Ilumatobacteraceae bacterium
GCCTCGCCGTCGGGCATCAGCCGGCCGAGCCAGCGCATCAGCAGCTCGTGGAGCGCGGCCTTGCCGATCCGGATCGGTGGATTCGACCAGATCGCAGCGAAGCGCAGCTCGTCGTCGACCTCGTCGGGGTGGCAGACCCGCAGGTTCGTCACGCCTGCCGCCGCAGCGTTCCGCTCGCACAGTGCCCGAGCCCGGGCGTTCACGTCGACTGCCCACACGGTCGCCCCCGGCGCCCGCAACGCCATCGTGATCGCGATCGGACCGGCCCCGCAGCCCAGATCGAGCAGGTCACCGGTCGCCGGCGGCAACGGCGCCTCGTGCAGGAGCAGCGCCGTGCCACGATCGAGCCGCCCGTGGCTGAACACCCCGGCATCGGTCACCAGGCGGAACGACACGTCGGGCAGGAGCACCTCGACCACGCGCTCGTCCGACGGAACGTCGGGCCGCTCGTCGAAGTAATGCGCGTGGGTCTCGTCGTTCATGGGGAAGGGGCAGGTCGGAGCCCTGCGGGGCCGTCGGTAGCCTGGCACGCATGTCGTACTCCATCCGCACCTTCGGCGATCCGGTGCTGAAGTCCGAGGCATCGGCCGTCACCGACATCGACGGCAAGCTCGTGCGGCTCGTCGACGACATGTTCGAGACCCTCTACACCAGCGACTCGGGCATCGCACTCGCCGCCCCGCAGATCGGCGTGCAGAAGCAGATCTTCATCTGGGACCTCGACGAGCAGCCGATGGTCGTGCTCAACCCCGAGATCGTCGAGTCGAGCGGTGAGTGGGTCTACGACGAGGGGTGCCTCTCGATCCCCGGGCTCTACGTCGAGATCGTCCGCCCCAAGCAGGTCCTGCTCCGCGGCATCGACCTCGACGGCAACACCGTGGAGTACGAGGCCGACGAGCTCGAGGCCCGCATGTACCAGCACGAGCTCGACCACCTGCACGGTGTGCTCATGTTCGACCGCATGACGCCCGAGCAGCGCAAGGAAGCCCTCGCCGAGTACCGGCGCATCACCGAACAGGCCGAGAGCGCGGCACCCAAGCGGCGCCGGCTCCGCCTCTCGTGAAGCTCGTCTACCTGGGCACCCCCGAGATGGCGGTGCCGCCACTGCGCGCCCTCGTCGCCGACGGTCACGAGATCGCCCTGGTCGTCACCCGCGCCGACCGACGCCGTGGGCGGGGGAGCGCGGTGTCGCCGAGCCCGGTCAAGGCCGCGGCCCTCGAGCTGGGCATCCCGGTGACCCATGAGGTCGACGACGTCATCGCCGCCGGAGCCGAGCTCGGCGTGGTGGTCGCCTTCGGTCGGATCATCAAGCCGCACGTGCTCGCCGCGGTGCCCATGATCAACCTCCACTTCTCGCTGCTGCCGCGCTGGCGTGGTGCGGCACCCGTCGAGCGGGCCCTGCTGGCCGGCGACGAGGTGACCGGCGTGTGCGTGATGGACGTGGAGGAGGGTCTCGACACCGGTGGCGTGCACGCCCGGGTCGAGGTGCCGATCACGTCCGTGACCACGGGTGACGACCTGCGCGCCGAGCTGGTTCGCATCGGCACCGATCTGCTCCTCGACACGCTGCGCGCCG
>CAYRXQ010000465.1:0-1576 GCA_964428115.1 uncultured Ilumatobacteraceae bacterium
GGGCGATCTGCCCGTCGCCACACCCGACGTCGAGCACCGTGCCGTACCCATCCATGTCGGCGGCCACCAGCGGCAGGATCTGCTCGGTGTACTCGGGGTCGGCGCCGTCGGTGAACCCCTCGATCCACCAGTCGGCGTGGGTCTCCCAGAGGTCGCGCGACGGATCACGGGTCACCCGGGCGAGGCTACGGCCCCACCACACGTCCGCCTCCCCTCCCCTCCCCGGGCGGGCGCGAGCGGTGGGTAGGGTCGGGGGATGCGCTTCTCCGTCTGGCCCTCACCCGAGCGACCGGTGTCCGAGCTCCTCGACCTGGCCCGATGGGCCGACGCGACCGGCTGGTACGGCTACTGGTTCGCCGACCACTACATGCCCAACACCGAGGACGGCAGCATCTCCGACGGTGACACCCACGAGGTCTGGGGGATCCTGCCCGCGGTCGCCGCGGTGACCGAACGGATCCGGATGGGTCCGCTCGTCTCCCCGACCTCGGTCCACCATCCCGCACTGCTCGCCAACCGGGCCGCGTCGATCGACCACGTGTCCGACGGCCGGTTCGTGCTCGGCCTCGGCGCGGGATGGCAGGTCAACGAGCACACCTCGTTCGGCATCGAGCTGCACGAGCCCAAGCAGCGCGTCGATCGGTTCGACGAGGCGATCCGGATCATCCGCTCGATGCTCGACGGTGGTCGCACCACGGTCGAGGGTGCCCACTTCCGCGTGGTCGACGCGCCCTGCAATCCGCGCCCGGTGCAGGAGCGGCTCCCCCTGCTGGTCGGATCGGGCGGCCAGCGCATGCAGCGCATCACCGCGCGCCACGCCGATGAGTGGAACACCTGGGGCAACCCGTCGATGGCCGGCGAGCGGGCCCGCAACCTCGACACCGCCTGCGAGGCCGTGGGCCGCGATCCGGGCACCCTGCACCGCTCGGCACAGGCCCTCGTCTTCCTCACCGACGACGACGCGAGCGCCGAGAAGATGCTGGCCGCCGTGCCCGGTGACCGCGCCATCGCCGGCTCCCCGGCACGCCTGGTCGAGGTGCTCGGCGAGTACGTCGAGCTGGGCTTCGACGAGTTCATCGTCCCCGACTTCACCCTCGGCCGCGACGCTGCGGCACGACGCGACACCTACGAACGCTTCCTCGCCGAGGTCATCCCCGCCTTCACCTGACCCGGGGGTGGGGGTCAGGTGGGGTGGAACTTGGCGTGGATCGCTACGGCGACGGCGTCGGGGAGGAACGACAGCGACTGCAGCTCCTCGAGGCTCGCCCGCTTGACCGCGTTGACGCCGCCGAGCTCCTTGAGCAGCTTCGTGCGCCGGGCCTCACCGAGCCCGGGGATGCCGTCGAGCGCGCTCGCCGTCATCCGCTTCGAGCGCCGCTCGCGGTGGAACGTGTTGGCGAAGCGGTGGGCCTCGTCGCGGATGCGCTGCAACATGAACAGCGCCTCGCTCCCCCGCGGGATCTCCACCGCCTCGGATCGCCCGGGCACGAAGACCTCCTCGAAGCGCTTGGCCAGGCCCGCCACCGGGATCTCGTCGGAGTGGGTCTTCCTCCTCGGACTTGGTCTCCTCACCATC
>CAYRXQ010000466.1:0-1573 GCA_964428115.1 uncultured Ilumatobacteraceae bacterium
GGTCCTGGCTGCGTGCGGTGGGATGCAGGCGGCACCGATCTCCGACGAGATCGCGCTCGCGAGCGTGGCCACCTACACCGAGACCTGGGATGCCCGCCGGGGCTTGAACTCCGAGCGATGCGACTACTTGGGTCAGGAGGGCCGCACGGCCGACGGGTGGATCCATTGGGTGTTCTCGACCAAGGGCGAGTCGACCGGTGCAGTGCTCACGCTGGGCGGCACCGGGTCCGGTACCTACCAGCCGGGCGAGCCGCTCAACGCCAACGTCTGGCACTTCTACACCCCGTTCTTCGAGTTGGTTGGGTTGACCGCCCGCATCGACCTCTTCGGTGGGGACAAGGGTACCGGTGGCGGCCTCGTGATCTCCGATTGGTGCGCCGGCAACGTCGGTCGTACGATCGCCGTGAGCAAGACCGCGGAGCCGACCTTCAAGCGGACGCACGACTGGTCCGTGACCAAGTCGGTCGACCCGGAGGCCCTGTACCTGTTCACCGACGGCTCGGGCGACGCCACGGTCACCTACACGGTCGACGTGGAGTACCTGGGCTACGACGACAGCCACCACAACGTCTCTGGTGAGATCCTCATCACGAACATCTCGAACGACGAACTCACGAAGACCATCGCCTCCATCGTCGACGACCTCGGTGTGGCCGGGTTCGAGGACATCGAGCTCGTCAGCGACGACGTGGCCTACACGGGGCAGCCACTGACGGTGGGCTTCGGCGACACGATCACGTGCACCTACTCCGTGAACTTGACCGAGGAGCAGGCGACGTCGGGCACCAACACCGTGACCGTGACGGTGGATGGCGAGACCGAGCCGTACGAGGCGGTGAAGGCGTGGGCCTTCGGCGACCCGACCACCGAGGTCAACGCCACGGTGGACGTCAAGGACTACTTCGATGGCGGGTCCGCGGAGCACCTGGGTCAAGTGACCGCGCCGAACGACGGCAAGTTCACGTACACGCGGGACTTCGCGTGGGCCGATTACGGTGCCGAGAAGTGCGGCGACCACAGCTACCGCAACATCGTCAAGCTGTTCGGCGACGACAAGACGCTCCTCGACAGCGACGAGGCCTCGCTCGACGTGTACGTCCAGTGCTTCGTCTACGAGACGGCGTACGCCAAGGCCGAGAACGGCCAGTGCTTCAGCGTCTACGGGTTCGCTCGATGGGGCTGGACGAACCGGATCGACGGCCAGCCAGTAGCCGCCATCCCCGTGTACGCGGGCGCCGCGCAGTGCGACGTCTCCAAGGGCACGCTCGTCGGCACCTTCAGCCTTACCTTCGAGAACGGGGCGCCGCGGCCGGCGTTCGACCTCGGGGAAGACTTCGTCTTGAGGGAGACGCACGTCTACCTCGGAGCAAACGCCATCCCGCAGGTGCGTCAGGGCAACCGCATGGTGGGCACCGTGGCCCCAGGCCAGTACACGATGACGGCGCCGTACACCTGGTTGATCGCGCACGCCGTGGTCGGGCTGCCGGACCCGAACTTCGGACCGGCTGCGAACTAGGCTGCTGAACGTCGTTTGGCGAGGCTGCCCGCTGCGGCACCGCCGCGAGCGCCTCGG
>CAYRXQ010000467.1:0-1543 GCA_964428115.1 uncultured Ilumatobacteraceae bacterium
GCGGTCGTGCCGACACGCCCAGGTCGGCCATGCGGGTGGCGTAGATCTCGTACGCGGATGCCGCAGCGGAATGGGAGCCGGCGCGTGCGAGCGATGCGATCAGCGCAATGTGCGCAGGCTCGTCGTCGGGCTCGTACACCAGGATCCGCGACGCGACGTCGGCGGCCCGATGGCCGTCGTGGTCCTCGACTGCCGCAGCGAGGACCCGGTGTGCCGCGGCGACGAACGCAGTCCGGAGCCTGGTGCGAGACGCTTCGGTCCAGCCCTCGTAGCGGTCGTCGGGCAGGAGCTCGCCGGTGTAGGACTCGATGCGCTGCTCGTCGGTGGGCGCGGCCTCGAGCGCGGCCAGATCGAGGGCGACGTGGTCGAGGTCGAGGCGGATCGTCGATCGATCGGCGATGATGCCGCCGCGCAGCACCCGTCGCACCGCGGACAGCTGCACCGACAGGCGCGGACGCCAGCGTTCGTCGTCGGTCTCGTCGGGCCACAGCAGCACACCGAGCTCGTCACGGGTCACCGGCCAGCCGGCCGCGAGTGCGAGGCGCTTGAGGAGCTGGCGGGCGCGGCGCGATCCCCACTCGGCATCGGTGATCTCGTGGCCGTCGACGGTCACGGCGAACCGTCCGAGCGTCGTGATCGAGACGGTCGGACGGTGGATCGGGCTGGCCGGGGCCGGATGACGACCGGTGACGAATCGTTCGATCTCGTCGAGCACGGTGTCGGTGTCGGCGGCGTAGGTGAAGTGGTCGATGCCGGGGAGCTCCACGAGGCGGGCGTTCGGCAGTGCGGCTGCGGTCTCGCGGGCGAGGTCGATGGGGACGATCGGGTCGTCGACGCGATGGATCAGCAGCACGGGCACGTCGATCTGCGACAGGACCTCGCGAGCATCCATGAGGCCGTTCATGCGCAGCAGCGTCAGGACCGCGTCGCGACTGGCGGACTGCCGTTCGTATCGCTGGTGCCACCGCCGGAACTCGGGGTCGCTCGCCAGGGACGGCGCGAAGAGGTCGGGCGTGATCGACTCCGGCGTTCCCCAGCGCCGGGCGAAGTCTTCGAGGAGCTGCGTACGTGCGTCGACCACATCGGGGGCGGTCGCAGCGTGGTCGTGGTCGATGAGGCGGGCGGCGGTGCTCTCGAGGACGATGCCCTCGACCCGCTCCGGGTACGAGGCAGCGAACAACAACGTCATCGGTCCGCCCTCGGACACTCCGAACAGGTAGCTGCGCGCGATGTCGGCGTCGTCCATCACGGCACGCAGGTCGTCGACGCGCTGGTCGACGTCGGGCACGTCGACCGACCGGTCGGAGGCGCCGGTGCCGCGCTTGTCGAAGTGGACGTAGCGGGCGAACGTGCCGAATCGCTCGAGCATGCGCCCGAGCGCCGGCCACTCCCAGGCCAGCTCGACGTTCTGCGCCAGTGGTGGCACGGCGACGATCGTCGCGGGGCCATCGCCCCACATCTGGTAGGCGATGTCGGTGGTGCCGGCCCGGGCGAAGCGGACCGGTGGCACGGCTTCCGGCACCGATCCATCATGCCCGAACCG
>CAYRXQ010000468.1:0-1540 GCA_964428115.1 uncultured Ilumatobacteraceae bacterium
CGGCGGAGTGGTCGACAAGGTGATGGGTGACGGCATCATCGCCCTCTTCGGGGCGCCCTATGCCCACGAGGACGATGCCGAGCGGGCGGTGCGGGCCGGGCTCAAGATGCAACAGACCCTGGCCGCCATGGCGAGCGAGCTGCAGACCCCGTTCCGGATGCGCGTCGGGGTGAACACGGGAGAGGTCCTGGTCGGCAGCTCGTCGTCGGGCCGGGACTACACGGCCATGGGTGACGTGGTGAACTCGGCGGCCCGGTTGCAGGCCTTGGCCGAACCGGGTCGGGTGCTGGTGGGTGAGGCCACCTACAACGCCACCCGGGAGGCCATCTCCTACCATTCGCTCGGCCTCGTCGAGGTGAAGGGTCGGCGGGAGGCCCTGGCGGCGTGGGTGGCGCTCGGTGCGGTCCGTCCGCCCGGTGCCCGGACCCGCCGGACCGTCCACTTCGTGGGACGCGAGGCGGAGCTGCGACTGCTCGAGGCCCAGGCCCGGATGGCGTTCGATCTCCAGCAGGCCCAGATCGCCACCGTGTTCGGCGAGGCCGGCACGGGGAAGACCCGGCTGGTGGAGGAGGCGGCGGCCCGACTCCTGGCCGGCGAGGAGATCCGGGTGCTCGAGGGACGGTGCGTGCCCTACGGGGAGGCCAACGTCTGGTGGCCGGTGGCGGAGATGATCCGGCACCTGCTCGGGCTGGCCCGTGAGATCCCCGACGAGGACATCGGTCCCATCGTGGCGGCCGCGCTCGAGTCCCTGGTGGGAACCGACACCCCCGACGAGCGGGAACGCATGTGCATCGCGGTGCTCCACATGCTGGGCTACGAGACCATGCTGCGGGGCGGCGATCGCCTCCGGAACCGGGCCGAGGTGACGCGGGCCGTCACCCGTCTGATCGAATCCGAGTTGCATCAGCGCCCGGTGATCCTGCTGATGTCGGACATGCACTGGGCCGGCGAGGCGGTGTGGGAGCTGGTGCGGCATCTGCTGGCGGAGCTGGTGCGCAGCCGGTTGATGGTGATGGTCACCGCCCGCAGGTCGGAGACCTCCGAGGTGATCGAGGGGCGTTTCGGCTCGTTGCGCATGGAGCTGGGCCCCCTCGACGGCACGGCGTCGCGCCGCCTGATCGCCGAGCTGGGGGTCGACGTGGCGTCGGAGGAGCTGGACGAGCTGGTGCGTCGCAGCGGAGGCAACCCGTTCTTCCTGGAGGAGCTGGCCGGCCTCGTGGCCGCCGGTGAGCACCGTTCGGTAGCGGGATCGCCTCAAGCCGAGGACGTGGTCGGCCTGGACCAGATTCCCGACACGTTACGCGGCATCCTGGCGGCGCGGCTCGACAGGCTCGATCCCGATCCCCGGCGGGTGCTGGAGCACGCTGCGGTGCTGGGCCGGAGCGGAACCCGTCGGACCGTGCGCGAGCTGCTGGGGGAGGCCGAGGACGAGGGTCGGCTGGACCGAGCCCTGTTCCAGCTGGAGGAGGCCGAGCTGCTGACCCTGACCCCGAGCCGGTTCGAGTTCGTGTCGGACCTCATCCGGGAGGTGGCCTACGCC
>CAYRXQ010000469.1:0-1521 GCA_964428115.1 uncultured Ilumatobacteraceae bacterium
GTGGTGCGATCGACCGAGACGCTCGTCCGCCTCGGGGGAGACGAGTTCGCCCTCGTGCTGCCGTCGGTGGCAGGCGAGGGCGAGGTGCTCCAGGCCGCATCTCGGATCCACGGGGTACTGAGGGAGCCCTTCGAGATCGAGGGCCACCTCGAGGTGGCGAAGACCAGCATCGGAATCGTGCTGAGCGAGGGCGAGACCGACGGGGCCGAGCTGCTGCGTCAGGCCGACATCGCCCTCTACCGTTCCAAGCATCTCGGTGGCGGTCGAACGATCGTGTTCGACTCGGGTCTCGAACGCGAGTTCGCCGAGGGCGCAGCCATCAACAGGGCCCTCCGGGATGCCGACTTCGACGCCGAGTTCTCACTCGTGTTTCAGCCGATCGTGGCGATGTCCACCGGCGCCCTGTTCTCGTTGGAAGCCCTGCTGCGGTGGGAGAGCCCTGCGCTGGGTGCGGTGTCGCCCGGAGAGTTCATCCCGCTGGCCGAACGCAACGGACAGATCGTCGCGATCGGCGACTGGGTCTGCGACCGCGCCTGTGCCCAGCTTGCAGCCTGGGCGGACGAGCCGGCCCTCGATGGTGCCGGAATCTCGATCAACGTCTCGACCCGCCAGCTGGCCGATCCCATGTTCGTCGACCGTTTCATCGGGCGCATCGCCGCCCACGGCGTCGATCCCACCCGACTGGTCGTGGAGGTGACCGAGTCCGTCATGATCCGCGAGAACACGGTGGTGGTCGAACGGCTGGAGCGCCTTCGTCGGGCCGGGGTCCGTGTCGCCATCGACGACTTCGGCTCGGGATACTCGAGCCTCGGGCAGCTCATCGGCCTGCCCTTCGACCTGATCAAGGTCGACCGTTCGCTGTTGCTGACGCTGCAGGGCATGCGAGACGACGGGCAGGACGCGTGCGCCATCATGTCGGCCATCGTGTCGATCGCCGAGGCGCTGCGGGTCCCGCTCGTGGCCGAGGGCGTCGAGACCCAGGAACAGGCGGCGTCGTTGGCAGCCTCGGGTGTCCTGCTGACCCAGGGATACCTCTTCGGCCGGCCGGTACCCCCCGAGGAGGTCGTGGAGCGGGTTCGGCGGGCGAAGGCTTCATCGGGCTCTGTCCGGCCGTGAGTCCATCCGGTCGGGTTGAGGGCCGTGACGAACTACCCTCCCGGGTGGCTCGCACCAACGGGGTGGGGCCACGCAGGAAGGTCCCGGGACGTGTCGGTCGAGCAGCTGGTGGCGAGAACCAAGGCGATTCTGGCCGAGAAGGCCATTCTGCATTTCGATGAACCCATTCAGCTGGCCTCCGGCCAGCTGTCCCACGTGTTCGTCGACGGTAAGGCCGGTCTGGCCGAGGCCGCCGATCTGCGAGTGGCGTGCGAGACGATCCACGCCATGCTCATCGCCGAGGGCATCAACTACGACGCCGTCGGCGGGCTCACGCTGGGAGCCGACCACCTGGCCGTCGGAACGGCGCTGGCCGGGGACAGGCGCTGGTTCTTCGTCCGCAAGGAGCCGAAGGGGCGGGGGACC
>CAYRXQ010000470.1:0-1506 GCA_964428115.1 uncultured Ilumatobacteraceae bacterium
GCGCTGCAGCTGGTGTCTGACACCGGAGGCCTCCCCGCGCTGCAGCTCGCCGCGCTGCAGGTGGTGTCTGACACCGGCGCGCTGCGGGTGGGGGTGCTGACGGGCAGTGGGAGCACCACCGACGCGACGCGCTCCAACCGCCCGACCCGCGAGCGCATGGGAACATGGCGGCCGTGACGATCGATCTCGAGGTGATGGACCGGGTGCAGCGCCGGGTCCTGTGGTTGGCGGTCCGGATGATCGACCACGCCAACCGGGAGCGGCCTGCCGGCGAGGTGAAGGTCGGAGGCCACCAGGCGTCGTCGGCCTCGATGACGGGGATCATGACCTCGCTCTGGTTCGGCCATCTCTCGGGCGCCGACAAGGTGGCCGTCAAGCCGCACGCCTCCCCCGTGTACCACGCCATCAAGTACCTCACTGGTGAGCTCGACGGGTCGTACCTCACCCGACTCCGCCAGCTCGGCGGCCTGCAGGCCTATCCGAGCCGCACCAAGGACCCCGACGTCGCCGACTTCTCCACCGGGTCGGTCGGCCTCGGCGTGGTCGCACCCCTGTTCGCTGCGGCCACCCGTCGATACGTCGAGGCCCACTTCGGGCCCCGGCTCGGCAGCGACGGCGCCGGCGCCTCCGACCCAACCGATTCCGGGGGTACCGGTCTCGACGGCACGACCGGCCCGGACACTCGCCCGGCTCGCTTCATCGCGCTCGCCGGTGACGCCGAGCTCGACGAGGGCAACGTCTGGGAGGCGATCGCGGATCCGGCCCTGCAGGGGCTCGGGAACGTCATGTGGGTGGTGGATGCGAACCGCCAGAGCCTCGACCGTGTCATACCCGATCAGAAGATCAAGAAGCTGATGGAGTTCTTCGACGGGGCCGGGTGGCACGTGGTGGAGGCCAAGTACGGGCATCAGCTCCAGGCGGCGTTCGCCCGCGAGGGCGGCGAGTGGCTGCGGCGGCGCATCGACGAGATGGAGAACGAGGAGTACCAGTCGCTGTTCGCCTTCCGCGGCGCCGAACTGCGCGAACGGTTCTGTGCGGGTGCCGATCCGGCCGTGCGGCGGTTCCTCGACGACTACGCGGACGGCGAGATGGCCCCACTCATCCAGAACCTCGGCGGCCACGACCTCGGTCTGCTCCTCGACTCCTACCGGGCCTGCGATGCCGTCACCGATCGGCCGAGCGTGGTGTTCGCCTACACGGTGAAGGGGTGGGGCCTCCCGATGGCGGGCGATCCGCTGAACCACGCCGCGCTCCTGAGCGGCGAGCAGATCGATGCGTTCCGCACCGAACTGGGGCTGAGCGCCGACACCGAGTGGGATCGCTTCGATCCCGGGTCGCCCGAGGGTCGGATGTGCGCCTCGACCGGCGGCGAGCTCAACAACCCCGTCCTGCCGCCGCGTCCGATCCCGCCGGTGCCGGTGCAGGTCGGCGGTGGGCCCGCGGTGCGCCCGGGCGTGAAGCCCGTGTCGACCCAGGAGACGTTCGGCCGACTCCTCACCCGTCTGG
>CAYRXQ010000471.1:0-1503 GCA_964428115.1 uncultured Ilumatobacteraceae bacterium
AGGAGCCCCTCGGCATCGAGGGTCCGTCGTGCCGGGCCGAGATCGTCGCCGACGGCCGCGATCCGATCGTCGTCGACGGCGACGTCGGCGATTCGCGCCGGCGAACCCGATCCGTCGACCACCGAACCGCCGCGGATGACCAGGTCGTACATGGTGCGCGACCGTAGTGCGCTCGCCGCGCCGATCGGGCTGCTACCGTCACGCCCGCCGTGAAGCGGGTCCCGTGCGGCCCGGACGGGCGTCAGACATGTCCAGTGGGAAGCAGGTCCTCGGACCTGACGACGTGCGGCGGGCCGTGACCCGCATGGCACACGAGATCATCGAACGGAACCGGGGCCTCGACGGCGTCATGCTCGTCGGCCTCCAACGTGGCGGCGTCTGGCTCGCCGAGCTGCTCGGCGCCGAGATCGCCCGGATCGACCGACCGGTCCCCGTGGGCACGGTCGACGCCTCGCTCCACCGCGACGACATCGGTCTGCGGCCCGTCAGCCCGGGGGCGGTCAGCGAGCTGCCCGACGGCCTCGACGGCGCGACGGTGGTGCTCGTCGACGACGTGCTGTTCACCGGGCGCACGGTGCGTGCCGCGCTCGACGCGATCGGCGAGTACGGCCGACCAGGTTGCGTGCAACTCGCCGTGCTGGTCGACCGGGGTCACCGGGAGCTGCCGATCCGCCCCGACTTCGTGGGCAAGAACCTGCCGACCAGCCTCGACGAGCAGGTGGTCGCCACCGTTGCGGGCGTGGTCATCGCCGGCGGGACCGGATCGTGAAGCACCTGCGCTCGATCGACGAGCTCGACCGCGCCGATCTCGAACGCCTGCTCGATCTCACCGAGCACATGGCCGAGGTCAACCGGCGGCCGAACCCCAAGGTGCCGGCCCTACGTGGCCGCACCGTGTGCATGGTCTTCTTCGAGGACTCGACCCGGACACGGCTCAGCTTCGAGACGGCCGCCAAGCGGCTCTCGGCCGACACCATGACCTTCTCGGTCGGCACCTCGAGCGTGAACAAGGGCGAGAGCCTGCGCGACACGATCGAGACGCTGGCGGCCATGGGCGTGGACGCCTTCGTGGTGCGTCACCGGTCGAGCGGCGCCCCCTGGCAGATCGGTCGGTGGACCGACGCCGCGGTGATCAACGCCGGGGACGGATGGCACCAGCACCCGACCCAGGCGCTCCTCGACTGCGCCACGATCCGTGAGGCCGTCGGACGTGATCGTGGCTTCGAGGGGCTGCGGATCGTCGTGGTCGGCGACGTCAAGCACAGCCGGGTCGCCCGCAGCGACATCGCGGCCTTCACCACCCTGGGCGCCGAGGTGACGGTGGTCGCGCCGCTGACCCTGGTGCCACCCGTCCTCGATGTGCCGGTCACCGAGGACCTCGACGCCGTCCTGCCCGAGGCCGATGTGATCTACCTGCTGCGGATGCAGCGCGAGCGCATGAACGAGGCCCTCGTGCCCGACCTACGCGAGTACACCGCACGGTTCGGGTTGACCCCCGAGCGG
>CAYRXQ010000472.1:0-1501 GCA_964428115.1 uncultured Ilumatobacteraceae bacterium
GCGCACGAGGTCGGCGCGCGGGTGTTCATCGACGCCGTGCACCTGACCCCGCACCTGCCCGTCGACATCGCGTCGATCGGCTGCGACGTGCTCGCGACGAGCCCGTACAAGTGGTACGGGCCGCACGCCGGCGTGCTCGCGATCGACCCCGAGCTGCTCGACGCGCTCCCGGTCGCCAAGGTACGCCCGGCGGTCGACACCGGGCCCGGCCGATTCGAGACCGGCACGCCGAGCTTCGAGGCGATCGCCGCGGTCGAGGCGGCCGCCCGGTTCCTCCTCGAGGAGGGGATGGACACGGTGGCCGCGGCCGAGGCGGCCGTGTTCTCGCCGTTGCTCGACGGGCTCATGCAGATGACCGGCGTGCACGTCTGGGGGCCGTCGTCACGCGAGGGCCGCACCCCCACGGTCGCCTTCACCGTCGACGGCCGCGCACCCCAGGAGGTGGCTGCCGCGCTCGCCGAGGAACGAGTCGCCGTGTGGGCCGGCCACTCCTACGCGGTCGAGGTCGTCGGGCAGCTCGGGCTCGCCGACCGTGGCGGCGTCGTGCGCGCCGGCGTGAGCCGCTACACCGACCACGACGACGTCAACCGCCTCCTGACCGTCGTCGAACACCTCACCCGCCCCTAGCCGGTGTCAGACACGCTGCAGCTGCTCGCGCTGCAGCTGATCGCGCCGGTGTCAGGCACCGTTCTCCGCGGTCCCGGCCGGATGGGCGGCGAGCCACGCGTCGTGGATCTCGGGGCGCAGCCGACCGCGATCCGGCACCGTGAGCCCGGTCGCCCGCGCCCAGGCCCGCACCTCGGCCGTGGTCGGCGTCGCTCGGGGGACCGCTCCGGCGTCGGGGAGTCGCTCGGTCCGGTCTGCACCATCGAGATCGGCGTGGTGGTGGGCGACGGCCGCGCCGAGGAACCGATACGTCCACTCCTGCGCGAGTTGTCGGGTCTCGGCGAACACGATCGGCACGGTCGGATAGCGGACCTGCACCTCGGCCAGGCCGTCGGCCACGACGGCCGGGCGGATCCGCTCCAGTTTGAAGACCGACGACCAACGGTCTTCCACCACGAGCGCCGCGCGCGGCGCCCCAGCGAGCTCGGCGAGCTGGTAGCGGAGCTTGCCCGACACGAGCGACGCGACGAGGTCGGCCAGGCTCTTGCGCTCGACGACGGCGATGATCGTGCCGTCGAGCTCCACGGCGTAGTCGCCGGCCGGCAGGGCTCGGCGCCGGGTCGTGGCCTGCTGGTGCTCGAATCTCCACGGGTAGCGCTCTCGGGCATCCACCACCACCTCGAGGACCTGGCCGGCCGCTCGGGCCGTCGGTACCGACACGGCTGGTCGGGCCTGCTTCGTGGTCCGAGGACTCTGCCAGAAGATCGTCTCGCGGCCTCGCGTCCGGGCGAAGACGAACTGGGAGCGGTGTTCCCGGGACCGGTCCAGCACCAGGTCGATCGCCATGCCCCGCTGGACGCACGACCGGACCGGCACACGCACGATCACCTCGAGG